>JBAPSB010000018.1:0-45426 GCA_049281435.1 Desulfobacterales bacterium
TAGATTGAATTCGTCAACCTCACAACCCAATAAACTCAATAAACCGACCAAACGACTCACTCCCTTAATAGCGGAACTCAATGGACAAAACGGGCTCAGCGGGCCAAACCGGCTCAACGGGCCAAACGGGGCAAACGGACCCCGGAGGTATCGGCCACACCATGAAACGACTCCATTATCTGCAACACGTCTCCTTCGAAGGGCTCGGGTCGATTGCGGCCTGGGCCGGCCGGGCCGGGTTTCAGATCAGTGCCACACGGCTTTTCCAAAACGACGCTCTGCCGGCGCTCGAAGATGTTGACTGGCTGGTTGTCATGGGCGGGCCGATGAACATCTACGAAGAAGCGGCCTATCCCTGGCTGGGCGAAGAGAAAAACTTCATTCGGCGGGCGATTGCCGCCGGCCGGGTCGTTCTCGGCATCTGCCTGGGGGCCCAGCTTATTGCGGATGCATTGGGCGCGGCCGTTAAAACCAACCGCCAGCGCGAGATCGGCTGGTTTCCGATTTATAAAACCGCCGCGGCCGAAAAGCTCGGCGTGGCGGCCGCCTGGCCCGACAAACTGCCGGTGCTCCACTGGCATGGCGACACCTTCGATCTGCCGGGCGGTGCGGTGCACCTGGCCAGAAGCGAGGCCTGCGACCACCAGGCCTTTGTTTTCAACCACCGTGTCGTCGGCCTGCAGTTTCACCTCGAGGCCACCCCAAGCAGCCTTGAACGGCTCATTTTTCACTGCCGCGGCGAACTCGACGGCAGCTCCTATGTTCAGGAACCGGCGGCCATGCTGGAGCAATCCGCCCGTTTCATTGCGGCCAACAAGGCCATGGACCGCCTGCTCGACGAACTCAATCGTCTATAAGGCAACCGGGTCGGGGGCGTCCCGGGACTTGCTTAAAGATACCATCCTGGGAAAAAAAACCGACCAACCGCCGCTTGCATCTTTGAGAACAAACTGATAATAATTCAAACTTTTCGACAGCGGCCTCGCCGCCACACCTCACAAAAAGCTTAGACTTGCCATGAAATCACTGCTGGCCTTGGAAGACGGCCGATTGTTCGAATGCCGCTCCTTTACCGGTCCCGGGGAGGCCGCCGGTGAGGTGGTGTTCAACACCAGCATGACCGGCTACCAGGAAGTCCTCACGGATCCTTCCTACCGCGGACAGATGGTCGCCATGACCTATCCGCTGGTCGGCAACTACGGCACCAACGCCGAAGATGTCGAATCAAACCGGATTCAGGTGGCCGCTTTTATCATCAAGGAGTACCAGCCGCGTCCCAGCAATTTCCGGTCCACCGCCACTTTGGCCGACTACCTGAATGCCCAGGGCGTCTTGGGGGTCGAGGGCCTCGACACGCGCGCCCTGACCCGCCATATTCGCACGGCCGGGGCCATGCGGGCGATCGTCTCCACCCGGGATCTTAATCCGGCATCGCTCATCGAGCGGGCCAACCGCATACCGACCATGGCCGGCCTGGACCTGACTGCCGCCGTGACCACGGACATCGCCTATTACTGGTCCGACGGCCGTCCCGAGTTTCTGGAAGAAGGCCGGCCCCTGGATCGTTTCCTCTGGCGGCAACGCGGCCGCAAGCACGCCGTTCTCGTCTTTGATTTCGGCATCAAGTACAACATCCTGAGGTGCCTGGAAACCGAAGGCTTCGAAGTTATCGTGGTGCCCTCGGCCACCGGCGCCGAGACGGTGAAGGCTCTGGCGCCGGACGGGATTTTTCTGTCCAACGGTCCCGGGGACCCCGAACCGGTCACCGGCGCCGTCGCCACGATCCGCGACCTGCTCGGCGTCTGTCCGATGTTCGGCATCTGCCTCGGCCACCAGCTTCTCGGCCTGGCCCTGGGCGCCAAAACGTTCAAACTGAAGTTCGGCCACCGCGGCGCCAATCAGCCGGTGAAAAACCTGTCGACCGGCCGCATCGAAATCACGTCCCAGAATCACGGATTTGCGGTGGATCTGGACTCCATCAGGGGCCACGATGTCGAAATTACCCACGTCAACCTCAACGACAACACCCTGGAAGGGTTTCGGCATTTGACTTATCCGGTCTTTGCGGTGCAGTACCACCCCGAAGCCTCGCCGGGTCCCCACGATGCCCGCTACCTCTTCGGCCGTTTCAAAGAGTTGATGGACAACCCGCCAGCGAGCCAGACGCGGACAGCGAAGTGATCAGCCCATGCCCAAGCGCACGGACATCAAAAAAATATTGATCATCGGGGCCGGCCCCATCATCATCAGCCAGGCCTGCGAGTTCGATTATTCCGGGACCCAGGCCTGCAAGGCCCTGAAGGAAGAGGGCTTCGAAGTGGTCCTGGTGAACAGCAACCCGGCCACGATCATGACCGACCCCGAAACGGCCGACCGGACCTACATCGAACCGATTACACCCGCGACGGTGGCCCTGATCATCGAAAAGGAGCGCCCGGACGCCCTCTTGCCGACCCTGGGCGGCCAGACCGGCCTCAACACCGCCGTGGAGGTCGCGCGAATGGGCGCTCTGGAGACGTATGGCGTCGAAATGATCGGTGCGACGCTGGCGTCCATAAAAAAAGCCGAAGACCGCGACATGTTCCGCACGGCCATGAACCGCATCGGTCTGAAGATCCCCTGCAGCGGCATCGTGACGAGGATGGAAGAGGTTCCGGCGATCAGCGATGCGATCGGCTTTCCGATCATCGTGCGCCCGAGCTACACCCTCGGCGGCACCGGCGGCGGGGTGGCCTACAACCCCGAGGAACTCGAAACCCTGACTCGGGCCGGGTTGGACGCCAGCCTGATTCACCAGGTCATGCTCGAACAATCCGTTCTCGGCTGGAAAGAGTTCGAGCTGGAGGTGATGCGCGACAAGAACGACAATGTGGTCATCGTGTGTTCGATCGAAAATATGGACCCGATGGGAATTCACACCGGCGACAGCATCACCGTGGCACCCGCCCAGACCTTGAGCGACCGCGAATACCAGGTCATGCGCGATGCCGCGATCGCCATCATGCGTGAAATAGGGGTCGACACCGGCGGCTCCAACGTGCAGTTTGCCATCAACCCCGCCGATGGGGAGATGATCGTGGTGGAGATGAACCCTCGGGTGTCGCGCAGTTCGGCGCTGGCCTCCAAGGCAACCGGCTTTCCGATTGCCAAGATCGCGGCCAAGCTGGCGGTCGGCTACACGCTGGATGAAATCCCCAACGACATCACCGGCGAAACCTTCGCTTCGTTCGAGCCCACCCTGGACTACTGCGTGGTCAAGATTCCGCGCTGGACCTTCGAAAAATTTCCCGAAACCCCCGATGTGCTGACCACCGCGATGAAATCGGTCGGCGAAACGATGGCCATCGGCCGCACGTTCAAAGAAGCTTGGCAGAAAGGGATCCGGTCGCTTGAAATCGGCCGCTACGGGTTCGGCGCTGACGGCAAGGACATTTTTGACGTCGACGGGCCGCCGGAGACGCTGCCCGCGAAGTCTGAAATTGCGCAAAAGCTGGCCATCCCCAATTCCCAGCGCCTGTTTTTCCTGCGCTACGCCCTGCTGCTGGGCATGTCGATCGAAGAAATATACGATTTGACGCACATCGACCCCTGGTTTCTGTATCAACTGCAGGACATTCTCAGCCTCGAGCGAACCCTGCGGGCGGTCGGCGGCGCCCTTTCCGAACCGCTTCTGCGGCAGGCAAAAGCCGCTGGGTTTTCCGACGTTCAGCTGGCCTTTCTGACCGGCGGCCACGAGGACGAAATCCGCAGCCGGCGCCACGAGCTGGGGATCCAGCCGGTCTACAAACTGGTCGACACCTGTGCCGCGGAGTTCACGGCCGCCACGCCCTATTACTACTCAACCTATGAAAACGAAAACGAAGCCCGGGTGTCGAGCGGCCGGAAGGTGATGATTTTAGGCGGCGGCCCCAATCGCATCGGGCAGGGGATCGAATTTGATTACTGCTGCGTCCACGCGTCTTTCGCCCTCCGGGAAGAGGGCATCGAGAGCATCATGGTCAACAGCAACCCCGAGACGGTCAGTACCGACTACGACACCTCCGACAAGCTTTATTTCGAGCCGTTGACCAAGGAAGACGTGCTTGAGATCGTTGCGACCGAAAAACCCGACGGCGTGATCGTGCAGTTCGGGGGCCAGACGCCGCTCAATCTGGCGGTCGGGCTCCACCGCGCGGGGGTGCCGATATTGGGGACCCAACCCGAGAGCATCGATCGGGCCGAAGACCGCGAGCTTTTCCAGGGCATGCTGAAAAAACTCGCCCTGGTTCAGCCGGAAAACGGGACCGCCAACACGGTTGACGAGGCCCGGGCGATCGCAGAGGACATCGGTTACCCGATCATCGTGCGGCCCTCCTACGTGCTGGGCGGGCGCGCCATGAAGATCGTCTACGACCGCGCCGGCTTGGAGAGCTTCAGCCGGTTGGCGATTCTGGCCTCGCCGGAGCACCCGATTCTCATCGACAAGTTCCTCGAAGAGGCGATCGAGGTCGATGTCGATGCGATCTGCGATGGCCAGACGACGGTGATCGGCGGCATCATGGAGCATATCGAAGCCGCGGGCGTGCACTCGGGCGATTCGGCCTGCGTGCTGCCGCCCTTCAGCCTCGATCAGGCGATGACGGACGAGATCAGGCGTGCGACCAAGGCCATGGCCGCCGAATTGGGGGTGGTCGGGCTGATGAACGTCCAGTACGCCATCAAGGGCAACCGGCTCTATGTGCTGGAAGTCAACCCCCGGGCCTCGCGGACCGTGCCGTTTGTGAGCAAGGCCACCGGCGTTCCGCTGGCCAAGCTGGCGACCAAGGTGATGCTGGGACGTACCCTGGCCTCGCTCGGTTTCGACCGCGAATACCTGCCGGCGCACGTGTCGGTGAAAGAAGCGGTGCTGCCCTTCGACCGCTTCCCGGATGTGGACACGCTGTTGGGACCCGAGATGAAATCCACCGGCGAGGTGATGGGCATCGACCTGCAGTTCGGACGGGCCTATGCCAAGGCCCAGCTCGGCGCCGGCCAGAAGCTGCCGACCGCCGGGACCGTTTTCATCAGCGTCAAGGACAAGGACAAGCCCGGGGTTTTGCCGGTGGCGGCCCGCTTTCACGCCATCGGCTTCAAAATTCTGGCCACCCGCGGGACCGCCCGCCTGCTGACCGGTAACGACATACCGGCTGAAATCGTCAAGAAGGTCTCTTTAGGCCGGCCGCACGTCGTCGATGCGATCAAGAACGGCGAGGTGCAGCTGGTGATCAATACCGGCAGCGGCGAGACGCCGCGCCAGGACGGCTACATGATCCGGCGGGCGGCCATCAAGTTCGGGATACCGTACGCCACCACCCTGGCAGGCGCCAGGGCCGTGTGCCGGGGCATTGCGGCCTTGAAGGAGGGTCACTACGACGTGCGGGCCTTGCAGGACTATCACGGCTGAACCGGTTGAGCCGGTTTTGCCCGTTTGCCCGTTGAGCCGGTAAGAGGGGATTTACACCCTTAAGCCCTGAACCTTACCCCCTGAACCGTTCGACACGCGGTTTATTTTTGTGCTAATACACTAACATTGGCCAGTCATTACAGCGGAAAGAGGACATGACGCATACCCCACACGAGTCGGACACCGAGGACAAACCGCGGGAAGCCTGCGGAATATTTGGCATTCACAGCCACCCCGAAGCCGCGCGGTTGACCTATTTCGGGCTTTATGCCCTCCAGCACCGCGGGCAGGAAAGTGCCGGCATTGCCGTTTTGCACGGTAACCGGGTTACGGCCCACAAGGGCATGGGGCTGGTGTCCGAAGTGTTCCACAGCAGCCAGCTCGAAAAGCTGAAAGGCCCCATCGCCATCGGGCATGTGCGCTACTCCACCACCGGCAGCTCGATTCTCGCCAACGCCCAGCCGTTTGTGGTGCATCACCGCAGCAAATCCTACGCGGTCGCTCACAACGGCAATTTCGTCAACGCCCACACGCTTAAAACCGAACTCGAAGAGTCGGGGTCGATTTTTCAGACGACCATGGATACCGAGATTTTCCTGCACCTGTTCGTAAAAAATTTGAAGCTGGGGTTCGAGGAAGCCCTCATCGCCACCGTCAAAAAAATCAAAGGCGCCTTTTCAATGGTGGTGTTGACCTGCAAGGGCGAGCTGATCGGCATCAAGGACCCCAACGGTTTCCGGCCGCTGTGCCTAGGCCGGTTAAACGGCCACTACGTGCTGGCTTCCGAGTCCTGCGCCCTGGACTTGATCGAGGCCGAGCACATCCGCGAACTCGAACCAGGTGAAATCGTCATCATCAATGAGGACGGCATCCGGAGCATCACCCCCCATGCCGAAACCCGGCGGTCGCTGTGCATTTTCGAGTTCATCTACTTTGCCCGGCCCGACAGCACCATCAACGGCCAAAACGTCTATCTGACCCGCAAGGCCCATGGCCGCTGCCTGGCCCGGGAGGCCCCGGTCACGGCCGACCTGGTCATGCCCTTTCCGGATTCGGGCACCTACGCGGCGTTGGGATATTCGGAGGCCTCCGGCATTCCGTTCGAGATGGGCATGATCCGCAATCATTATGTCGGCCGCACGTTTATCCAGCCCACGCAAAGCATGCGGGACTTCGGGGTCAGGGTCAAGTTGAATCCCGTCAAGAGCCTGTTAAAGGGCAAAGACATCGTGATCATCGAGGATTCGATTATCAGGGGCACGACCGCGCGAACGCGCGTGAAGGCCCTGCGCGAGTTGGGGGTCAATAATGTGCATATGCGCGTAGCCGGCCCGCCCCACCGCTTTCCCTGCCACTACGGCATCGATTTCTCCACGAAGGGGGAATTGATCGCCGCCCGGATGTCGGTCCCCGAACTCAGGGACTTCCTGGGTCTCGACTCCCTCCATTATCTCAGCATCGAGGGCCTTCTCGGGTCCACCGGCATTGCCCATCCGGCCGAGAATTTCTGTAAAGCCTGCTTCGACGGGTGCTACCCGGTCGAGTTCGATGTCCAGCTGTCCAAAGACTGCCTTGAAAGAAATTCCGCAGTTTGATAAAATAACTACTTGATTCCGCGTGCCGGCGACAGGCTTGTACCGGTCGACTGTGCGGTGAGGTGCGCGATCGAATCGGGCCGAAAACCGGCCGTCATAAGCTAAACGAGGCGAGGGTAAAATGATCGAGTCGAAGTATCTAAAAGAAAATATTGAGAATATTCAAAAACTGATGGCGATTCCGGCTTTGAAGAACTTCGAAACCAAGAGCCTCGGAAAGCTGTTGCGGCTGAGCAAAATCCGCCAGTACGAACACGGAGAAGTGATCATCCGGGAGGGCGACCTGGATCCCTGGCTTTATTTTATGCTCTCCGGAAAAATAAAGATCTCCAAGGCCGGTCACGAAATCGGCACCATCGACCGCAAAGGCGAAATTTTCGGCGAGATGCGGATTATCGACAGTCTGAGCCGGTCGGCGACGGTGTCGGCCGTCGGGCAAACCGTGTGCATGGCGGTGGACACTTCCGCCAAGGAGCGCATGAGCAGCGAAGGGACCCGGGACGAGAAGCTGGACTTCCTGCTGCTGCTTTACAGAATCTTTGCCGAATACATGTCGATTCGGCTGCGATTGACCAACGACGAGCTGATCAAGGCCAAAAAGCAGGTTGAGCAGCTCAAGAAATCACAGAAATGAAAAAAACCGTCTCCTTTTCACGGGATTCCGCCAACGTTTTTTTTCACATCACCACCCGCTGCAACCTGAACTGCCGGCACTGCTACATCAACCCCCTTCAGCACGGCGAAGAGAGCCTGCCGCTGTCCACCGCCGAAAACTGGCTCGAACTTTTCGCCGGCAGATCGGTCCGGGCGAACGTTGTTTTTCTGGGCGGCGAACCGACCCTGCACCCCGATCTGGCCCCCATGATCAAAAAGGCCAGAACCCTCGACTACGCCTCGATCACGGTGGACACCAACGGATTCCTGTTTCACGACATCCTGTCCAAGGTAACGCCCCTGGACATCGACTACTTCAGTTTCAGCCTGGACGGCGCCACCGCCGCCACCAACGACAAGATTCGGGGCCGGGGGGCATATGCCGCTTGCACGGCGGGCATCCGGCGGACCGTGGCCCGCGGGTTTTCCGTCAGCGCGATTTTTACGGTCAGCCGCGCCAACATCCATGAAATCGGCTTGATGGGACCGCTGCTCGCTTCATTAGGCGTGAAGCGGTTTTTCATTCAGGTCATCGGCATTCGCGGCCGTTCGGCCGCCGACCGGACCGAAAACCTGCAGGTGTCCCGCGGCGAATGGCTGGGCAGCGTGCCGCCGGCGGCCGAGGAGACCGCGCGGCTGGGCATAACCGTTACCTTTCCCAAAGTGTTCCTGGAAAACGGCGAGCCGTTCGAGTGCGCCGGCAGGGTGGCGGACAACTATTTCGTATTTCCGAACGGGCGCGTCTACCGCTGCCCGCTGTGCGAGGATTTTCCGCTGCACAGCCTGATGATCGCCGGCGATCGTCTGACCGACCGCGAGCCGATCACCGAAAGAGAGCTTTTCCAGCTCGATATTCCGGAAGGCTGCGTGATGAACAAGCTCGTCCAACCCGCCAACCTCGGCTACCGTGCCGACGGCCGGCCGGAATACCGGGTGGCCTGCTGTCTGCTGAAGGAGGAAATCACCGGGCGGGGAAATGTATAGTGCAACTACAGGCGGATCCCTGTGCGCTCGTGGGCGGGCGTAGGGGGAAAAGATTTTTCGCCCATAGACACAGGCAGCTTCAGTTCGCAACCGCCCATTCGGGCTCCGGCCTATCGGTTTTTGTTATCGCGGTGTTTTTATCCGTGGAAATACTAAAATCGCTGAGTTCCTTGCACTCAATAAACCCAAAAAACACAACAACCTCAATAAACTGCCTCAGCCGACTTTCAGGCCCCAGACCGTCCTCAAGGGACAGACGTGTCATGCCCGAACCAAGGTAAAGCATTTTTGCGCCAAATAACCGATCTAAAGGAAAGCCTCTGAAAACCATTCGCCAGGAAATGATCGTGCTTTTGGAAGCGGGTGAGCTGAGTGCCAGGGATCTGTCCCGCTGTCTTGGCATCAGGGAAAAGGAGGTTTACGCGCATCTGGGCCACATTGCGCGCAGCATCGAGGCACAGGGGAAAAAGGTCGTGATCCGGCCGAGCCGGTGCCTGAATTGCGGGTTTGTCTTCTGCGACCGGCGGCGATTTACCCGCCCGGGGCGCTGCCCGCGCTGCAAGGCGACCCGCCTCGAAGCGCCGCTATTCAGTGTCCGTTCATAAATGGCCCTGAGAAATCCCCCCTGGCCCCCCTTTTTCAAAGAGGGGAAGATGGGGCCTTAAATAAATGGCATTGATTTGCAGGAGGAAAGAGCCCGGCGGGGGGTTGAGGGTGGAAATCTTAATGATCGGACAATACAGAAGGCTTCCAGCTCTGCGGGTATGGATCGCCGCACCAATGGGGCCGCCTACACGTTGAAGCGCACGTGAAGGATGTCGCCGTCTTTGACCTTGTAGTCTTTGCCCTCTAAACGGACGGTTCCCAGCTTGCGGGCGGCGGCATACGTGCCGGCCGCCATCAGGTCCTCATACGCCAGCACTTCGGCCCGGATGAAGCCTTTTTTGAGGTCGGTGTGAATGGTCTCGGCCGCATCAATGGCCGTGGTGTGGTTTCTTATCGTCCAGGCCTTGACCTCGTCTTCTCCGACCGTGAAAAAGGAAATCAGTCCCAGCAGCTCGTAGGTTTTGCTGATGACCCGGTCTTTGGCGGAGGCCGCCAGCTCGAATTCGCGGCGGAATTCCGCGGCCTCCTCGGGCGCCATCTGGGCCAGTTCGTGTTCGAGCTTGCCCCGGATGGCCAGGCTCAATTCGTTTGGGAGGCCTTCCGCTTTTGTCGGCAGTAAATTGTCTTCATCGGAGTTGTTGAACAGCACCAGCAGCGGCTTGCCCGAAAGAAAGGCAAAACCGCGCAGCTGGGGGGCGGCGGCCAGTTCGGGATGCCGCCGCAGGGGTCTGTTGTCTTCCAGGGCCGCGATGCAGGCCTCCAGCAGGGCCGGCTCTTCCGGATCGCCCTTGCGACCCCTTTTTTGATCCATTTTCAGCCGCTCCAGGCGTTTTTCGGCCACGATAAAGTCGGTCAAAATCAGTTCCTGGTCGACGTTCTTGACGTCTTCGAGCGGCGTCGGCTCGACCAGGCCGTAACCGCTGAAATTGCGGACCACGTGGATCAAGGCATCGCAGTCTCTCACCGCCGTCCACGGTGACCCGGATTTTACGCCATCTTTTTCGGCCCCTTTGCCGGGCAGCAGATATTCCACCTGTGCGTAACTCGTCTTTTGGGGGGAATACATTCGGGCCAGAATCTCGACCCGCGGGTCCGGCACCCGCATGGCAGCGATGCGGTTGTCCCCCCGATACCCGGCCTCCTGGAAATTGCCGGTGAGGGCTTCAAAAACGGTGGTTTTTCCCGATCCCGGAACCCCGATGATACCAGATTTCATGCGCCGCAAACTCCTTTATGCACCTACTCGACGATTTTGCCGAAGGCATCTTCGAGCGATATATTTCCGGTGCTTTTGAATGGGATGGTGGTTGGTGTCAACCCGCTGGTTTCCAGGTGAATCCGACCCTTCAACTGGTAGGTCAAATCGGGGTGTCCGGTTTTAGCCGCTTCAGTCTGGGCCATCCGAAAAAATGTAGAGGCAATGTTGAACATCGACGAATACACTTTGACGGTAACGGTGTCGCTGCCCAGCGCCGGAATCGTGACCGGAGTCTTGGAAACACCCGTCGCCACCGATTTGCCGTTGAGTTCCAGCTCGCATTGAATTCCCTTGAGTGCCAAGGGGATGTCGTTGCCGTTGATCACCCGCAGCCTCAGCTGCAGCACGGTTTCGAACAGATCGACCTCTTCGACGGCCAACCCGGCCATTCGGATGTCCGGGGCCTGGAGCGATTGCCCGAGCCCGGCACAACCGGTCGCGACCACCACCAGCAAGGCGGCCCCCACGAAGAGCCTCTTCATACGGAGTCTTTTCATCCGTTTCACCGGTCGATTGTCCCAGTCATTCAAGTTTTCGAAAAAATACCCGATAATTAGATTGCGTCCGATGGTCGGCCGACCGAGCGGTTTACGGCCGGTGTCCGGCTGGATTCCAACAGATTAGCGATCTTAAAAAACCGGTGCCTTGAGAATGCTTATACCGTTTAATAACAAAATTGCCAACCCGGCCCTTGCACGCCGCCCGGACAGTCAAACGGCAGCAATCGCGGCCCAGCTCAAGTACGAGATTGCCGAGCGCAAGCGCGCCGAAAAGAACCTCGCCGCCAGCGAGGAAAAATACCATGGCCTGTTCGAAACCGCGGCCGTGTCCTTCCTGGAAGTCGACTTGTCGTCCGTCAAACGGGTGGTTGATGATCTGGGCAATCGGGGCATCGACGATCTCGACGCTTATCTGCGGACGCACCCGGAACTGGTGGCCCAACTGCTGAAACGCCTCACCGTCAAGAAATTCAACGCTGCCACGCTGCGGCTCTTCCAGGCTGAAACGGCCGCCCAGCTGATCCAGTCGGCTGAAAAAATCCTGGCCACCCAGTCGCCGGATGTTTTCAGGGAGACCCTGATTGCCATCCACGAAGCCCGTCTCGACTTCGAGGCCGAAACCGTCAGCCAAACCCTGGCGGGGGAAACCATCAATGTCCTGATGAGTTTTCAAATTCCCGCGGCCCGGGAAAAATTCGAAACAATCCTCGTCAGCCTGATGGACATCAGTGAACGCAAACGGCTTGAATCCCAGTTTTTCAATGCTCAGAAAATGGAGGCCATAGGAACGCTTGCCGGCGGTATCGCGCATGACTTCAACAATTTACTCATGGCGATCGAAGGTCTTGCGTTTTTAATGCTGCAGGATACCGGCGCCGATCACCCGCATTACGCCACCCTGACCAAGATCGAGAAGCAGGTCAAGAACGGTGCCAAGCTGACGGCCCAGCTTCTCGGCTATGCCCGTCGGGAGCGGTCGGAAACCGCATTGATCGATCTAAACCAGGTCGTGCGCGAAACCGCCGAGGCCTTCGGACGCACCCGCAAGCAGATTGCCATCAGCCTCGATTTGGATGCGGCCCTGCGCCCCATCGAGGCCAACCCGGGACAGGTCGAGCAGGTGCTGCTCAATTTGTGCATCAATGCCGCCGACGCCATGCCCGGCGGCGGCCGCCTGAGTTTTAAAGCGACCAATACCACCCGGGCGGTGGGTCGGGGCCGCAACACCGATTCCAAACCCCGCGAATACGTGCAGCTCGACGTACAGGATACGGGGACCGGGATGGACGAGGCCACCTGCAAACGAATTTTCGAACCCTTTTTCACGACCAAGGAAATGGGACGGGGAACCGGCCTGGGCCTGGCCTCGGTTTTCGGTATCGTCAAGAGCCTGGGGGGATTCATCGAGGTCGAATCTAAAATCGCGCGCGGCACCACCTTTCAGATTTATTTGCCGGCCTCGGGCCGGAGTGTGCCGGCCGACCCTCAACCCGCGGGGCAACAGTCCACCGCGGCCTCGAGCCTGACCGTTTTGCTGATCGACGATGAAGAAGTCGTTCTGGATGTCGGCATCCGCATGCTGCAACACTTCGGCTGCGAGGTTTTGTCGGCTGCCAACGGCCGCGAGGCCATTGAAATTTACACCGGCAACAAGGACAAGATCGACCTTGTCCTTCTCGACATGGTGATGCCGGACATGGGCGGGCGGGTTGTTTACGATCGGCTCAAGCAGTTCAATCCGAACGTCAAGGTCCTGCTGTCGAGCGGTTACAGCCTTTCCGGCGAAGCCGCGGAAATCATGCGCAGCGGCTGTAACGGCTTTATTCAAAAACCCTTCAATATCAAGGAATTGACGGCTCAAATCGACCAGATCCTCCGGCCGCGGTAATCCGCCCGGCCCATCCTTCGGCCTCATATTGTCCAACCTTGTGACACCTCTTCCAAAATTTTCTTGACCTTCTGCCGCCCCAACTGCGAGTTTCAAGTCTCCAATCATGGTTGTCGGCCGGGTGATTGTGCGTTATTCTTCTCCAGCTGCGGCGTGACTGTTGGATCAGGATTCTGTCTATTTACCTTGCGGAGGATATGGTTGAAATGAGCACGCGATCAAACCGGTTTCATTTTTCGGCTGCGGTCATGATGATGATGAGTTTGGTATTTTCCGGCACGATGGGTCCGGCTGCTGCCCAAGGGCTGACAGTGGAACAGGCCGTCATCTGCAAAAACGTCGTCAACCGGGAACCGGTCGAAGTCGGCAACCGGTTTCCGGCGACCGTCGACAGGCTTTTTTGCTTTACCAAAATCCTCGGGGCCGAGCAGCCGAGCCGGATAACCCACGTCTGGTATTTTGATGGCACCGAAAGAGACCGCATCGGTCTCGCAGTGGGCGGGAGCCCCTGGCGCACCTACAGCTCGAAGCGGGTGCGAACCGTCGACGTCGGCAGCTGGCATGTTGACGTGCTCGATGCCGGCGGCAACATCCTTTACCGGGTGACATTCGAGGTGGCGAATTAGTTTCCGTCCATAAATGGCCCTTTTCCGCAATTTCGGCGTCAATCGGCGGAATCGCTTGTGCAGCATACAGCAGTATGCCTCCGCGCATTTCCACCGATTTCCTTGAACTTGCAAAAAATTGCACATTTCTGGATCGGAAACTTATCAGTGTCACTAATGAAACCGCGGATGGGCACAAATTAGAGAGGGACATTCTATTGTATTTGGCCAGGAAATATATCCGCGGCAGACTGCATTACTTTATACGGGAATCTTACCGGGACAATGACTGCCTGCGCAGCCGGGAATTGTTCGACCTGGGGATCGACCCCACCCGTTTCATCAGATATCCCGGCGGAAAAGCCTATTACATCGACGAGGCCGTGGAAGATCGCCTGGCCGCCTGCGGTTCGTCCCCCACCGGCGATCAGCTGGATGACATCTTCTGGGTTTTTCTCGATCCCGAGATCAGAATCAAGCTGGAGCCCTTTCGGCGCAGGGAAATGCGCGTCCGGAAGGCGCGGCCCATGGCCGATGCGCCCCCCGACCACCGTCACACCTTCGACCGGCGCCGGCTTGTTTTTTTGAAAACCGGTCAAAAGAACCTGAGCCATATCGAATCCGTGCCCGAAAAGATGTTCGGGGTGCTGGCGTACAAATCGCGCGACGAACTCGAGCAGCAGTTTATCGACATGGAGCGGCGCTTGCGGGAGCGGGAACTGAAAACGTATGTGTATGCCGCCTTCAACTTGCAGGATCTTTTTACCGAATCTTTCGCAAAGTCCGTGCCGGACTTTCTGGATCAGGCCAAGGTTGACGACCACTTCGTCGAGGAAATCTGCAAGCTCAACGCCGATCGTCAATTCTGGGCCGGGGTCGACCCGTTTAGTGGATTGAACGACTATTTGATCCGCTATGCGATCATGTTCTTCGATTTCGATTATGAACCCCGCAGCTTTATGGACGACTATGTCCGCGGTTTCATGAACGGACGTCGCGCCTACCGGCCGCCCGTGCTGCAACCGACGGTATCGATAGCGGCGGCGTGCCGCATCTTCGGTGAGAACAGAGAAACCCTGCTGAAAATGAGCCGCAGGGAACTGGCGCGGCTTTACCGGCGGCGGGCCCGGGACCTGCACCCGGACCAGGGCGGTCACGCCCCGCAGTTCATCAAGTTAACCGAAGCTTACAAGAGCTTGCAGCGCAGTAAGAATTAGGCACCGGAAAAAAGTAAAAAAGTCATCCCGATGTCGACCCGTCCGAGTGATTCCCGGCCGGGCCGACCGGTGCGCGCCATGGTGGCTGGCAAGAAGCCGCGAGCCCGCGTGCCGGTATTTTTTCTGCGTCTTCTCACACCCTTTCCGACAGGAGGTCATCATGACCGACACCAAATGGGATCCCGGCCGTCTGCTGGAACTCTCCGGTTCTTACTGGAAGACCTGCGCCCTGCACGCAGCGGTGGCACTCGATGTTTTTTCGACCCTCGACCCGGATCGCCGCGGCGCAAAAGATCTGGCTGAAAAATGCGGCGGCGACAGCGGGGCCCTGACGCGGTTGTTAAACGCCCTGACCGCAATGGGTCTTCTCTCCAAGGATGGCGACACCTACGCCGACACGTCCTCAGCCCGCGCCTTTCTTTCCCGCCACAGCGATCGCTATATCGGGCACATCATCATGCACCATCATCACCTGATGCCGGCATGGGCCGAGTTGGACCAAGCCGTCAAAACCGGCCGGCCGGTCCGGGAGCGGGCGTCCCATGGTGACGAGCAGCAGCGTGCCAGTTTTCTCATGGGCATGTTCAACATGGCCATGGCCACCGCGCCCAAGGTGTTGCCCCTGGTCGATCTGAGCGGACGCCGCCATCTGCTCGACCTGGGGGGCGGCCCCGGCACCTATGCGATTCATTTCTGCCGGGCTTACCCGGAACTCGAGGCCACGCTCTTCGACCTGCCGACCACCCGTCCGTTTGCCGAAAAGACCATCGCCCGCTTCAACCTGTCCGACCGGATCACGTTTTCCGGCGGCAACTATCTCGAAGACGACCTCGGCAGCGGCTATGACGTGGCCTGGCTGTCGCAGATCCTGCATGGGGAGGGTCCCGCGGAGTGTCAAAAACTGATCGATAAGGCGGTCGCCTCGCTGGTGACCGGCGGAATGATCATCGTACACGAATTTATCCTCGACAACGACATGGCCGGCCCACTATTTCCGGCCCTGTTTTCCCTCAATATGCTGGTCGGAACCCCTTCGGGCCAGTCCTACAGCCAGGCCCAGATCACAAAGATGCTGTCGCAAGCCGGCGCCGAAAACATTCAGCGGATCTCTTTTGACAGCCCCAATGATTCGGGACTCATCGTCGGCACCACTTGAAATTGAGGCGCTTGCGCTTAATTCGTTTAGATTTAGTGGTCAACGAACTGGAAGAACTGGGCAAGTAGTTGGAGCGGGAAGCGCTCTATTACTCACCTGCTATTTTAGTAAAAGCCTGAGCGCCGAAAACAGCCAACCGATTTATTAACGGGAACCTTTTTTATGACAAAATTTGACATTCCAGCGGCTTTTATTTAGTGTGTGCCCGCGGTGAAGCACCGTCTCGTATCCGGCCGTATTGGGCCGGGGTTCCGTGGCGATCGTGAATGAGGGCGGCCGCGCAAAGCCGGCAATCGCGTACTATGGATAAGGCCCGCGCAACCCTGCCGGCGGGCGGATGCCATGGTGGACGGCGGATGGCGAGCCGAAGCATTAGCTGAGGCCCGATTGTTTAACCAAAACCTGGGTTGACACGATGATCATCGGACTGGATGTCGGCGGCACCCACGCTGACGTTGTGCTGGTGGGGGATTCGGGCCTGGCGCGGGAGATCAAGGTCGCCACCGATCCGAAAGACCTGTTCAAGACCGTTCTGGCGGGCCTCGAAGCCATCACGGCCGGCATCGATCCGCACCAGATTCGCCGGATCGTTCTCAGCACCACCCTCACGACCAACGCCATCGCCCAGAGGAAACTTCCGCCGGTCGGCATGATCGTATCGAGCGGTCCGGGACTCGACCCTGAATTCTACCGCACCGGTCGGAATTATTATGCAGTTTCCGGATCGATCGACCACCGCGGTCGCGAAGTCGCCCCCGTTTGCGAGACGGAAATCCGGCAGGTGGCCGAAGACCTGAGGGCCGTCGGCATTCGCACCATCGGCATTGTCGGCAAGTTTTCGGTCCGCAATCCCCAGCATGAAATCCGGATACACACCCTTTTGAAAGACCATTTCGAGCGGGTGTTCATGGGCCACCAGGTCTCCGGTAACCTGAACTTTTCACGGCGGGTGGCGACCACCTACCTGAACGCCGCCGTCTATCCGATTCACCGTTCTTTTTTCGATGCCGTCACCAAATCCCTGGCTCAAAAAGGTCTCAAGGTTCCCCTGTACATTCTAAAGGCCGACGGCGGCACCATGAACCTGGGGGCCTCGATGGAATTCCCCGGCCAAACCATCCTCTCCGGACCGGCCGCCAGCGTCATGGGGGCCGTGGCCTTTGCCCCCGGCGATGCGGATGCGATGGTGCTGGACATCGGCGGGACCACGACCGATATGGCCATCATCCGCAATCGCACTCCGCTGCTGCACCCCATCGGCGTGCGGGTCGGCGGGTATCGCACCCTCATTCGCTCCCTGGAAACACGGTCGATCGGGTTAGGCGGCGACAGCGTGGTGAAAGTCAGAGACGGCGAGTTGATCATCGGGCCCGAAAGAGAAGGGCCGGCCATGGCCTTCGGCGGATCGTATCCGACCCCCACCGATGCCCTGTTCGTTCTGGGCCAAATGGACGGGGGCGACCGGGAAGCCGCCCTCCGCGGAATGGCCCTCGTGGGCCGGGATCTCGACCTGTCGATCGAAGAAACCGCCCAGCGGGTATTTGACCAGGCCTGCCATCGGATTCTGTCGGAAGTGCGTGAACTGGTCGATCGCATCAACAACCGGCCGGTCTATACGGTGCACGACCTTCAGCAGGGCGATAAGGTCAACCCGAAGGTCCTGCTGGTTCTCGGCGGGCCCGCGCCCTATTTCGCCCGGCGCCTGGAGGCCCTTTCCGATCACCGGGTCCGTCTGGTGCCCCGCTGGCAGGTGGCCAACGCCATCGGCGCGGCCCTGGCACGCACGACCTGTGAAGTCACGGTCTTTGCTGACACCCAGCGCGGCATCGTCATGGCGCCGGAAGAAAACTTCAGCGCAAAGGCCGACCACAATTTTTCAAAGGACGATGCCATCGACAAAGCCTGCCAACTGCTGAAAATAAAAGCGCGGCAGATCGGCGCCGGAGATGAAGAGCTGGAAATGGAAGTGCTGGAAGAGCTGCAGTTCAACATGGTGCGCGGGTTTCTCACCACCGGCCGGAACCTGAGGGTAAAGGTTCAGGTCAAGCCGGGGTTGATCCGCCATCACGAGCGGTTTTTCGACGGTAGTCCTCCATAATGAGCCTTTTTTTGTTGGATCCTGCGCGAGGCGGGGTATCCGTTGGCTTGCCAGTGTAAGTTATGGCCTTTTATGAGCTTGGACCTTCACTTGAACTATCATAAACCCATGGAGAGGCATTCGCCGACAGTATCGTGCAGACGCTGAAAGCCAAACATAAAACCGGGCTGGTATTTTTTCCGGCGTACGACTGGGCCATCAGCCCGACCCACCCCGAGCGGGAAGAGCGGCTGCTCTACACCCAGGACCAGGTGCTGGAAGAGGGGCTGTTCGATATCGACGGCATCCTGGAATTCAAGCCGGACCTGGCGACCGTCAAAGACATCCAACGGGTGCACTTTTGCGTGCCGGATGTGTGGCACGTCTCCACCGAATCCCACTTCATCAGTGCCGGGGGCGCCAAGACGGTCGGCGCGGCCGTGCTGGACAAAATCGTCGAGAGGGGCTTTGCCCTGGTCCGGCCGCCCGGCCACCATGCCATGCGGGTGGTTCACGGGGCCAGGGGGTTCTGCAACATCAACATCGAAGCCGTCATGATCGAATACCTGCGACGGGCCTACCGGGTCGACCGGGTCGCCATCGTGGACACCGACTGCCACCATGGTGACGGCACCCAGGACATTTACTGGCACGATCCCGACACGCTTTTTATCTCCATCCACCAGGACGGCCGCACGCTCTATCCCGGCTCGGGATTCCCCAACGAACAGGGTGGCCCGAATGCGATCGGCACGACCGTCAATATCCCGTTGCCGCCGTGCACCGCGGCCGAGGGGATTCTCTACGCGGTGCAAAATGCGGTCCTGCCGATCCTGGCCGACTTCAAGCCGCAGCTCATCGTCAACTCGGCCGGCCAGGACAACCACTATTCGGACCCCATCACCAACATGAACTTCTGCGCCCAGGGTTACGCCGCCCTGACCAGCCTGCTGCAGCCCGACATCGCGGTGCTCGAGGGCGGGTATGCCATCGAGGGCGCGCTGCCGTACGTCAATGTCGGCATCATCCTGGCGATGGCCGGCATCGATTACGCCAAGGTCAGAGAGCCGGACTACGATCCGCAGCGGATTCGCCAGGCACCGGAGGTGACGCGTCACGTCGCAGCGGTCTGCGAGGTGGTGCGGGACCACTGGCGCCAACGCGAGCAGCGGCGGTTGCACATCCTGAACACGAAAACGCTCGATCACCGCAACCGGCACATCTTTTACGACACGGACATGATTCAGGAATCCCAGAAGGAAACCGTGCGCGTTTGTGCCGACTGCGCCGGGGCCTTGCGCATCGATTCCACTTCCAGCCGCGGCAAGCATGTCGTGGCGGTTCACGTTCCCCGCAAGGCCTGTGCACTTTGCCGCGAAACGGCTGCCCAATGGTATGCGTCGGTCAGAAAGAATGAATTCGACCACATTTTTTTGCAGGACCGGATGCGGGACGTCTACGAAGAACGCAAATAAGGAGACCGTGAAATGAAAAAGCTCAGCGTGATGGCAGTGGCCCTCTTTTTTTTAACGGTGCCGGCTATGGCGGCCGACTCGGGCGAAGCGCTCTTTAAATCTCAGGGGTGTACCGCCTGCCATCGACCGGAAAGCGCCTCCAAGGTGAACCCTTCGCTCACGGAGATCGCCGGTTTATATCAGGGCAAGCAGGACCAGTTGCGGCAATATTTGAAAGGAGAAGCCGAGGCGATTGTCAAACCCGACAAGGCGGGGATGATGAAGCGCTACATCGAAAAAACCAAGCAGCTCTCGGATGCGGAGCGTCAGTCGCTGGCGGAGTTTATCATGACATTTGCAAAATAGCCCTGTACGCACATTGGATCGCGAGGTCGTGGAGAGCCTCACACAACACGACACCTGCACGAAAAAATCGATCCTCTCCTATCGCGTCAATGGGAACGGCTGGTCGAGATTCAGCAGATACAGGTCGATTTGATGTTGGAGATTGCACGCATCCGGGAGAAACGCCCCAAGCAGCTTTGATATAACTGCTTGTCAACATATAAATCCATCTATTTCCCCCCCCCTCGATCCAGATGCGGCCCATCGCTCGCGACGTAGGTGGAATCCCGACACGAGGATTCGACCCTATCCCACAAGAAAATCAGATGAAAGGGCATGGCGTCCTCGCTCAAGCGGTTTTAAATTAGCCACAGCAACCAAAGAAAAAACGCAGCCAGCAGGATTTCTGCGGTGTCTTCTTTTGCTGCTGCTGTTCGGGGCTGACAACGCGGGTTCCGCGCGCAACGATATTTATAAGGAGACGATATGGTCACATGCCGAGCGGAAGGATACCTGGAAACGCTGCAGAAAACGGCGCATGCGTTGAGCAGTGTCCTGCAGGAGGAGGAGATCATCGAGTTGCTGCTCGAGCAGGTCGCCACGGCCCTGTCCATCTCAAAAGCGCTGGCACTTCTGCTGGGCCCCGAAAAAGACCAACTGCTGGTGGCCGGTGCCCGGGGCCTGGGCAATGACTACCTGAAAACACTGGCGCAAGGATCATCTGGAGGCGGGATCAACCGCAGCGTGTTGGACGGGGAGCTAGTGCGCGTGGCGGCGATGGACCGCGAGCCGGAATTCTTTTTTCCGGCGGCGGCGGCCGAAGGCCTGAAGGGTCTGGTGGCTGTTCCGATGACTGTGCGGGACCACGTGATCGGTATTCTGCATGTATACGTGGACGATGTCGCGACGTTTCAACCCGAAGAGGTGGTGATGCTGCAGGCGATGACGGATCTGGGTGCCCTGGCGCTGGAGAAGGTGCGCCTTCGACGCAGCCTCTACCGTGTGGCCGAAGCCATGAGTTCCTCACAGGACCTGGAGTCCATGCTGCAGCGGGTGCTCGAGGCGGCGGTGGAGGAAATGTGGCTGAAGGCCGGCACCATCCGTCTGCTGGAGCCCGATGGCAACCTTCTACGGCTGGTGGCCTCCCATGGACTCAGCCAGAAGTATTGCCTGAAAGGCGAAGTGCACCTGAGAAAAAGCGCCATCGACGACCGCGTGTTGAAGGGTGAAACAGTTGTGCTGCACGATATTCAGAACGAGCCGGGCTTCGAGTATCCACGGGCAGCGGCCGAAGAGGGCATCTTATCGATCCTGGCAGTGCCACTGACTCGGAAAAACAAAAATTGCGGTGTCATCCACGTCTACTCGACCCGACCGCGCCATTTCGGGCCGGTGGCCGTTACCTTCCTTAAATCCATGGCCAACCTGATCAGTCTGGCGATTCTGAATGCCGAGCTGTACGCCGCTTTAAAAGCCCGCAAAAAGGATCTCGAACTCGACCTGGCGGACTGGTACCGGTTTCTGGCGCTGGGATAGGGAGAAAGACGGTGATCACGACCTTGCTCCTGTTCGGTATCGGACTTTTGGCCGGCGTGCTGGGGGCTCTCTTGGGACTGGGGGGCGGCATTTTCCTGGTTCCCCTTCTGACGCTCGTTTTTCACCTGCCCATCCGGATCGCCGTCGGCACCAGCCTGGTCGGGGTGATCGCAACTTCCGCCGGCGTAGCGGCGTTTGCACCGCGCGGCCGGGGGGGAGACGTCGGGCTGGCCCTGCGCCTCGAAATGGCCACCACCGCCGGGGCTATCGGCGGCGGTTTGCTGGCGGGAGCGTTTAACAGCCGGGTGCTGCACGTGCTGTTCGCAGCCGTCGCCTTCGCCAGCGCCATCTACACCTTTTACAAAGGCCGGCGGCGCCGTCCCGGCGCGGCCCTGGAGCCGCTGTTTCGCCCGGACTACCGTCCGCGGAACTGGCCGGCCGGTCTTCTTGCGGCCGGACTGGCGGGGATGGTGTCGGGCCTGCTGGGAGTGGGCGGCGGATTCATCAAAGTGCCAATCATGTATGCCCTCATGAATATTCCTCTGGGTGTGGCCACGGCGACCAGCAACTTCATGGTCGGCATCACGGCCGCGGCCAGTGTCTTCGTGTACTACGGAAGAGGCGACATCTACCCCATGGTCGTCGTTCCGACGACCGTCGGGGTTTTCCTGGGTGCCGTCCTGGCGGTGTATGCCCTGGGGCGGATGCGAGCCGCCTGGGTTCGGGAGGCCCTCGTGGGCCTGTTGATCCTGCTGGGCGCTTATATGCTGGTGACCGGTTTAAACCATTGACGGGGGGTGCGGCGGATGACCCGAAAATTCGAAACGCCTGAAGAAGCGCCGGCGAAGAGACTGGAAGGCAGAATGCAGAAAGTGTCCCTGGTGGTCTCTCTCGCCGGTTTGGGTCTGATGGGCTTCGGGCTGATCGACATGCTTGTCAGCGGAGACTCGTTTGCGTTGCCCGGAATCGCCGTGGTCGCGCTGCAGCGCCTCGTCTTCCTGAAGCCGGTGTCGCCGCCCGGGCTGGCGCTGGCGAGTGCGGGAATTCTTCTGCTGGGCCTCCTGCCGACCATGCGGGTGCTTCTGGCCCTCTGGCTCTATGTGCGCACGCGGGATCTTTTTGGCGCTCTTTTCGGCGCGGTCGTCCTGCTGGAGCTGCTCCTGAGCATCCATCTCGGCCGGTGACCGTCCGAGGCAAGGGGTCCGTATCTCGGTTGAGATGGCCGGAACGACACTCTTTTATGGTTCCAACACGACTGGAAAATGCGGGGCACGTTCAGTCTGGGCGGAGTACCCGGTTCAGGCGGTGCGGTCCAGTCGGTAGAGGACCCAGATCAACACTAGGCTGCCGCACAGCAGCCACACCGGCCCGAACAGCCAGAGGGCCGAGGGAACGGCCAGGTAAAAGCCCCGCATGCCCATGGTGTAATGCAGGGCCCCGTGGTTGAGAACCTCGGTGACGGATTCCGGGGTGGCATTCGGATCGTTGACATCCGTGATTTCGATCATGAAGCCGGCGTGATTGTAATAGCGGATGGCCAGGGTGAAATTGAAAAAAGCGAAGAAGAACAGCACCACCAGCAACATGAGCTTGAACATCCACAAGGTCTCGCTGCGGGCGCCGGCCAGGTTCAGGGCATGCGAAATCGAATTGTAGAACTCCGGCCGGAAGGCGCCCCCCATCAAGCCCAGGGCGATCAGAATGGCGGTGGAGGCCAGAAAATTGGCCGCCATGACCTGGTTGCGCAGGGTCTGGATCGCCACGATGTCCCCCTGTTCCCTCATCACGCTCTGCACCCATTTGCGGCGCACGTGGTTGGTGATGCCGACGGCGGTTGCCAGCGGGGCGTGGCCGACCTTGTAGATCAGGTGCACGTGGTAAACCAGCAGGATCAAAAACGCCGCCGCACTGAGAAGCAGTTCAAAGAAGGCCGAGGACGACAAAAAAGGCAGAAGTTCGAATGTGTCTTTCATCTGATTCCCGCAAATGCTTCGGTGTCAATCAACTGCCCGGACCGGACGACAAGGACAAGGGCCGCGGCACCCTACGGGCCGCCGTATGTGCAGGGCCAGCGGGCATTTTTTTGGGATTTCCTCCTTGCCGGGTAGTACCCTGCAATCTTTTTCAGGCCCTGCTCAGTGTTCAATTCATGCAAGCAGTTTTTCGCTTGAAAGGGACGCCTCTCGCCCGGGCGGGACCCAGCGGAAAAAAAGGCCATTTATGGATGGACACCAAGTAACTTCGCACAAATCATCGGGTCATGCAATAGCCCTGACAGCGCACTCCGCAGCGTAACTGTTTCAGTTACAAGCTTTAAGGTAAGGTTCGGGACCGCGTCAGCGCCGGTGCTTTGCCACATAGCCGCCTTCCTTTGGCCCTGCCAAATTCATTATCTTCAAGCCCTACGGCACGGTGCCGACGGGCACGTTTCCCATTAAGGACATTCGATTGACTTTTCCATCGGTTTGACGGAAAATTATCACCGGTTGAAATTAGAATTTAGCAAACGGGAGCTGCAGGGCCGGGCTGCATCCGAGAATGATCGCAACTGTCGCAGCGGGGCACGACAATGCTCGATATATATGAACAGACACCGACCGGTCCTCATCCGGTGGAGAAAATCGAAAAAGGCTGTTGGGTCAACCTGGTCGCACCGGACGCAACTGAATTGGAAACGGTCAGGCGGATTATCGACGCACCGCCGGAATTTTTCACCGACCCGCTGGACGTCGATGAGCGCGCGCGGGTCGAGATCGATGGTGATTACACCCTGATCATCGTCAGGATCCCGGGCATGAACGATGGCCGCAACGATGTTCCTTTCGCCACCCTGCCGCTCGGCATCATCGTTCACCAAGATCTGTTCGTCACCGTGTGCGCCAGAAACTCGGAAATCATACCGGATCTCATCAACGGCAAGGCCAGGAAAATAATGACGGGCGGCACCGGGCGACTGGTGCTGAACATTCTGCTCGCATCGGCGCTGGCTTTTATCAAGGCCCTGAAGAGGATAAACGTCAGAACCAACCTGCTCGAGAAAGAACTGCAGAAATCGATGCGGAACCAGGATGTCATAAAGCTGCTGGACCACGAAAAAAGCCTGGTGTATTTCACCACCTCCCTGCGGTCGAACGAGCTGATGCTCGAGCGGTTGAAGGGGGCGAAAATATTCAGGGAAAACGAGGAAAACCTGGAGCTTTACGACGATGTCGTGATCGAAACGCGTCAGGCAATTGCCGTGGCCAACATCTACAGCAACATTCTCTCCGGTATGATGGATGCCTTCGCCTCGATTATTTCCAACAACCTCAACGTGGTGATGAAGTTTTTGACTTCCGTTACCATCATCCTGATGCTGCCCACCCTGGTGGTCAGCATCTACGGAATGAATCTTCCCCTGCCGTTTCAGCAGTCCCGGCATGCCTTCCTGATCGTGATCGGCTTTTCACTGGTCATGGCCGTCGCCGGGGCCCTGGTCTTCGTCAAACGCAAGCTTTTTTGACTCTGCGCACGCCAACGATTTGACCTAAATCCAGCCCGTCTGTAACACCCACTGCCACAGGACAAAGGCCGCCATGCCGCCGAGGATGGTGACCAGCAGGTTCCTGCTGAGCCGGCCGATGACGGCTGTCAGCACAGCCCCGACCAGGTAGGGATTGGAGAGGGAAAATTGCAGTGAGTGCCCATCGGGCAGCAGAGCCGCCGGCACGATGATGGCGGTCAAAACTGTCGGCGGCACGAACCCCAGGGCCCGCGTCATGCGTTTGGAAAAGGTGAAGCGGCCCGACAGCGGCAGCAGGCCATAGCGGATGAGAAAGGTGACCAGGGCCATGCCTGCCACCAGGTAAAAAGTGTCCATTTACGGTCTTTCTTCTTTTTCGGCGCCGGGCCGGGATGATGACAGTGCATCGACGAGAATGCCGGCGAGGATGCCGCTGATGGCAGCAATCATGAGGCCGAGTTTGTGGGGCAGCCCGTTGAAGAGTACCGCGGCCGTGCCCGATACCAGCACGGCGACGTAGGTGGACCGATTTATCAAATAGGGGATGACCATGCCGATAAAAGCGGCCACCATCGCGAAATCGAGTCCCCAGCGACCGATGTCCGCCAGCAAGCGTCCGGCCGCCAGGCCGACGAGCGTGCACAGGTTCCAGTTCGTGTACATGAAAACCATCGAACCGAGTTGGTACCAATGCTTGTAGGGAGCGGTATCGGAACGGCCGTAACGGCCGACGGCAACGGCAAATGTTTCATCGGTCAGCCCGAAGGCCAGCACGGCCGGCCACACCGGCGGCAGGCGTTTGAGATACGGCAGCAAGGCCGCCGTGTAGAGCAGATGCCGGAAATTGACCACGAAGGTGGTCAGGACGATCAGGGGCCAGGCCGTGCCGGCCCCCACCAGGCCCAGGGCGATAAATTGAGACGCGCCGGCAAACACAAAAAGAGACATTCCCAGGGCACCGGCGGCCGGCAATCCGGCGCCACCGGCGAGCGTGCCGAAGATGATGCCGAAGGGAACCGCGCCGATCACCAGCGGCAGGGTATCGCGGGCGCCGTTGAAAAACTCGGTGCGTTTTGATGTTGAATCCATGGCAACCACGTCATTTTTTTGTGATCATGTCCAGGATACTTACCGCGCCCCACATGCGGGCTCCAGGATTAAGGGTCGCGGCTGTTTTATCGGTCGCCGGCATACGACTATAGAACCGCCCCCCGCTGTCCTTGCCAAAATCTTTATCTTACAGCCTCCTGTAAAGGAAGATCGTACAATATTCCGACGAATACATATTTGTAAAGGGTTTGTGTATTTTGCGGTATTCGGGCCTGCAGCCCCGCACGAAACGGTCGCTTATACCGGTGAGAGGAATTTTCATACACCTCAACCTGCTGTAATAATACTTCATTGCTGCAGTGCCAAATCATTGCGGACCCCACCTGTAGCAAAATCACTTCAGAATGCCCACGTAATCCCCACAAAGCCCATTTTTGAAATTTGAATTTCCAGCACTCCGAATTGTCGTCATTCGGCGGTTTTTCAAGATAGACGATTTCAGATGTCTCAGACGGGCATAGGTTTACTGAACGCCGGTTTTGGCGTCTCGGCATCTTCACCGTAACCAGCAGAATTCAGTTCATTATATTCAGTCCGCGACATGCTCATGCGCTCAATGCGAAGAAAATGATCGATGTTGGCACCTTATTTGCAAGGAGTTTGGTCGATGTCAACCCAGGTCGTGCTCGATATTTGACGAAAAAGGCAAACCCACCGAAAGGTCGGGACGCAAAACCACTGGCCTAAGTCCGCAATGAAGTCGGATATGGTCGCAGAGTTGCCGAGCAAGGGTGGCCCCTCTCAATGGCCGTTACCTTTGTCACGGTTAAATAATGAGGGGTTTATTTTTATGGCAGTGCAGAACCACGCAGGTGATACCCGTCCGTTTACTCGACAGTTATTTTTCCTCGGATTGACTCTCTTCTTCTCCCTGTTGGCCGGCACAGTCTATTGCGCCGATCTCACACTTGCCTGGGATGCCAACAATGAGCCCGATCTTCTCGGTTATCGCGTGTATTGCGGCGAGTCGAGCGGCAACTATACCGTCAACCATGACATCACCAGCAGCGATCCCGCTTTGGCGCCTTCCACCACCTGTGAATTCACCGGTTTGGAAGAGGGGAAAAAATACTACTTTGCCGCCGTCGCATACAGTGAAAATGGTCAAAGCGGTTACTCTCAGGAAATCAGCTATACCATTCCGGCGGCACCGGTTGATCCCCAAGATATCGACAATGATAAAGATGGCTACACCGAGAACCAGGGTGACTGTAACGACACGAAATCGGGTATCCATCCGGGTGCCGCAGAGATCTGCGGTGACGGCATCGACCAGGACTGCAGTGGTGCTGATTTAGTCTGCCCTGAAGATATCGACAATGATAAAGATGGCTACACCGAGAACCATGGTGACTGTAACGACACGAAATCGAGTATCCATCCGGGTGCCGCGGAGATCTGCGGTGACGGCATCGACCAGGACTGCAGTGGTGGAGATTTAACCTGCGCTGAAGAAGAAGGATTGGCTAAGGAAGCCGAAGATGGAAATCTTATCGGGGCCTTTGAGATTGGCAGCGATCCGGCGGCCGGCGGCGGGAAGTATGTTTATGTAGCCAATGGCGCAGGCACGCGTTTTGATGGACCGGACGAAACCCAAAAGGTCTCCTTTACGTTCAATCTTCTCGAAGCCGGAACTTATAGAATCAAGGGCGCGGTCTATGCCGCCAATGGCGGCGATGACTCTTTCTGGGTAAAAGTAAACGGCAGCCCGGCCGGTGGATATTTGTGGGATGTCTTGCAGAACACCGGCTATCAGGAAGACTATGTAAACGACCGCAACGGGGCGGACCCGGTTGAAGTGTCCTTGCCGGCCGGCGTGAACACGGTGGCGGTTTACCTGCGCGAGGATGGGACCCGTTTGAAGAGAATTGAACTGGAGCCGGTTGCGGCCATCGCGGAGGAAGTTGATGGGGATGATGACGGGTATACCGTTAGTGATGGCGACTGCAACGATACGAATCCCGGCATCCATCCGGGTGCCGCGGAGATCTGCGGTGACGGCGTCGACCAGGATTGCAATGGTGCCGACCTCGTCTGCCCGCAAGATATCGACAACGATAAAGACGGCACGACCGAAAACCAGGGCGACTGTAATGACACGGATGCTGCCGTTCACCCGGGTGCCGTGGAGATCTGCGGTGACGGTATTGACCAGGATTGCAGTGGTGCTGATTTAACCTGTCCGCAAGATATCGACCACGATAAGGACGGCCTGACCGAAAACCAGGGCGACTGTAACGACACGGATGCTGCCGTTCACCCGGGCGCCGCCGAGATCTGCGGTGACGGCATCGACCAGGACTGCAACGGCAGCGACCTGACGTGTGTCGATCTGACCAGCGACTCCGACCACGACGGTCTCACGGATTTCGAGGAAGTGAACCAGTACGGTACCGATCCCGACAAAGCCGACACGGACGGGGACGGGTTTTCAGACGGTGAAGAAATCGCGGGCGGCTTCGACCCCACCGACCAGGCTTCAAAACCTGAGCCAGGGACCGCCGAACTGGCCATGGAGGTCGGAGAAATACAGGTCGATCACCAGTGGCAGGCGGTAAGCCTGAACCGGTCCTTCAACGAGCCGGTGGTGATCGTTGGCGCTATAAGCAGCACGGATGCGGATCCGGCCGTGCCGCGTGTCAGAAATATCACCGGCAGCGGCTTCGAGGTGCGGGTTCAGGAATGGGATTATCTGGACGGGCGGCATTCAACCGAGCGCATCGACTATATCGTGATTGAAGCCGGTTCATATGAGTTGCCGGGGGGCACCCGGGTCGAGGCCGGCCGGTTCGATGCCGATGCGGTGAGCGGTTTTGCTTCGATAAAATTCGGCCGCAAGTTTAATGTCGTGCCGGTCGTTCTGACCGCGATCGGCAGCGTCAACGAAGCCGATGCCGTAACGATGCGGTTGAAAAATATTACAACCGCGGGTTTCGACTATCGTCTCCAGGAACAGGAATCAAATGACCGGCGCCATATGGCGGAAGAAGCCGGCTACATCGCCTGGGAACCGAGCGCGGGCACCATGGACGGGTTTGCATTCGAGATCGGCAGGACCTCGAATGCGGTGACGCAGGTATTTCAGGCCCTGCAGTTCTACGAACCGTTTTCGAGCCCGCCGGCGGTATTGGCGGCCATGCAGACCACCGATGGCGGCGACACGGCCGCCGGGCGCTGGCAGAACAAACAGGCATCCGCTATCGAGATCAGGGTGGAAGAGGAACAATCCCGGGATGTGGAAACAAATCACACGAGCGAGGTGATCGGGTTTATGGCCTTTGAGACTCGGAGCCCAACCGGGGGGGATGGTCCTGGGGATTCCGGCCTGGTCCAGGAGGCCGAAGATGGGATTTTTTCCGGGGCATTCGAAATCGGCAGCGATCCGGCGGCCGGCGGACAGGCTTATGTCCACGTGCCCGATGGAAAAGGTTCGTGGACGAGCATTTACTGGCCGGACGAGAAGCACAAAATTGTCTACACCTTCAATCTTGCCGAAGCCGGAGCCTTTCGAATCAAAGCGGCAACCCATGCCGCCAACGGCAATGATGATTCTTTTTGGGTGAAAGTCAACGGCAGCCCGGCCGGCGGCTATTTGTGGGATGTCTTCCAAAATACCACCTACCGGCAAGAATATGTGAACGACCGCAATGGAGCCGACCCGGTCGAAGTGTGGTTGCCGGCCGGCGAGAATACGGTCATGATCTATTTGAGAGAAGACGGGACCCGGCTGGATAAAATTGAACTGGAGCCGATCGCTGCCGCTCCTTAAAGGGAAAATCGGCGCCACAGGCGCGCGGGAAGGGGCGGTTATGCGGCCACCGGGGATAAACGCTTCTGACGAAAGTATTATTTTTCCGGTGTGAGCCGGGCGCGCTTTACATTGGCAGGAGGGCGACGGCATTTGAATTTGCCATCGCCCTGCGACGGCGCGGCGATTTCCGGCGCGTGTTTACCAACCTTTGACACCCATGATCTTCTTCATCTTTTCTTCAATTTGCTTCTCGACGACGATCATCTTGCGCGCGTGGGCCTTCTTTATTTTCTTGGTCAGCTCGGTCATGTCGGCCGGTTTTTCCAGGAAATCGACCGCGCCGAGCTTCATGGCCTCGATGCCTTTCTCCAGGCTGGCATGTCCGGTCAATAAAATGACCTGCGATTCCGGCTTTTCCTTTTTGAGGAGTTTGAGAGCTTCCAGGCCGTCCATCTCGGGCATCATCAAGTCCACGATGATGGCATCGAAAGATTGTTTTTCCGCCAGCCGGATCGCTTCGGCGGCCGACGAGGCGGTGGAGACTTCCATCCCCCGGGCGGTCATGCGCTCGGCCATCACTTCCAGAAAATCTTTTTCGTCATCGACGAGCAGTACTTTTTCAGCCATCTTCGGCCTCCTTTTCTAGTGTATGTTAACGATATTCGTGGTGCAGTCTTGCGCTTGCAAAATGGGCCTCATCTATCGGCCAAGATCAACGTGAGCGTTTTGGCCTCGATGTCATTGATCAAACGGGCCCCGATGGACACGGCCAGACCGGGGTCGGGGTCCGGAATCACGGCGGCCGGCAGCGGGCCGAAGTGAACGCAGGCGCCCACATCGGTTTTTTCAGGCCGCAGATCGATTGAACTGCCGCGGCCGGCGGCGGTCATCGCGACCTCGAGGCACGCAAAGAGCGCGTTCAGTAATCCAAACGGTGAGGTTTCGACTTCCACCGGCTTGGCGGACGGCCGCACATCCAGGATGGTCCCGCACATGGCGGCCTGCCGAACCGACAGGTCGGCCAGCAGCCGCAGGGTCTCGTTCAAATCCACCTTCCTGACGTCGTCGTCGACGCTGTGAGCAAACCGGTTCATGCTTTTCAACATACCGTCGGCCCGCTTGACCTGGTCCATGATTCTCAGTGCCAGGGCGTTGACCCGTTCGGGGTCCAGCGGCTTGCCGCGGGCTGCCATGGCGGCAAGGTCCGTCATCAATCCGGCATTTTCGTTTATCGTGGCCAGTGAGTTTTTGATGTCATGGGTGACCGCGGCCGTCACCTTCCCGAAAAAGCGGAGTCCCGGATCGTCATATTTTTTCGGTGTTGTGGTCACGACGCACCTCTTGAGGTATCGAGCAGGGCCTGCATCTTGTCAAGCAGAAGCTCGATGTCGACGGGTTTCACCAGGTAGACCGCTTTGCTGCCGGAAGCTGTTGCCGATGTGAAGTCTTTTTCCGAGCCATAGCCGGTCAAAAAGATAAATTTCATGTCGGGGCATTTCGCCTGCAGTTTATCACGCAATTCCAGCCCCCCTAATTTGGGCATCTTCATGTCCAGTATGGCCAAGTCGAAGCACCCCGCCTCGATTCGCTGCAACGCGGCGCTGCCGGTCGTGAACCATTCGGCTTCGATGTCGCGCAATACCAGCCGTTCGCCGAGAGCCGATACCAATTCTTCCTCATCGTCTACGAGTAACACGCGCATGCGTCTGTCCCTTCCTTGGATTGCGGCGGTTTCACCGGCAAGGTGACGATAAAACACGTCCCCTGGCCGATTTCGCTGTCGACGCTGATGTGGCCGCCGATTTCACGGGCCAGGTTGTAGGTGATGGAAAGGCCCAGTCCGGTGCCGCCCTGACCTGTTTTGGTCGAGAAAAAAGGCTCGAAAATCCGTTGCAGATCTTCGCGGGGAATGCCGCAGCCGTCGTCGCGGAACCTGATTTCGACCGCCTCCGGGCCCGTGCGGTTGACCGCGATCGACAAATGGCCGCCCTCGCACATCGCGGCAAAGGCGTTGTTGATGATGTTCAGGAAGATCTGTTCGAGTTTGCCGCGATCCGATTCGACGATCGGAATATCGGACGGCACCTCCACCCGGATGTCGAGGCTGCGGTATTCGGCCTCCTTGTTCAGGAAGCTCAACACCTCATCGATGGTTTCCCCCAGGTTGACCGGTTCGACGGTGGCCTCGAGATTGCGGGCGAATGTCAACAGGCGTTTGGTGATCTTTCCCGCCCGTTTGACCGAGTTGAGGGTCGAGTCGACCAGACCGCGCAGTTTAGGATCGTCGGCGTATTGCTTCTTGATGGTAAAAAGATCCTTGATCAGGCCCGCCTTTTCGTTGATGATGGCCAGCGGGTTGTTGATCTCGTGGGCTATGCTGGCGGCCATGCGGCCGATGGAGGCCATCTTGTTCGAATATTCCATCTGATGCAGGGCCATCAGTCGTTTTTCGTCGGCGACATACACCTTGTTCACCATGAAGGTGACGGTGCCGATGATGACCGCCAGGATGAACGACACGCTGACCAGCAGGAAGATGATAAGCTCCAGGCGGGTTTTGTGCCACTGCTTCATGAGTTCGTTTTTCTTCTTGACGATCATCAGAATGAATGGCGTGTCCTCGATGAACCGATACCCGATAAACACGGCCTCCCCGGCCGGGTTTTTGCCTTCGAACACCTCGGTTGTCGCCGAGAACTCGGGAACCGGCAGGGGAATTTTTTCGAGCACCTGCCCGTGATAGTGGGAGTTTGTCTGCAGGATCCCCTGGTGGTTGATGATGAAGGCATCCCCGAGACCGCCCAGTTCGAGATTGGACAGCAGGTCCTCGAACGGCTCGATGGCGATCGAGGAGCGCAGGACATCGAAAGAGCCGTCCGGCAGGCTTTGCTTGACGGCGATGACCAGGTGCGGGACATTGCGGTAGCCCAAAAAGACATCACTGGTGTAGACGCCCCGGTTGATGACCTGTTCGAACCAGGGTTGACCGCTGTAATCCTTGTTCCTTAGGCCGTAGGGCCCTACGTAGGTCCGCTGCTGGCCGGTGGCATCGATCAATCCCAGGTCCACGAAGCCGCCCCCGAAGCTGCGCTTCAGGTTTTCCAGAATAGCCGCCAGCCGGTCCGGGCGGCTGAGGACCTCCGCGCCGTTGTCGTGGACGATGAAATCGAGCGCCGAGCGGCGTTCGGTGAGAAAAAATGAGATCGCCCGGCGTGTGTTGGAGACGGTGCGCGAGGTCCTTAGCAACCATTCGGAGACCATGGCGTGCTCGGTGAAGTTGTAGTCGACCAGCGTGATGAAAATAAGCGGCACCAGTGCCACTACGCCGGTAAGCAGGATCGAGAGCCGCCAGATGCGCCGGTAGTTGAAGAGGTACTCGGACGCTCCGGGGGCGGCTATACGCCGCTGTTTGTTCCAGAAAGAGGGCTTCAGGTTTGCAAGTCCGAACATGTGGACTCCTGTCTTTTCTACCGCGCCGACGCGCGGGACGTCAACTGTCCGCCGGGGCCGGTTTCATCTCTTCCCGCAAGCGGCGGATTTTTTCGTGGGCGGCCTTGATGGTCGCGCTCAGCTCCTCGATGTCGACCGGCTTCTGCAGGTAGGCGAACGCTCCCAGATCCATGCACACGTTGCGGTCGGCTTCGGACCCGTGGCCGGTCAATATGATGACCTCGATCGCCGGCTGGGTTTTTTTCACGCGCCGCAGCACCTCGATGCCGTCGATGCCGGGCATTTTGAGGTCCAGGATCATGACATCCGGCTCCTCCTCGCGCGCCACTTCCAGGGCCGATTCGCCGTCATAGGCCACGGCCGAGCCCAAATCGCGCATCATCAGGCGCTCGGAGAGCGTCTGGACGAATTCCCGCTCATCATCCACCAGCAGGATCTTGGAAGGGATTTCGAAATCCTGGCGGCGGTAGATGTCGGCCTGGTAGTAGCCCGGCCCGACCTTGGTCTCCACTGCCGTAACTCCCGGGACACGGCTGGCAATCACCTTGAGGTCCTCTTCGAGTCGGTTGAGCATTAAAACGTGTTTGTTGATGGTCAAGGTGACGGCACCGGCGCGGGCCTTGACCCCGACGGTGTGGCCTTCCTTGATCAGGGCGGTTTCAACCCGGGCGGCGAGCGTGAAATCCTCGACGGCGGTCCGGGACCGGCCGGTGGGCTTCACGACGGCCTTGGCGATGTTTTCCGCGATCGTTTCGGCAATTTTGGCCGGCGGCATCTTGTCGGTCGGCACGATGATATCGTAGAGGGACGCAGCCCACGGGTCCTTGGTGTCGAAAAGCAGCTGGGTCCATGCCGCCCGGTCCTCGTCTTCGCGGCGGATGATTTTCAGCGCTTCCAGCTCGGACATCTTGTGTTCGCTGACGGCCGCGGCCACCCGCGCTTTCATGTCGGCAATCAGGCACACCCGCAGCACGTGGCTGATCTCGCGCGGGACGAGCTGGCCCACAAAGCCGGTGATTACCAGATCGTCTGCAGCGAGGCGCTCGGCCAAAGCCACTCTCAGGTGGGCCAGCGACCGCTCGCGTTCATGGGTAAATTTGTTGAAGACCGAGGTCTTGGCCGAAAACGCCCGTTCGATCCTGTTGGCCGGCATATGAGAAATGCGGACGGCGTCGGCAACGATGTCCTTGTCGGAGATCTGGGCATAGCCGGTGCGGGAGAGGACTTCCCGGACCACCTGGTTTTCGTTGCAAAAGCTGCCGCTGAAGATTGTGATGGATGGCATGTTCAACCCCTCCTTTTTTTAAGCTTCGGCAAGCCGGCAAACGGTCAGCAGAGGGCAGGCTTCCTCCTGACCGTGCAGGTGAGCGGATTCATGGACGGTGGTGATGGCCTTTTCAATGGTTGGAAACAGGTGGTCCTCCCCGAGCTTGGCCGGGAAATGCGTGCGGCCGAAAACCTCCATCACTGCCTCGTTCACGCCGGTCAGCGATATGTCGACCCCGGCGCTTCTGACCCGATCCACCAGCAGCGACAGGGTTTCTTCGCCGGAGGCGTCGATGTCGTTGATCCCGTTGGCGACGAGAATGATGTGGTTCAGGTTTTTCTTGAGGCGCATGATCTCGGTGATTTTATCCTCCAGATAGCTGGCGTTGGCGAAAAACAGGGGACCGTCGAAGCGCACCAGCGCCACGTACTCGCATTCCTGCAGGCCGTGGGTCGTCGCGCAGCGCAAGGCCTCGTCCTCGGACCTGGCCAGGGAGACCACGCCGGGGCGCATGCTCTTGTACAAAAAAACCACCAGGGACAGCGCCACCCCGATCATGATCCCCTTGTCCAGGTGGGGAGCAAAGGCCAGTGTGGCGACGAAGGAAATAATTGAAATAGCGCCGTCGTACCATTTGGCTTCCCAGGCATGGACGAAACCCGAGACGTTGATCAGGCCGATGACGGCCATCATAATGACCGCCGCCAGCACGGCCTGCGGCAGATGATAGAGCAACGGCGTGAAAAATAACAGCACGATTACGACCGCCAGGCTGGTGAAGACGCTTGACAGGCCGGTAACGGCACCGGCTTGCAGGTTGACCGCCGAGCGCGAGAAGGACCCGGAGGTCGGATAGCTCTTGCCGATCGAGCCGCAGATATTGGCCAGGCCCTGGCCGATGAGTTCCTGGTTGGGATCCAGGCGCTGTCCGGTCTTGCCGGCCATGGCCTTGGCGATGGAGATCGCCTCCATAAACCCCAGAAGTGAAATGATGGCCGCAAAGGGCAGCAGCTGCATCATGATCCCCAGGTTGATGGGCGGCACGCTTAGGGCCGGCAGGCCGCGCGGGATTTTACCGACCACGGCGCCCCCGCCCGTCAGCGTGAGATGTTGCGCGTCGAGGGGTTCGTTGCCGACCTTGATGCGCCAGGTGCGCCCGTCGGTTTCCATGCCGGCCGGGACCTCGCCCCTCGCGTGGAATTTCAATGACCCGCCGGCTTGAGGGACGCCGGCGAGCAGAAGATACCGGATCTGCTGCCGACTGAGGTGGGCCTCTTCCTTTACGTGCGCGATGTTGAAGTTCACGACGTTGACATCGTGTTCGGCATCCAGAACGCCGAGCTGGTTGTGGTTTCGCTGGGCCGTGTTGAGCGCCTCGCCCAGGCGGGTGCGCTCTTCGGAGAGCGACGGCAGCGAGCCGGACGCGGTGTTGAAATTTTCGATCAGGCTGCGGGCCGCGGGGGATTCGATGGCCTCGATGGGCACGGTCCGGTCGTGTTGAAACCCGGTGGCCCAGGAGATGAGCGTGGTGATGACGACGGCCACGAGCACGTTGGGAATGCGTGGAGAGAGCCACTTCAGGCCGTACATGACCGTGAAGGCGAAGACCCCCATCAGCAGGCTTGGCCAGTGGGTGTAATGGATCGCCGCCCGAACGACCTGCACGATGGTCTCGTAGTGGTGCGGAGCCGTATCGACGTAAACGCCGAACATTTTGGACAGTTGGGAAGAGGCGATGATCAGGGCCGCGGCATTCGTGAAACCGTTGACGACCGGGTGGGATAGAAAATTGACCACCAGCCCCAGCCGCAGCACGCCCAGTACCAGTTGGAAAATGCCGACCATCAGGGCCAGCAGGATGGCATAAGCGATGTAGCCGGGGCTGCCGGCGGTGGCCAGGGGGGCGAGGGAAGCGGCCGTCATCAGGGAGACCACCGCCACCGGCCCGGTGGCCAGCTGACGGCTCGAGCCGAACAGGGCCGCCACCATCGGCGGCAGGAACGAGGCATACAGGCCGTAGTAGGCCGGCAGTCCCGCCAGCTGGGCGTAGGCCATCGATTGCGGAATCAGAACCAGGGCCACGGTCAGGCCCGAGAGCGCATCAAACCGCAGGGACTTTGCATCATAGCTTCTGAACCAGTGCATGAAAGGAAACACCTTTGCCAACATCTGCCGCTCCTATGCTGAAGGTTGATACAAGGCTTCAAGATAAAGATTTTGGCTGTGTTATCGGTCGTCGGCGTATACCAAATACAGCCTCCTCTCTCTGGACTCGCCAAAATCTTTATCTTAATGCCCATAGTTTATGAGAATTCGATCGATCGATGTGATGAGATCATCATACAGCGCCCCGGCATCGTAGAGATTGTAAGTGTTGAACCGCACCAGGCCGTCAACCATCGTAAAGATGATCAGCGCGGTTCTGCGGGCCGGCAGCTTCGCGATCGAGCCGTCTTCTTGTCCGGTCAGGATGGCTTTTTCGAATATGTCGACAAAACAGTTATAGATAGATTCCAGATAGTCTCGTCCGACCGGATTGACCCGGGCCAGTTCATAGGCGTCGTGACGATGCAGGAGCAGAAACCGGTCCTCCATTTTTCCGGACAGGTAGAGATAGAAGCCGACCACCTCCTTCATCATTTCCAGGCCGGAAGTGAAGTGTCTTTGCGCCAGGTATCCCTCGAATTCGTTTAAGATATCGCTTTTGAACTCTTCCAGAATGGCAAGAAAAAGGGCCTCCTTTGTATCGTAATGGTAAAAAATTGTGCCCTGGGCCACACCGGTTATTTTGGCCAGCTCGGCCATGGAGGTTTCCCTGTAGCCCTTGAGGGCCAGCAGTTTGGTTGCCACCTGCAGGATTTGTATTTTTTTGGTCATACCCATCCGGTTTCAATTAAACTAACTGACTGATCAGTCAGTTTAGAGCAAAAGTATCTTCCTCATGCCGATCTGTCAAGAAAAAATTCACTGCCCGAAAAAAAATCCGCAAAATTGGATTCAGTTAAAAAATAGTCAGGCACAAGGCCGGCGTTTACTCTCGCGTTCAGGTAAGACAGGCAGAGCTATAGGGTGCCAGGCCGGTCCGGATCCGCTGCCGGATCAGCCAGGCAGGCGCCGGATCGAGATCCCCGCTCTGGATGGCGGGATAGAGGTCCGGAAAGAATTGGCTGAGGAGCTGGGGTGGGATCGGCCGCCTTAAATTATCTATCAATCGTTTGACGGATTCGGCCACTTCGGGAAGGTTCCAGTAGTAGCGGATGCGGTCGCGGTAGCTGTAGTGTCTCAGGTATCTGACATCGGTCGCCGAGCCGTGATAGTGGGAGCGCCAGTGCTCGGGGCTTTCGAGCATGACGGATTCCAAAACGTCCCGCAGACCGGAGAGCCGGACGCCGCGCTTTCCGACCAGCCATTCGGTTTCAATGCCGGAAAGTGCGAACAGCGCCTCGCGGTATTTATTGGTCAGGCACGGGCCAACTTTAAGGACAATAAAGTGGTCTCGGACCATCCGCGCCAATGCTTCAGGGGCCTGGTAATCGGTGGCGTGAATCTCATAGGTCATGATGCCGGGCAGCGCGGCATGTCCGGCGGACAACGCGGCGGCTTTTTCCGGACGGTAGCGGGCGACCCGGGTGTCGCCGAACTCAACGCCGGGTTGAACCACGACCGCCATGACCCGTTCCCAGGCCCCATCGAGACCGGCCGCCCGGAAACACGTTTCAGTTGCAGCGAGGATACGGGCCACTTCACCGGCAGTGGTGACCTTTACCCGGGCGGGGTCCTCCAGCGCGCCACCGGGAGGCGGAACCTCAGCGCCGATGACATACAGCGGCCGGGGCCGGTTTTCCGGTTGCCGGTCGGCGGCCGCTTCGGCCGCACGGCATAGCGCGGCGGCCCGTTCGGCCGTGGTATCGATCGGCAAATGGGGTTGGGGATCGTCCGCGCAGGCACGGCCGGTATCGAGATGGATCTTGTAAAATCCCGCCGCGATGCAGTCTTCTATCAAGTCCACGGAATGGGCCATGGCGCTGGCGGCAGGCAAATTTTTCCAGGGGTGGGGTCCCAGGTGATCGCCACCGATAATTACCCTCTCGATGGGAAAGGCTGCGGCCGTGGCCAGGGATCTGACAAAGGCGACAAATTTGGCCGGCCGCATGCCGGTGTAGCCGCCGAACTGGTTGACCTGGTTGGCGGTGGCCTCCACCAGGAGCACATCGCCATCGGCGGCCGCCTGCTCGATGGCGGCTTCCAGCACCCGGCGATGAGCCGAACACACGGCGGTGATGCCCCCGAGCTTGCCGGTCAAATGATCATGCCTTAGGCTTGGCAAACGGTGTGTCACGAAGAAATTCCCACAGATTATAATCCTTTGTACACTCTATTTTGTGAGTGCGCGGATTGCCCTCAACCGTCAACATAAGCAAGGTTTTTCCGAAATGGAAGGGGAGCCGGTGAATTGGTGAGTTAGTGGGCCGGTCAGCCAGTTTAGCCCGTTTAGCCGGTTGAGCCCCGCTGCAGCGGGATTGAGCCGGTCAGGTCGATTTCCGGGTGGAGGTGCCATCACGGTTACGAGATACGGGTTACGAGTTCCGTGTTTCTTTAGCCCTTTGCCTTCCACCTTTAGCCTTTATCCTTATGCCTTTAACCTCAACGGCCCGGCCCTGTCTCCCGATGAACCATTACGGCCATCACCCCCGTTTGCAGCGCCGAAAGCCCAATAAAATACCAGATCCAGAAAGGTATCCCGCCAAGCAGGGGGCCCGATTTACCCCAGGACCAGACATCGATCGACAAGAGAAAAATCGATCCCAGCAGGAAGGTGTACGGGCTGCGGAGCCAGGCCGGCCAGAAAAGAGTCAGGGCCTGCGCGCGCCACAACAGATATGAATAGGACAGCAGGTAGGTCGCAAAGGCTGCCAGCATGATCCAGACGACCGGCAGGAACCCACCGTCTTCGAGCCACTTCAGATAAAAGGCGGCCAAAACGGCTTCTCCGCAAAGAATGGAGAGAATGGCCGGCAGGGCGAAGCGGCGGCGGAAATAGAGGCCAAAGATGACGGTCGGAAAAAGGACCGCTAACCCTGAAAAGGTCTGCGTGGCGATCTGCAGGATCGTTGCCGGAGGACGGTAGGCCAGCGCCAGACCGCTCAGGCCGAGAAAAACCACGAACAGCCGCCCGTCGGCGCGCTCTTTTTTTTTCCCCCGGCAGATTAACGGCAGGACATCGCGTGTAAAAATAGAACTCAGGGTCAATAACTGGGAGTCCATGGTCGACATCAAGGCCGCCATGCCGGCGGCGATGACCATGGTGGCCATGGCGTCGCCCGATATCGCGGTCATCAACATCGGCAGAATGCGGTCGGCCTGCTGGCCGGCCAAATCCGGTATTGTCAGCCGTCCGATAACGCCGATGGCGACCGGCATGATGAAGACCACCGTGCAGATGAGGGGGTAGAGGAGCATTATCCGCTCGATAGTCCGTCGGCTGCGGGCGGCAAAGAAGCGTTGAAACAACTGCGGGAACATGGGGTCGCAGAAAAACCAGAGCATCATGAAACTCAGCCAGATGCCCGGTGAATATTTCCCTTGGCCACCGGGGCGCGAGAAGAGTTCGGGGGCCTGGGACAGGATCTTCTGGTGGGCGGCCGCGAAGCCGCCGTGATAACGGAGGACGATTAAGAGGGATACAAAGAGCATAACGAACATCACCGCGCCCTGAAACAGATCGGTCCAGGCCACCGCCCGCATGCCGCCCCGCAGGGTATAGAGCACGATGACGGTGGTGACCAGGACGCAGCCGGCGAAATACGGCAAGCCGAGCAATTCTTCGAGGGCATATCCGGCCGCCATCGGCTGGAGCGCCAGGTAAGGGATAGTGAAGACGATCATGACCACGGCAAAAATCAGGGAGAGGACCCGGCTGCCATACAGGTGGCGGATCAACTCCGGCGGGGTGACCGCGCCGCTGCTGCGTCCGACCTGCCAGATCCTGCGGCCGATGATCCAGAAGGTGATCGCCATGAAACCGGTGCCGAAGCCCATGATCGGGAAAAAGGCATACCCGTCGCGGTATCCGGCACCCGAGGCGCCGAACACCGTGAAGGCCGAAAAATTGGTGGCCACCATGGTGCCCAGCAGCACCAATGTGCCGAGCCTGCGATCGGCCAGGAAATAGCTTTCGGGCGTTGATTTCCAGCGCGTGCGGGCGATAAGCCCGATGATCAGGACCACGAGGAAGTAGGACGCAAACAGGGTGATTTTTATCAGCATTGTTCTCTTTCTCTCCGGCACGGGCCGATGAATTCGTTGGTAGATGGGCTACGCCAATAAAAAAGCCATCCCCTTGGGCCGGGATGGCTTTCGCCTAGCATAACCCTATGTGTCGTTCTGACTAATTTTTACCGGCTTTTACGCGAAAATCGGGTGATGGTCAATTGTTTTCAAATCAAAATGGAAGACCGCCGCACTCCGTCAGTCGCCTTATCAATTTCTTTAGCCTTTGGCCTTCAACCTTTAGCCTTCCGCCTTTCGCCTTGGCCTCATAAAATTTGTTATTGCAAAATATCATCTGAACTTATACGGAAGGTGGCGTTAACTGGTCAGAATCATTTCATTTGGATAACCGTCATGCAACCAGTATCCGCCATCGGGTTGTCGCCGTGGGTGCCGGGCGTCTTCAGCCTGATCGTTTATTTTCTCCTGGTATCGGCGCTGATCGGCGTGCTGTTGTTTCTCTCGGCCTGGCTGGGCGAGAGAAAGCCCGGCGTTGAAAAGGCGCGGGCGTACGAGAGCGGTATCATCCCGACCGGCACAGCCCGGCTGCGGTATCCGGTGCCCTTTTTTCTGGTGGCGATCTTTTTTCTGATATTCGACGTGGAAGGCGCCTACATCTTCGCCTGGGCCGTGGCCTGGGAAGACCTGGGCTGGACGGGCTGGCTGCAGATTTCGTTTTTCATCCTCGTGCTCTTGTTGGGCTTGGTTTACATCTGGCGCAAAGGGGGGCTGGAGTGGGGTCCGGAAGTCAAGGACAGATAAACAAAGGCCTGGTGGGCACCGTCGACTATCTGGTCAACTGGTCGCGGCAGTTCAGCCTGTGGCCCATGTTTTTCGGCCTCTCCTGCTGTTTCGTCGAGGAAGCGGCGGTCTTTACGGCGCGCTACGACCTGGCGCGCTTCGGGGCCGAGGTTTTGAGGCCTTCCCCGCGCCAGGCGGACCTGTTGATCACCTCCGGCACGATTTTCAAGAAGATCGCCCCGGTCGTGCTGCGGCTCTACGAGCAGATGGCCGAGCCGAAATGGGTCATCTCCATGGGGTCCTGCTCCAACTGCGGCGGCATGTACGACGCCTACAGCGTGGTGCAGGGCATCGACCAGATCCTGCCGGTGGATGTCTACATCCCCGGCTGCCCGCCGCGCCCGGAGGCGATCGAAATGGGGCTGGTGATGCTGCAGCAAAAAATCATGGCCGAAGAACGGCCGACCCGCGCCATTTTGAACCTGCCGGGCGGCAGCCAGGGCAGCAGCCGGCCGATCCTGGTCGATGGAAAGACCAAAGCGCGCGATCCCCGCGGACCCGGCATGGACGGGACGGCGATTCGCGGGACATCGGCTGTTCCGCCGGACTTTCGGGGCAGCCGCACCGATCTGATGTGGATACCGCCGCCGCGGCGCATCGAGCTAGGCCCGGTTGAAAGGTCTCTGGCCGATCATCTGCGCGAAAAGTTCGGTGAGGCCGTCGTCGAGGCGCCGCACACCGCCGACATGCTCACGGTCACGGTGGCCCCCGCCCGGGTCAAGGAGGTTTTGCATCACCTGAAAACCGATGCGTTGCTCCGCTTCCGGCGGCTGGAGGATGTGACCGCGATCGACGAATCCGCCCGCCGCGATCGCCCGGACCACCCGGGTTACAGCTTGATTTATCACCTGCTGGCCTTCGATCCCCCGAGCCGGGTGCGCCTGAAGGTCGATGTGGACGGCGTCAAACCCGCCGCCGCTTCCGTAACCGACATCTGGCCGTCGGCCGCATGGTACGAGCGCGAAGTGTTCGACATGTTCGGGATTGAATTCGACGGCCATCCGAACCTGCGGCGGTTGCTCCTGCCCCAGGACTGGAAGGGGCACCCCTTAAGAAAAAGCTACTCCGGCCGGGCGACGGATATGCCCGCCTACACGCTCGCGGACGCGCGCGAGCACCAGCCGCCGGACGGCGCGGAGTTCATCGAAGAAAAGGACGGCTTTCAGCGGCTGATCCTGAACATCGGTCCCCATCATGTCAGCACCCACGGGCTGCTGCGCTACATCGTGGCTCTCGACGGCGAGGAGATCACCGACCTTGACATGGAGATCGGCTACCATCATCGCGCGGTGGAGAAAATCGGCGAACGCCAGACCTGGAACCAGTTCATTCCGTACACCGATCGGGTCGACTACCTGGCCGGCGCCGCCAACAACCTGCCCTATGTCATGGCGGTGGAGCGTTTGGCGGACATCCGGGTTCCCAAGCGGGCCCAGTACATCCGCGTCATGCTGAGCGAGCTGTTCCGCCTGAGCAACCACCTGGTCTGGTTTGCCACCTATGCCCACGATGTCGGCGCCATGACGCCCAACTTTTACACATTCCGTGAGCGGGAAATGATTCTCGACATCGTGGAGCTGATCACCGGCGGGCGGCTGCACCCGTCCTGGTTCCGTCTGGGCGGCGTGGCGGCCGATCTGCCGCAGGGTTGGAAAGAAGCGGTCGATGCGTTCGTGCGGATTTTTCCCGACCGTCTGCGGGAATACGAGACGTTGATCCGCAAGAACCCCATTTTCAAAGCCCGGACGGTGGGGATTGGCCGGCTGTCGCTGGACCAGGCGATCGACTGGGGGGTCAGCGGCCCCAACCTGAGGGCCTGCGGCCTGGCGTGGGACCTGCGCAAGAAATTTCCCTATTCGAGTTACGAAGAGTTCGATTTTGAAATCCCCACCGCGACCGAGGGCGACGGCTACGCCCGGTACCTGGTGCGGGTCGAGGAAATGCGGCAGAGCATAAAGATCATCGCCCAGGCGGCCGAGCGGATGCCGCAAGGCCGCTATGTGACCGACGACTACCGCTACGTGATACCCAAGCGGGCGGAGATGCTCACCGACATCGAAACCCTCATCCACCATTTCGTCAACGTCACGCGCGGGCCCAAGATTCCGCGCGGCGAGGCCTATGCCGCCTGCGAAATACCGCGCGGAGAGCAGGGCTACTACGTGGTCAGCGACGGGCTCGGCTACCCCTATCGCCTGCGCATCCGGTCGCCCGGATTTGCCAACGTGCAGGCCATGCCGCTGATGGCCGTGGGGGAGACGATTGCGGATTTGATTGCGATTATCGGGTCGGTGGATTACATACTCCCAGACATCGACCGTTAGGTTTAACGCGCTTGATTCACCCATTTGCGGCGTTATGGGGAGCTTGCGGTACAACCGCGCACAGCTGCGCTCCCGAATGCCTTGCAAATGGGCGAATCAAGCGCGTTAAACACGGCTTGGGATCGGGAGGAATTGGCCAATTGCGGCGTTATGGGGAATTAGCGGTACAACCGCCTACAGCTGCGCTCCCGATGCCTTGCAAATGGGCAAATCAAGCGCGCTAAACGCGGCTGGGGGATCGGGAGAGTTGTCCATTTTTGCCGTGGAATTTTAAATCAAACTAAGACTTTACATCCTTTGAGCTTGAACCTTGAACCCTGGGCCTTCGACCTGAAATTCTGATGACCTTGAACCCTGAACCTTTGAACACTGAACCCGGAACCGAACCGTTTATGCTGCCTGAAAAGACTTTAGAAGAACTGCGGGGGCAGGTTGCGGCGGTCGAGCATCCGCGGGAGCTGGCGGTGGACGTGATGTTCGTGCTGCAGGCGCATTACGGGTATCTGAGTGATGCGGCCCTTAAAGAGGCGGCGGCGCTGCTGGGGATGACGACCCTCGAGGTGGAGGAACTGGCCACTTTTTACACCTTCATCTACCGGGAGCCGGTGGGAAAATACGTCATTCACGTCTGCGACAGCGTCATCTGCTGGATGAACGGCTTCGAATCGATCCGCGACTACCTGTGCCGCAAGCTGGCGGTCGAACCGGGCGGCACCACGGCCGACGGGCTCTTTACGGTGTTGCCGGTGTGCTGCATCGGCTACTGCGACCGGTCTCCGGCGATGCTGATCAATCGCAAGGTATACGGCCCCCTGACGCCGGAGGCGATCGACGCGATCCTGGAGAAACTTAAGACTGAATGATGTGATGGCGAAAAACTACCCCCAGGTTTTATTTCAGAACCGCAAGCCGGACCGGATTGCCACCTTGGACGAGTACCGCCAGAACGGCGGCTATACGGCACTGACGCAGGTGCTCGAGCAGGGATCGCACGCGGCCGTCAAGCAGCAGGTCCTCGATGCGGTGCTGCTGGGGCGCGGCGGGGCCGCCTTTCCGGCCGGCAAGAAGCTGGAGACCATTGCCGATGACGCGCCGTTTCCGCGCTACATCATCTGCAACGCCGATGAAATGGAACCCGGGACCTTCAAGGACCGGGTGCTGATCCACGCCGATCCGCACCAGTTGATCGAGGGGATGATCATCACCGGCTATGGGATTTTGGCCGGCAGAGGCATTATTTTCATCCGGCCCGAATACGAAAGCGCGGCCAGGATCCTGGAAAGGGAAATCGAGGTGGCCCGGGCAGCGGGCTTTCTGGGGAAAAACATCCTCGGCAGCGGCTACTCACTGGACATCGTGGTTCACCGCAGCGGCGGGCGCTACATTTGCGGCGAAGTGACGGCGCAGTTGAACGCCTTGATGGGCCGGCGCCCGAACCCCAAGCAACCGCCGCCGTACCCCACCGAAAAGGGTCTCTGGGACCGGCCGACGCTGGTCAATAACGTCGAGACCCTCGCCTGCGTGCCGCATGTCATCCGCCATGGTGCCGAGTGGTTCAAGGGCCTGGCCTTGACGGCCGGGGCGGCCGGGACGAAGGTCTTCTGCGTCAGCGGCCACGTCAACCGGCCGGGATGCTATGAACTGCCGCTGGGAG
>JBAPSB010000019.1:0-18761 GCA_049281435.1 Desulfobacterales bacterium
GTCAGATACAAAAGTGTCTATGGGGATTGTAATGTCCCGCAAGACTGGAGGGAGGACCCACAGCTTGGCAGCTGGGTGGTCAAGCAGAGGTATCGGAGGAAGAAGGTTCTGCTGAAGGAGGAACGGATAAGGAAGTTGGATGAGATTGGGATGAGGTGGTGACAATGATAAAAAGCAGAGCCTCGACGACTCTGCTTTTCTGGATCTATAGCCTATTCGACAGTCACTTTATGTCCATGCACAGCATCTTTAAATGGCACTATAATCTTCAATAGACCGGATGTAAACTTTGCCTTCGCTTCTTTAGACTTGACCTCATGGCCGAGCATAAAGCAATTCTCATATCGAAAATCCTCAGCTTCGGCCTTTAAACAGAAACCCTTCTCACCCATATCGAGATCAACGCTTTCTTTTGAAGCACCGACCAAATCCACTCGGATCTCCAACCCTGTATCATCGTTCTTATGATTGACAACGACCTCGGGAACAACAACCCGTTTCTCCTCTTGTGTCATATTAATCACCTCCTTCTTGGTGACTTACCACATCTGTAATCACAGATCTGGTGAAATCAAGGCCGGTGGTAAACTCAGACTCTATTCATTCGGTCATGGTCTCTAAGAACACCGAGATAATCGATAATGTTTGGATGCAACCGAGAGCCACGTGTTATCAAATGATCCCAAATCAGACTGCTGTGTGCACCCCTCGTTTCAAAGACTTGACCTTGCCACGCTTTTTCAGCCTGTGCAATGCACTTGAAACCTGTTTCTGATTAAGGCCGGTCTGTTTTGAAATCGTTGCGTTGTCCACACCGCCATTCGATCCCATGATAACCTCAAGGACCTTATCAGGTGCAGTCTGAGGCTTTGTGCTCTCAGGTTTGGTTTTCTTTGGTGCCTTCCTTGGGTGAGCATCTGCTTTCTTTTTGGCTGCAGGTTGGGCTTTGACAGGTTTCTTTGACTTTTGAGCATTGGCCATATCTTTGATTGTCTTAGCGATGGAATGGATTTCCTCAGCCACCGCTTCTAATCCAGTGGCAATTAATTTTAACCACGTATCGTAGGGACTCATCTTTACTCCTTGATCTCGTTTTCATTGACGTTAAACCGGTAACCTTCTTGCGATACGGCACCGGTTGTCTTCGGATTATCCTTAACCAGCAATCTTAACTCTGAATCCTTGTCCCGCCAGAAACCCCTTCACCGCATCCCGGTGATCCCCCTGAAGGACGATCACGCTGTCCTTAACAGATCCTCCGGTCCCACAGTGCTGTTTCAGGTCCTTGGCAAGGCTCTTCAGGGCCTTATCATCGATGTCGAATCCAAACACAGTTGTCACGGTCTTACCCTTCCGGCCTTTAGTTTCACGTCGGATCCGGATGATGCCATCCGGTTTGAACTGCGGTATTGGATCGGCCCCTTTCCGTTTCATATTGCAGGTGCAATCAGAAACCGGCTCCTGACATTTGGGACAGATGCTGCCGGTTTCGGTTGAGTATACGAGTCGGGTATTGGCCATTGTTGGAACGGGTCCTTTCAATCGTTACCGGCAGGCTTATCGGCTTTCAGGTCCCTCATCAGCCGGTCAAAGGCTTTCTTATAGGCACCGTGGGCTTTCCACTGGGTGAAATCTCCGATGTGCCGGGTACGTCTGAGTTTTGTAGCCCACGCCTTGTCTGTATCCATTACGGCTGAATCCAAACGAATCGGAAACAGGACCGTCTTGCCTCGCTGCCGTTCCTGTTCGTAGGCAGCTTCGACCTCGTCCTCAACCCACTCACTGGGGATCGAATTTTCTGAGAGGACCAAAAGAAGCTTATCATGAATGCGGATCGACTGGTCAATTCGATCTCGGATCTTGTCACCAATCTTCATGTCCTCTGGGGCAAACCAGCAACGAACTCCTTTGTTCTGAAGGTCAGAATACAGCCGTTCGGCAAAGTCTTGGTTCCTGCTGGAGTAGCTGATGAAGCATGAATAATACTCGAAGGCTTTGCCGGTCAGTGAGGACATGTATTGGATGAAGTTTTCGGGGACACCGCAGCCACGGAGAAAGGCTTCAGGGATGTTAAACGGAAGACCAGCAACCGGGTCGAAAGCTCGGCTGTGTGTCTCCGGGATGGATCGCAAACATGGGATTAACAGCAGGATCGGAAGCTCAACGTAGGGATTCCGGTTCGTGTCCCCCTCTGTTCACCGGACCGGCAGCCTCAGATCGTAGACCCCCGTTCGGATCTGGTTGTCGGATTGATTGAATGTTTCGATGATGGACAGCTTGACCATTGCACCCGGTTGATCGGGTAGCTCCCTGATCAGGGACGCACTGGTAGGATTATCAGGTACCACTGGGGATAACGATGCCGGGAATTGGGGCGCTGATAATGGGCAATAGGTTTTGCCGTTGTCCAACTTAAGACTTGATTTTCTCGGCCATTGGGTTACAAAGGACTTACACAAACTCGGCGTGTAACAGTGCGAAGGCGATTTTTAAATTGTTGTAAATACAGCAGGTTATAAGTGGCAAAGCCGGTATTGTTTTCAAGTCCGGCCTTCGGCACCATTTGAAATTGTAAGCCGCAATCCATTTGGGTTGCGGCTTACTGCCTTAACGCTCGCAAGACATGATGAACCGCCTCGTGCAACTTTAGGGATGCATGGAAGTACCGTTAGCTGGCGAAACCGCATGCGAAACCGGGCTTTGCCCGGCATTTTCATTTTCCGCTGAACAACCCTACCTGCCAGTTTCAACTCCCGTCCTCAAACACGATCTGACCTGCCTGACAGATCTGTGGAACCCCGCCGGTTCCATTCAACGCAAACAGCTAATCAGCCGCAAAGAACACAATCACGACTACGACACCAGAATCTTCGCCCAGCTCAACCACAACGGCAGGCAGGGTGACGGCAAGATCTCGCGCCTGCCGGTGTGGGGACCGTCGCCCGGCAAGGATCCCATCTTCCGCGAAACCTGCAAGGCCATCAAAATAGAGGATATCCGGGAATGCATCGAGTATTTCGCCATTTGCGCTAAAAATGCGGTGCAAGGCGGTTTTGACTCTTTTTCAAATATTTCTTTAGATCTCTGTAATAATTTTGATGGGGTCCAATCATTATTAGCTCGAGTAGATCTTCGTTAAAACGATAAGCTAAAAGGTACTGAATGGTCTTAATTTTAAATTTGTGCACATATACTTCGCTTAAGTCACCTTTTTTTTCAGTACCAGTAGTTGGATTTTCGATTATTAACTTTATCTGCTCATCAAGTACTGTTTTCTGAGTTTGATTAAACCTTTTGACCCGCTGTTCGAAAGATCGAGATTGAATAATTTTCATTCGCCATTACCCAAACTTGTATTCGGAGTATTCGTCTTGTTCTAATTCGGCAAGACCAATGAATATTTCCTTGATTAAGCTGTATGTAAGGTCTGGATTTTCCTCGGCGCATTTTCCAATCATGGCCCAATATTCAATTTGACCAGTTACTGACCTTTTATCGATTTTGCTGTAAATTTTAGCCTGTTTGACTAAATCCTCAGACACTCTGACTGCTGTTGTCATATTTGCACCTCCATAAAAATTGTGGCAAATATAAAACATTTAGTTGCAAAAAGAAACACATAATTGCAATAGGCTTTAAAAGCGAACGTAGAGTTAAGTTGCAGGCAGGGGAACTCTGATGATATAGTCTTACAACCCTTTTAATGCCAATGTCGAGGGTGAGCAGCGGGAGTGGCGTCCACGGCGATACGGCTGTAGCCGTTTCGCGCGAAAGTCTCAGGATGACTTCACCAGCGAGATTTTAGCGTCGGCCGTGCCATCCTTTCTTTCCGGTTGGCCGACGGCGTCCGTTGCGGTGGTCCGGTTTTCTGGGGGCCTCACGCCGAGCTTGTTGATCAGACTGGCCTGGTAGCCCGCACCGAACCCATTGTCGATATTGACTACCGACACACCGGACGCGCAACTGTTGAGCATGCACAGCAGCGCGGCCACGCCGCCGAAACTGGCCCCGTAACCGATACTGGTGGGCACGCCGATCACCGGGCAGGCTACCAATCCCCCCACGACGCTGGTCAGCGCGCCCTCCATACCCGCCACGACCACCGCGACCTTGGCCTGGAACAGATCTTCCCGGACGCTTAAGATCCGGTGAATACCGGCCACCCCGGCATCATAGATGCGATTGACCCGGTTGCCGAGGGTTTCCGCGGTGACCGCCGCCTCTTCGGCCACGGGGATGTCCGAGGTGCCGGCGGTGACGACGGCGATATTGCCCACCCGGTCGATCTCGCGGGGATTGACGACCACAATGCGGGCCATGGGGTGGTATTCGCAATCCTCTATCACCTCCCGGATGCCTTCATATACCTCGCGGCTCGCCCGGGTCGCCAGAATATTGTCGTGGTGACGCGCCAACCGTTGAACGATGCCCTGGGTCTGTTCGATGGTCTTGCCTTCACAATAGATCACCTCCGACACCCCCGTGCGCACACAGCGGTGATTGTCGATCCTGGCGTATCCGAGATTTTCAAACGGAAGTTTCTTGAGCTGTTCCAGGGCCGCATCCAGGTCCATCTGCCCGCTTTGAACCAATTTCAGCGATTCCGTGAGGTGGTGGTTGTCCATTGGTGCTCTTTCTTTTCACCTGCGAGTTTCCAGTTTCAATCTCGACCTGTAGGGGCGAAAAATTTTTCGCCCCTACGTGCGCAGACCAACACACCGGGCCCGTTTTTTCCGCACCGAATCGCATCAAATTTCTACCCGATGCGGCGGCCGTCGTTGCGGTCGAAAAGATACAGGTCGGTGGCATCGAAGTCGATACCGACGAGCTGCTGTTCCTGCAGCCCCTGCGGTGCGGCGGTTTTGGCCAGGATCTGGCGTCCGTCGAGGTCCAGGTACAGCAGCGCTTCACTGCCAAGGGAGGTGATCAGGTCCAGCCGCGCGCGCCAGATGCCCTCGGCGGCGGCGGTGATGCGAATCTGCTCGGGTCGCAGGCCCAGCTGAACCCGGGCGGTGTCCTCGATACCGGCCGGCTCGATCGGCCGCTGCGCTTTTTCGAGCAGGCCGCCGTCGAGCAGGTTCATGGGCAGCATGCCGATGAAGCCGGCCACGAAGCTGTTGGCCGGCCGGTGATAGATGTCGTCCGGCGTGCCGGTCTGCTGGAGGCGCCCGTCTTTGAGCACGGCAATGCGATCGCCGAGCGTCATGGCCTCGGTCTGGTCGTGGGTGACGTAGATGGTGGTGACGGCCAGGCGGCGCTGGATCTGTTTGAGTTCGCCGCGCATGCTCGTGCGCAGCAGGGCGTCCAGGTTCGAGAGCGGCTCGTCGAGCAGCAGCACCGTCGGTTTGCGCACGATCGCGCGTCCCAGGGCCACGCGCTGACGCTGGCCGCCACTCAGCTCCGCCGGGCGCGCGTCGAGCAGATCCCCGATTTCCAGGGTGGCCGCTGCCGCACGCACCCTGGTCTCGATGTCCCGACGATCGGTGCCGGCGATTTTAAGCGGAAAGGCGATGTTGGCGAAAACGGTCATGTGCGGGTAAAGGGCATAGCTTTGAAACACCATGGCGACATCGCGGCGCCGCGGGGGCAGAAACTTTTTGGCGGCGACGGACACCACCTGCCGCTCTCCGATCCAAATCTCGCCCGCACTCGGGTTCTCGATGCCGGCGATGATGTTGAGCAGGGTCGACTTGCCGCAGCCGCTGGGCCCCACCAGCACGAAAAAAGCGCCGGGCTCCACGGTCAGATCGATGGTCTCTAGGGCCCGGACGCGCCCGCGGCGCAGGGTGAAAAAGTCTTTTCGCAGGTTTTTGACGACGATGCCATTCATCCCTTGATTCATCCCTTGACGGCCCCCTGGACGAGTCCCTGAACGAGGCGGCGCTGGAAGATCGCCGTCAGCAGCACGACCGGCAGCATCGCGATCACCGCGATGGCCATGATGTGACCCCAGGGCAGCTGCCCGTGCAGGCCTTCGAAGAGCGCGATGCCGACCGGGATGGTGCGGGCGCTGTAGTCGGTGGTCAGCATGAGGGCGAACAGAAACTCATTGAAGGAATAGATGAAGACCAGCAGCGCCGTGGACAGCGCCCCCGGCGCGGCCAGGGGCAATAGAATCCGGAACAGGATCTGCAGCCGCGAGGCCCCGTCGATCATGCCCGCCTTGTCCAGGTCCAGCGGAATCCGGGCGAAGTAGCTCAGCATGATCCACAGCGCCAGCGCCAGCCCGAGGGTGGTGTAGGGAAAAATCAGCGCGGCGCGGGTGTTGATCCAGTCAAGGCCGGCCATCAGTTTGAACAGGTAGCCGACGATGCTGATCTGGGGAAACATCGAAAGCGCCAGCACCCCCACCGGGATCAGGATGCGGCCGGTAAACCGCAGGCGGGTGACGGCATAGGCCGCGAGGCCGGCCGCCAGCGTGGCCAGCACGGCCGAGGCCGCCGAGACCACCAGGCTGTTGCCCAGGTAGGCCAGAAGGTGCAGCGAGTCGTCGGTCAGCACATCGGCAAAGTTTGCCAGGGTCGGCGCGAAGGCCACCCCCGGCAGCAGAAAATCCGGCTGGCGGCTGACACTGACCGCCAGCATCCAGGCAAACGGCAGCAGGCAGAAGCACAGCAGCGTGACGGCCCCGGCTATTTTCAGTATCGCCTGCAGGCGCGCTTCGCTCATCGCAGCACCTCGGCAAATCGCCCCGCGCGGATGTAGCCCACCGCCAGCAGCCCGGCCAACAGAAAGACGACCAGCGATATGCTCGATCCGTATCCGAAATCCCCGGAGACGTAATAGCGGAAAGAATACAGCGAGAGTGAGGTCGTGGCGCCGCCCGGCCCGCCGCCGGTCAGCACGTACACCAGATCGAAGATGCGAATGGCATCGATGGTCCGGAAGAGAAGCGCCACCGCGATCACCGGCCGCAGCAGCGGCAGGGTGACGTGCCGGAAGCGCTGCCCGAAATGCGTGCCGTCCACCATGGCCTGGCGGTAGAGGTCCTGCGGGATGGTGGAGAAGCCCGCCAGCAGGATGATGGTCATAAATGGCGTGGTCTTCCAGACATCGCTGATGACGATGGCGGCAAACGCGCCGGCCGCAGACCCCAGCCAGTTGATCGGGGCCTCCGCGAGGCCAAGTTTCAGCATCAGGAAGTTGAACAGCCCGAACTCGTAGTTGTAGACGAGCTGCCAGACGCGGGCCGACACCGCGATCGGAATGGCCCAGGGCACCAGCACGACGGTCCGCAGGAGCCCGCGGCCGGGCAGGGCCTCGTTGAGCAGCAGCGCAAAGGCCATTCCGAACACCAGCTCGAGGCTCACCGAAGCCAGGATGAACAGCAGCGTGAAGCGCACGGCCTGCCAGAAGTTGACGTCCGCCAGCAGGCGCCGGTAATTTTCGAGTCCGACAAACGCATTTGGCAGAAAGGTCACATCGCGCTCGAGGCTCGTTATGAACGTGCCGGCAACCGGGATCAGGACAAACGCCAGGGTGAGCAGCAGCAGCGGCAGATTGAAGAGCCAGGCGACCAGGCCGTTGGCGCCGCCGCCGGATGAGCGGCTATCGTCCGCCATAAAAGCCCTCGATTTTTTCGATGTCGCGCTGCATGGCGGAAATGGCCTCCGCCGGGGCGCGCTTGCCGGCCAGACAGGCGTTGACGGAGCGTTGAATGACCCGCGAAACCTGGTCGTAATAGGCCAGGTCCGGCCGGCTGACGGCGCTGGCGACGATCTTTTCGAGCGCATCGACATTGGCGACCACTTGCCGCACGGCCGGCTCTGCGTAAAGGTCCCTTCTGGCCGAATACCAGCCGAGCTTCAGCATCAGTTTTTTCTGCGTTTGAGGCGAGAGCAGAAATTCGGCCAGGCGCCAGGCAGCCTCCTTGGCATCCGATGATTTTGAAATGCCTATATGCCACCCGCCCAGGGTCGCGGCCGTCTGGGCACCGGGACTGTGCGGCAGCGGCGCCAGACCGACCCGGCCGCGCACCGCCGAACCGGGTTGCTGGTGCAGGTTCCAGGCATAGAGCCAGTTGCGCTCGAAAAGCGCGTTGCCGCGCTGGAAGCTGCGGCGGACCTCTTCCTCCTGCATTTCGGTGTAGGTGTTGGGCGGCGAAATGCGGTGGCGCTGGATCAGGTCCTGCATGAACTGCAGGGCCGCCCGCGTGCCGTCGCCGGTGAGATCCACCGCCCCGTCGGCGGCGAAACCTCCGCCATGGGTGGCGGCAAATTCGAGAAAAGTGCACACCAGCCCTTCGTACTGGGCCCCCTGCCAGATGAACCCGTTGAACCCCGGGTTGCGGCGGCGTTCTTCTTCCTGAATACGCAAAGACTGGCGCACCAGCGCCTCCCAGGTCGCCGGCGGCCCCTCGAAGCCGTGCTGTTGAAGCAGGTCCGTGCGATAGTACAGAACGCCCACGTCCAGAAACACCGGCAGGGCGTAGTAAGCGTTGTCGTGGCGGTCGACGGCCTCGATCACGCCCGGGAAAAAAAGCTGGGGCCGGGCGGGCGAGCCGTCCGTGAAAAAGCGGTCCAGCGGTTCCAGCCAACCCGACTGCACGAACTGGGTGATCCAGATGATGTCCATCAGGAACACGTCCGGGTCCGGCCGCGCGGAGGCCAGCGCGATCACCAGCCCCTGCTTGCGCTGGTCGGTGGCGGCCGGCTGGCGGATGACCTCGACCTGGATGCCCGCGGTCTCTTCGAACTCCGCCACCAGCTCCTCCCAGTAATCGACTTCCTGGGGCGCGCCGCCGACCCAGAACGTGAGCCGCTTTTTTTTCTCGGAGCAGCCGGACGGCAGGAGAAAAAGCGCGGCCAGAAGGAGGCAGCCGATCGTCCGCAGGCAAAGGTTTGTGAAGCGGTCAGGGGCGAATCGAATCAATAGCGAACCTGATGGCGGTTTAGCGATCAATTAGGCCTGTTTCTCTAAAGAAGCAGATACGATACCAAACTATCGTAAACCGGCAACAAAGTCCAGAAGACATCTGGATCCGGCAGGGGCCGAATCGCTGAAGGTGGTTGTTGTTTTTAGCATGCTGCTTATTATAAGCCTTAAGCCCTTAGCCTTTTGCCTTAAGCTTTTCGCCTTTCGCCGTGCGCCTTTAACCTTTAGCCTTTTGCCCTTTTGCCTTGCGCCTTTAACCTTTAGCCTTAAGCCTTTAACCTTTCGCCTTTCGCCTTTCGCCTTTTTGCCTTTAACCTTAAGCCTTTAACCTTTCGCCTTTTTGCCTTTTGCCTTCAACCTTTAGCCTTTTGCCTTTTGCCTTTTGCCTTTCGCCTTTTTGCCTTTCACCTTTTTTTTAAAGCAGCGCAGCTGCGTTTCATAAATTTTTCGTAGAAAAATTTATATATACCTCAGATTACGAGTGCAAATGGGGGGTGAGCGGTATTTCTTTCGGGCCGTTCCCGCCTGAAGATTAAAATTGTAATAAATGATATGACTGCAAATCACCGCCATGTGAGAAGACCGGAAAATAATAAGACAAGGAGGCAAGCGATCATGAACGATGTGCACAGCCTGCAGGAGATCGCCAGAACTGTCCGCTACCTTATTTTAAAAACCACCACCGCGGCCGGCTCGGGTCACCCGACCTCGTCCCTGTCGGCCACCGACCTGATGTGCGGCCTGATGTTCGGCGGCACCTACCGTTACGACCTCGATCGACCGGGACACCCCAACAACGACCGGCTCATTTTTTCGAAAGGACATGCCTCGCCTCTGCTCTACGCCCTGTGGGTGGCGACCGGCAAGGTCACCGAAAAGGAGGCCATGACGCTGCGCCAGTTCGGCAGTCCCTTCGAGGGCCATCCGACCCACACCTTCCACTATGCCGAAGCCGCCACCGGCTCTCTGGGTCAAGGGCTCTCCATCGGGCTGGGCATGGCCCTCAACGCGAAATACATCGACAACCTGCCCTACCGCACCTATGTGCTGCTGGGCGACAGCGAGATGACCGAAGGCTCCCAGTGGGAGGCCGTGCAGCTGGCCCGGCACTACCGCCTCGACAACCTGGTGGGTATTCTGGATGTCAACCGTCTGGGACAGCGCGGTGAAACCCTTTACGGCTGGCAGGTCGACGCCTACCGGCGACGCCTGGAAGCCTTCGACTGGCAAACGCGCGTCATCGACGGCCACGACATGCAGCAGATCCTGGCCGCGTTCAGCCCGGAAGACCGCGAACCCGACCGACCGCTGATGATCATTGCCCGAACCGTGAAGGGCAAAGGCGTTTCTTTCCTGGAAGACAAGGACGGCTGGCACGGCAAAACGCTGGACGAGGACCAGTTGGCCGCGGCGTTAGGCGAACTGGGCGACGTCGATCCGGAGCTGCGCGGGGCCGTGGCCATGCCCGAGGACCTCATTCCCGAACCCAGGACGCCTGAAGCCGCCAAACCGGCAAGCTATCCGTCCGGCGAAGGCCTGGCGACCCGCAAGGCCTATGGCAATGCGCTGGCACGCCTGTACCCGGCTTATCCCAACATCGTGGTCCTGGATGCCGAAGTGAGCAACTCGACCTACAGCGAGACATTTAAAGAAGCTTGGCCGAAGCGGTTCTTCGAAATGTACATCGCCGAGCAGAATATGGTGGGGGCCGCCTGCGGCCTGGCCGCGCGCGGCAAGATACCGTTTGCCTCAACCTTTGCCGCGTTCTGGTCCCGCGCCTTCGACCAGATCCGGATGAGCCAGTATTTCATCTCCAACGTCAAATACTGCGGCTCGCACGCCGGGGTGGCGATCGGCCAGGACGGCCCTTCACAGATGGGCCTGGAGGATATCGCCATGTTCCGCACCCTGAACGGCAGCGCGGTGCTCTATCCCGCCGACGCCGTTTCTACCGAAAAACTGGTCGAAGAGGCCGTTCGGTATCTCGGCCCGGTGTACATTCGCACCACGCGCAGCACCACCCCGATAATTTACGCCGGCGACGAAGAATTTCCGGTCGGCGGCAGCAAGGTCATCAGGCGCAGCGAAAAAGATCGGGCCACCGTCGTCGCGGCCGGCATAACGCTGCACGAGGCGCTCAAGGCCTATGACGAATTGCAGAAGGACGGCATTTCGATCCGGGTGATCGATCTTTACAGCGTCAAGCCCCTTGACACCGAAACCTTGCGGGCGGCGGCCGACGAAACCGGCCAGGTCATCACGGTCGAAGACCACTATCCGGCCGGCGGCATCGGCGAGGCGGTCGCCGCGGCGCTCAGCGACCATTTAGTGCCGGTGCACTCGCTGGCAGTGGGCAAGATGCCCAAAAGCGGGGCCCCGGAGAAGCTGCTGCAGTTCGAGGAGATCTCCAAGGAGGCGATCGTCAAAAAGGTCAAAGAGATTATCGGCCAGGCGAGTGGTTCTCAAGCGGTCCCACCCGACGTGTGCACCAAGGCGCCGGAGATGGCCGAGCACCAGCGGCTCTCCGACCTCGACATGCCCTGCGACGACGGCCGCAGCGGCAAACTGTGACACTTGCCGGAAAGAAACCCTCCGTGGACAAACGACGAAGCGCCCGCGAGATTCGCGAGCGCTTCGTATAGTGTTGTTCCGGCGACGGCATCGACCGTCATTATGGTGGCGGATGTCTGGGAGCACCTCCCTGGTGAGCCCAAAAGGGCTGTTTGCTGTAAACGCCGCCACTGACTGGAAGAGTCGCTCCTGAAGAAGGGTCAGTCGACCAGTCGCCACTCCCCACTCCGGAAACTCTCAACTTTTCAGTTTTGCCTGCAAATCGATCGGGGTGGCGGCCAGTGCCTTCGACACGGGACAGCCTTTCTTGGCCGCCTGCGCCTGCCGCTCGAATTCGGCGGCGTCGATGCCGGGCACGTCGGCCTCGGTGTCAAGTGCGATGCGGCCGATCTTGAAACCGTCACCGTCCTTTTCCAGGGTCACTTCGGCCCGGGTGCTGATTTCCTTGGGCGGATGCCCGGCTTTTTCGAGGAGCATCGACAGGGCCATCGAAAAACAACCGGCGTGCGCGGCGCCGATCAGCTCTTCCGGATTGGTGCCGGGAGCATCCTCGAAACGGGTCTTAAAGGAATAGGCGCCTTCGAAAGCACCGCTTCCCAGCTTCATGACGCCCTTACCCTGCTGAAGTCCCCCTTCCCATCTGGCCTGAGCACTTCTTTTCGGCATGATAATAACCTCCTTTGGTGGTTTGTTGTTTGAAGCCCATCCACGAGTTCTTTTTTTACACAGTTCAGTTACCGATTTTACACAGCTCAGTTTCCGATCCAAGAATGTTCAATTTCCCGCAAGTTCAAGGAAGTCGGCGGTATTGCGCGGAGGCATACTTCTGTATAGCCGCACAAGGGATTCCGCTTACTGACGCCGGAATTGCGGGAAAGGGCCATTTCTGGACGGAAACTGTTCAAGCTGCGCCGACCTGGGTATACACATTGCGGTAATCGGCGTAAAGATCGTGAACGCGGCGTTTGAGCTGCTTGATGCGCTTGGAGTCCTCTTCGTTGGACCAGCGCGGTTCACTGATCGAAAACAGGGCATTGCTCAGATCGTCGATGACGTGCTGGGTCGCTGCACACCATTCATCCGTACAAACGCCGGCCATGTCCGCGGCCTCTTTGATGTCTTTTTCGAGATTGTTGAGCGCCGTGTCCAGCGAATCGAGGTAGGTTCGCCACGAGTTGACGTATTCCTGCTGCATTTCATCTTTTGGCATCGACATGGGAAATCTCCTTTCTGGTAAATAGTTCTATCTATTTATTTACTTCTTTATTACTTCTTAGTTTACGTAGCGTCCGCCCGAAAACTCCCCTCCCGCCAGGGGAGGGGCTGGGGGAGGGGGATATAACTGCTTCATATCATACTCCCTCACCCCGGCCCTCCACCGTCGAGGGGGAGAGAGAAAAGATTTTCCGTTCAGCCGCTATGTACTGAATTGAATTTCAATCGAGGCATCCCCCGAGGCTATTGCTCAACCTCCATTTAAAAGGACGCCACGGGCTGCATGAACGGACGTTGTTTTAAAATTAAGACTCCATGGTTCTTTCGCTATGGGGTAAACGATGTATATTGGGCGTCACACACAGGTATGATCCCTCACCCGATTTTTGCTGAATAAACCATGTAAGCCTCCACCCATGATTGTCTCTTTTTAAGACCAGACGGCCCAAGCATGAAGCTCGCTACAGCCTTTAATGCGCTCAAATACGGTCGAGACCGTATTTTCATCTGACCGGCAGCCCGCTACCCTCAGACCACATCATCCGTCATGAATGGGGATACTTCGGCAGGCAAACCACACAAAACCACTGTCAACAAAGGAGGAAAAGATGGGTAAGATGGGAGAGCTGTATCAAACCGCGGATTGGAAATCTGAAAAACATGTTCCGGTTATCGAGTGCATGGACAGTGTTAAGGCCGACGAGATGTTCGAGGTCAAGGTGTCGCTGGGAAAGGAAGTAGCCCACCCCAACACCACCGATCACCACATCCGCTGGATCCAACTGTATTTCAAGCCGGACGGCGACAAATTTGCCTATCAGGTCGGCAACTTCGAGTTCTGCGCGCACGGCGAAGCGGCCGACGGAGCCGACAAGGGGCCCGTATACACCCACCACGGTGCCACCGCCAGCCTGAAAATAAAGAAGGCGGGAACATTGTTCGCTACGGCACTCTGCAACATTCACGGCCTGTGGGAAAACTCCAAGTCTCTGTCGCTGAAGTAACCACGCCATGGCGCCGGCGGCCGGCACACCACCTTTGCAGGTTTTCTCTCCGCCGGGTGCCGGCGCCTGAATATCCTCACCATCGCAGCTACGGACGGCTGGGTCTTTCGGGCCACAGCCGGTCGGGTGGCTGAATCGGTTCACCGGTGTCAAGGGCGGTGAAGGTGTCCACGTCTTCGTTTTCCCCTTCCATAAGAATCTCCTCTTCCGGAGTGTCCGCGCGCGCGTTCCCGCGGTTTCTTTTGAGGCGTTCCCAAGGCTGGCGATCGATTCTGACATTCTCCACAAACCGGGTGAACCCCAACGTGTCGGAGACGATTTCCCACAGGACTTCACGGCTGCCCTCGCCGGGCAGCACCCCGGTGGCATGAATCACGCCGTTTTGGCAGTCGATCTCGAGTTCTTCCATCTCCACCCGGCCGTCCTGTGCCAGTTTATCCAGCACGATTTCCCGGATCTCCGCGTCGCTTTGTTTACCGATGCGTCCCTCAACACCCTCGGCTTCGACTTCCCCGGAGCCGGCGGATTCCAGTTCTTCCGCACAGTGCCGGCAGTAAGGCGTCCACGGAATCACCTTTAGCCGCGCCATGGCAATCGGCTGTCCGCATCGCTCGCAGGCTCCGTAACCGCCTGTATCGATTTTATTTAAAGCGGTGTCGATTTGCCGCAGCTGGCCGTACTCGAGATCCGCAAGGGTGTCGGCGCCGCGCGCGAGGTTTTCCTTGCCGGCCGCTTCCTCGAGTTCTATTTCCGGTTCCTGCAAGTCCTGCCAGGACTGATTGGCCGTGTTTCTCGTGGCCGCAACCTCGTCACGGTGCAGCAAAAGCTGCCGGCGTATATCCCTTAGAATCAACTCGTCACTCATGATGCCCTCCTCGTTTAACTAAAGTAGACGTGATGTAAAACCGATGCGATCGGTACTCTTAAAATGACCACTTTCCCGTGAGGGTGCAATGTTTTCAACCGTATCCGCCGGACCCCGTGCATCAAAACCGGCCTTAAATGTCCGAAAGCCCAGCCAAGCCCGCACTCGTTTCTCCGGTGCGCAAGCGTCCGGCTTACCGCCCAAAAAGACATCAAATAGAGGGTTGCCCCCATTTACCCCCAGGCGTGAACGATAAATGATAGGGGCACTGGCAGGCCAGAGGAGGATAAACCAGATATTCGAACGAGGCTCATCAGGCCTAAAATGACAGTTGACCCGAACCCTATCAGGTGGAGAAGAGATCATGAGAACATTGACTGAAGTGGAACCCAGTACGACGGCGCAGATCTATTTTCGTGATTTACGGCAGCACAAACTGCTCGACCGGGAACAGGAGAAAATTCTCGCCAGTCGCTTCCGCCAGCAAAATGACCAGGAAGCCCTCGGTCAACTGATCAACGGCAATTTACGCCTGGTGGTGAAAATTGCCAAGGGGTTCTGGACCGACAACGGGGTCTCGTTTACGGACCTGATCCAGGAGGGAAACGTGGGCCTGGTTCAGGCGGCCCGGAAATTCGATCCCCTGAAAAAAGTCAAATTTTCCTACTACGCCAGCTTCTGGATCAAGGCCTACATCCACAAGTACCTGATGAACAACCACCGCAGCGTGCGCATCGGCACGACCCAGTCACAGCGCAAGCTGTTTTACAATTTCAAAAAGACCAAAAGCAGCCTGATGCAGGAGGGGATCCAACCGACGGCCGATGAAATCTCGAAACGCCTGAACGTGCCCAGAAGAGACGTGATCGAAATGCAGCAGCGCCTCGAACATCCCGACATTTCCCTGAACGACCCATTGCGCAGCCGCGAGCATGAAGAAATGGTGGACAAATTGATCTCTTCGGCGACGGCGGCCGATGAAAAAATCGAGGAACACCAACTGCAGGCACTGGTGCGGGAAAACGTCCGGCAATTCAAAAAGCAGCTCGATCCCCGCGAAAAAGAGATTCTCGAACGCCGCATACTGGCCGTGCAACCGGTGACATTAAAAGTTCTCGGAAATGAATACGGCGTGTCGCGGGAAAGAATCCGCCAGGTGGAGAGCCGCATCATCGATAAGTTCAGAAATTATCTTTTAAAGGAGCTTCCGGATATCGAACGCTACTTCAACAACTAAAAAAAGCATGCCGGAGCAAATGTTTTTTCGAACGGATCAGACCGACTGTTTCGATTCGGGCGGCAATAAAATTTCCTGCGACGGCACCGGCCAGGATGGAAACCTGCGCTGCGGAAAACCGTGGCCGGAGCCGCGCTTTGTTGCCGATCAGGCGGTGGTCACCGACCGCCTGACCGGTTTGATGTGGAGCCGTGATGCCGCGCCCGAAACTTTCCCGGTGACCTGGGACGAGGCCTTCAGGGCCATCGACCCGCTGAACCGGCACTCCTGGCTGGGCTACTCGGATTGGCGGCTGCCCGAATACCGGGAACTTTTCAGCCTGATCAGCCACCGCACCCTCAACCCGGCACTGCCGGACCCGCACCCGTTTGAAGAGGTGTTTTCCGGATACTACTGGACGGCGACCACCTGCAGCCGCCTGCCGCGCGAAGCCTGGTATGTGCACGTGGGCGGCGGCAGGGTTTTCAAAGGCATGAAGCACGGCTCCTACATGCTCTGGCCCGTCCGAACGAATGCCCCCGCGGGTCGTGAATTTTCGGATGGTCCCGTCGCCGTTCCGGACACGGACGCTTCCGGAACCATCGATCGAACGGCGCCAGGCGCCGATTCGGCGTCGCGATGGAAAGAAGGCGGCGATGGCACCATAAAGACCCTGACCGACCACGTCAATCGCCTGACCTGGTGTTGGCATTCAGAACTTTCTGCGGCACCTGCAAGCTGGAACGAAGCCCACGAACTCGCCTGCAGGCTGAACGGCCAGGCCACAGCGGACTGTACCGACTGGCATCTGCCGAACGTGCGGGAAGCCGTCACCCTGGTGGATCTTCGGCACCATTCTCCGGCGCTGCCGGACCCCTTCCGAGCCGTCGTCTCGGCTCAGGCCGGCTTCTGGACGTCCACCTCGAGCGCGCTCGACCCGCGTTATGCCTGGGTGCTGTACGCGCAAGACGGCGCCGTGGGCGTCGGCTACAAGATCAAGCCCGACTTCCAGGTCCTGGTCGTGCGAAGCACCGGCCTGGAAGATGAAGACAAATGATTGCCGCCACGTCCCTTCTTCTGTGATGGCGCTAAAGTAATAGGCTTTCAGATAAAGATTTTAGCAAGGCCAAAGGTAAACGGCTGTATAGACATACGCCAGCAACCCGATAACACAGCCCATTTTATTATCTTAAAGACTATGGTTAGTGCTCATCCGCGGTCTTTTTTACGCACTTCCGAGTGTCCAATTCAGAAATGAGGATTTTTTTCGCTGGACAAGGCCGCACAAAGGTTTTCGGCGAGGCGTACTTTATGTACGCCGCAGCCGGAAACCCGCGGAGAACGCAGTCCAGTGGAAAAAAGACCATTTATGGATGGACACTATGATGTCTTGTGCACCAAGCTATAAAGCAGGTCCTTTTTTTTCATCAGCTCTTCGTAAGTCCCCATCTCCTCGATGCGCCCGGCTTTCATGACGGCGATCTTATCGTAGCCCTTGATGATGTCCAGGCGGTGAACCACTGCCACCAGCGTGCTTTGGCCTTTCCAGCGGGACTCGAGCACCTTCTGAACCCGGTCCTGGGATTGGTTGTCGAGGCTGGCGGTGGCTTCATCCAGAAGAAGAATCGCGGGCTTCTTCAAAAATGCCCGCGCCAGGGCCAGTTTCTGCTGCTGTCCTCCGGAGAGGTTCTCACCGCCGCGGCCGACCTGAAACGTCATCCCGATCGCCAGCACCGTCTCCAACAGGGCTTCTTCCACGAGCAACCGGTTGATGTTGCGGTGAATCCGGCTTTTCACGGCGGCATCATCGGAGGTGATCCGGCCGAAAATGATGTTCTCCAGGATGGAAGCGCCGGAAATATAAACATCCGGTTTATAGAAGATCACAGCGCCGGGCGCCTCTTCTTCCAGGGTGGTCATCAATTCCTGGCGAACCGCCACGATGCGGTCGGTCAAAGATTCGGGGAGGGCAACCATGTCGTGGGCGACCGGTATATACCGCAGGGACAGCCCGAGGAGCCTGCGCCGGTGTTTTTCAGGCAGATTCTGCGGCGGGAGCTTCGCCGCTTTCTTCACCGCCTGCTGGAGGGATTCCATCTCCTCGAAGAGAACCGGTATGTTCTGGGGTAGAATTGACAAATGCCCGAAATCATTTTGGATTCGCTCGGCAAAACGACCTCCCAGATCGATCAAAGGCCCCATCAATTTCTTCCGCAGCAAAAAACGGGTGAAAATGGGGTTTTGCGGCAGCTCTTCTTCACCAAAGCGGCTTTCCACCGCGGTGCCGAACAAAATGTTCTCGGCGATGCTCGCGTGATTCAGAAAGCGGTCCTCGCTGAAGACTTCTACGTCGTCTGTTGCTTCCTCGGCATATATGTCGCGGAATTCCGCGCGCACCTCCAGAACGGCGTTCTGAAGATGGTGGTGGGCTTGCGGGTCGAACCGGGCGGAAAGCCCGAAGCCCAGAACATCGATAAAAAGGCCGGTCTGCTGCAGCACTTCGATTTGTTGGTTCAGGTCCGGCAGATGTTTCTGATCCGCTTCGTTCGAAAATCCGATCACGGCCTGGCAGGCATACAGCAGGTTTTCCTGAATGCTGCCGCTGAAAATGGCCGGAGATTGGAACACGAAGCCGATGTTGGCGCTCAGATCGCGGGGGCCAAGTTCCGATACGCTCCTGCCGTCCAGCTCGTAGCGCCCGTCGAAAATCGGGTACAACCCCATCAGGCAGTTGACCAGTGTGCTTTTGCCGCTGCCGGAACCGCCCACCAGCGCCATGTGTTCGCCGGGCGCCAGCGAAAATGAGACGCCCTGGAGCAGCGGCTTGCCTTCCGCCGTGCTGAACGACAGGTTATCGACCGCCATCCGGCCTTTCAGGCGCACGAGTTCACGGTCGATGCTTTCCGGGCCTTTTTCGGCCTCCACGGCGTAATAGTCCATGGTCCGCTGGTAGGTGACCGCCGCGGTCTGGTACGCTTGGTAGAACCGGATCAGTTCTTTCCAGGGCACGTAGAGC
>JBAPSB010000020.1:0-18285 GCA_049281435.1 Desulfobacterales bacterium
TTTTGATGGTGTCGGTCACCGGGCTGTCATAGATCAAGGCCGCCTGGTCGCCGCGGCCCCGATCGATGTGGTAATCGAGCGCGTTGTAGGCCGTATTGATCTCACCACCGCTGAACCACCGGTAAAAGGGCTTGTTGCTGTCATCGAGCACCTTGTCCCACTTCTTGTACCAGTGGACCTTTTCCCCGGCCGCGCCCCAGAAGCCATTGGGGTCCTTGATCGATTTTTCGAAAGCCTCATCGTACGGATTGGTCATGTGTCTTCCTCCTTTTTGTGATCACTTATAATATCGCCACTTTTATGGACCAGATCCCTTGGTGGATCGATTTTTCAGCATCAGCCTGTCGGCGTGAGCAAACACGTTTCTTCCGTCGGTGCGGCGCTTTCGCTTTTCAGGCCGCTGGGAGGTAAAAATCTGGAAGATGGTTAACCGACAGGGTCGTCAGATAGTTATTTCAACGCGAATTCAGATACAATGGGTCGGGCCGAATCGTAAAATCGATGTGCCATAACAGATTTCTCAGGGCCCCTCAAGAATTTATTGCGTCACTTTACGTTACGGATAATATGAATGCCGACGCCCAGCACGCCTGCGGCTCGCAGCCGGTAAGGTGCCGGTTTTCGGTCGATCGATTTTATAGGCTTTAAAATAAAGGTTTTGGCTGTGAAATCGGTCGTTAGCGTATGACTATACAGCCGTCTTCCTCTATCCTTGCCAAAACCTTTATCTTAAAGCCTGTAGGTATGGTCGCGAGAGCGTCCGGCCGGAAGAAGAATCAGACTTCCGGCCGGATTTTTCGTTACAGGCATAGGACTCTAAGGTCTATCCCCAGAGGCCCCATCCGAAGGATGCGGTGAAAAGGATGCAGAAGGCAACGATGCCGATCATCCATAGATCTTCAGATTTCATGGTCTCATCTCCTCTTTAATCGGTTGTCGGTTTAGGCTTCCTTGACCACGATGTTGGTTTCGACCTCGGCGCGCTGGATCTGCTCTTCACTGGTCGTTGACATCTCGGCTTTGAAGCACAAGGCCCACATCATGACGATGCCAAGGATCCACCAGAAGATCTGCCAGGACCACAGCGACGGGAACCCGGCAAACGAGAAGGCGTTGTTGCCCAGGATACAGGCCGGACCGATGGCGAAGAAATACCAGATCGGCACGATGATCTTCATCGCGTTGCGCCACTTGCGGCCGGATTCACTGGGCGAGTCGATGCTGTCGAGGAAGGTGCGCACCTCGTTCTGGCGTTTGATGGTCTCCTCGTTGTCCTTGATGCCCAGGCCGCGGCACAGATAAGCCACCAGCAGACCGATGCCGAGCCCCCAGCCCGCACAGTGGAATGAGAGCGGATAGACCCAGATGTAATAGGTGACGAAGACCGCGATCATGCCGGCCAGGACCCCCAGCGAGGCGCCGATACTCGGAAAGCGAAACCCCCAGTGGACCCCCATGAGGTAGACGTACTGCACGAAGCCGAAGGCGGTGGCCAGGGCCCCCAGAATGACCAGGGCGGCCGTGGAGGTCATGCCGACCCACAAGGCGGCGATGGTCACGAAGGTCGCCAGCAGGCGGTTGACCCAGATCTGCTCGGAATGGCCGGCCTGCTGTTTGCGGATGTAGCGCCAGTAGACGTCGCGCAGCAAGATGGTGCCGCCGCTGCCGATGTACGGCGCGGCCGTGGAATGGATCGCCGCGATGGCCCCCAGGAAGACGACGCCGAGTACGAAGGGCGGCAGGTAGGTCTTCATCAGGATCGGCACGACATCCGAGTCCTTGGTGAATTCGAGGACTCCCTGGAGTTGGAGGATCTTGGCGCCCATGCCCTGAAAAGCGGTGAAGTAGAACAGGGCGAAGCCGACCACGAAGGTCGACATGAAGGTCTGCTGCCAAGCCAGGGGCTTCGGGCTTTTAATGCCGAAGTTCCAGAGCGTGAAGGCCGGCGAGGACTGGATCCCCATCAGGGCGAACATGTAAGATAAAATCATGACGGCCGTCCAGACGGTCTCCTTGTTGGCCTTGGCATATTTCGTGGCATCCAGGACCGGGTAGATGACGGCCGGCACCTCAAGCATCCGGTGCTTGACCTCGGGCGCCATCGCCGCGAGATTCTTGCCGAACGCCGTCCAGCCGCCGATGGCGTCGGAGGTGATGACGAAGTAGCCGAGCAGGATGATGCCGCCCACCAGCAGGATGAACTGGAGCACGCCGACCCAGGTGGCGGCCTTCAGGCCGCCGGAGACGACGTAGAACCAGACGATGAAGGCCATGAAGATGGCGCCGAAGGTCACCGGCACGCCGGCCACCCAGTGAAAAAGCGCGGCCGAGGCCATCAGCTGAACGGCCGAGTAGAACATGGAGTAGAGAAAGGCGGTTAAGACCGTCAGCCAGCGGGCGGCCTCCGAGTTGTAGTAATAGGCGAACATGTCGCCGGGGGTGATGAAGCCGTAGCGCTTGCCCATCAGCCAGTTCCGTTTGGCGAAAAACGTGCCGGTGATCGGAATGGTGAGAACGTAGAAGGAAGCAAACGCGTAGGCCAGACCGTCACGCCAGATCAGGCCGGGGTGACCGATAAAGGTCCATCCCGAAAACGAGGCCGCCGTCGCCGCCATCAAGAAGGCGAAGAAGGGGATGGAACGGCCCGCAATGGCATATCCGGCGGAGGTTTTCTCGGAGAAGTACCCCTTCAACCCCCAGTAGAAGCAATAGATGATGTAGATGCCGAGCATAATGTATACCCAAGTGGTTCCACTCATTTCTACCTCCTGTACAATCGTCGCTGCAATTGATTGTCAAATTGTAATGTGGACACGTCGAAGCATTCCAAACGTCACCTATGCGGTACCACCCCCTTTCGGCGCTTCATTAATCCGGTCCGACGTCCGCCGGCGGCTGAAGCCATTTCTTCAGTGGCACCGGCTCGGTCTTGTACGGGCGTCTGAATCAGAAAGACCTTTGTTGAAATCGGTTGGTTCCGCCGCCGGAACCGTTGACCTTACCGGATGCGGGCGGCGGACATCCGCTGCCCGCATCCGGGTGGTTGGATGGCTATGATCCCTGGACCATCTTCTTGATCGCTGCAACTATTTCAGGGTTCGCGAGGGTCGTGACATCTCCTTCATCCTGTTTGTTGGAGATCGAGCCGAGCACCCGCCGCATGATCTTGCCGGAGCGGGTCTTGGGCATGTCGGGCACGATCCAGACGTGCCGCGGTTTGGCGATTTTGCCGATCTCAGTCGATATGGTGTCGGAGATCTTCTTGGCCAGTTCCGGGCTGGCCTTATACCCGGGCTTGAGGGCAATGTACATATCCGGCTCCCGGCCCTTGATCTCGTGCGCCACCGGCACCACCGCGGCCTCGGCCACTTCTTCGCAGACCATGGCGGCCGATTCGATCTCCTTGGTCCCCAGGCGGTGGCCCGATACGTTGATGACATCGTCGATGCGGCCCAGGATACGCACGTAACCGTCTTCGGCCACCACGGCGGCATCACCGGTCATATAGGGCCAATCCTGCCACTTCGTGCTCTTGGGGTCCTTGCAGTAGCGCGAGAAATAGGTCTCGACGAACCGGTCACGGTTGCCCCAGATGGTCTGGAACATGCCCGGCCAGGGGTTCTGAATGCAGATGTTGCCGGCCTTGCCCGAGCCCGTTGGAACCTCGGCCCCCTCGTCGTCATAGACGATCGGGTGGATGCCGGGCATACCCGGTCCGGCGCTGCCCGGTTTCATCGGTTTGATGGCCGGCAGGGTGCTGCAGAGGAACCCGCCGGTTTCGGTCTGCCACCAGGTGTCGACGATGGCAGCCTTGCCCCGACCGACGACATTGTAATACCACTTCCACACCTCGGGTTCGATCGGCTCGCCCACGGTGGTCATGTGTTTGAATTCGTATGTGTACTTGGCCGGTTCATCGGGGCCGATTTTGCGCAGGGCACGGATGGCCGTGGGGGCGGTGTGAAAGATGTTCACATCCAGGTCCTGGGCAATGCGCCAGGCGCGTCCCGCATCCGGGTAGGTGGGAACGCCTTCGTAAATAACCGTCGAGGCGGCGATGGCCAGCGGGCCGTAGACGATGTAAGAGTGGCCGGTGATCCAGCCGATGTCGGCCATGCACCAGTAGACGTCGGTCGGATGGATGTCCTGCACGTATTTGGAGGTGCCGGCGGTATAGGCCAGGAATCCGCCCGTTCCGTGCTGGCAGCCCTTGGGTTTGCCGGTGGTGCCGCTGGTGTACATCAGGAACAGCGGGTCTTCGGAATTCATCTTTTCGGGTTCGACCCGGGCGCCGTAGTAGTCCTTGAGCACGTCGTTGACAAAGTAGTCTCGTCCGTCGACCATCGCCGTCGGGCTGGAAGCCTTGCCGGTGTAACGCTGCCATACGAGGACCTTGTCGACCTTCTGTCCGTCCTTGCCCGCCAGGTTGACGGCAATATCGGCATTCTGTTTGTGGTCGATCAGGGTTCCGCTGCGGTAATAGGCGTCCATCGTGATCAACACCCGGCTGCCGGAGTCGACGATCCGGTCGGCACAGGCGCGGCCGCTGAACCCGCCGAACACCTGGCTGTGAATAACCCCCAGGCGGGCGCAGGCCAGCATGGTCACCGGCAGTTCGGGTACCATCGGCATGTGGAGGGTCACCCGGTCGCCGCGCTTGAGGCCGGCGAAATCCCTCAGAAGCGCCGCGAATTCGTTCACGCGGACATACAATTCCTGATAGGTGATGTGCTGGTAGCCCTCTTCAATCGGTTCCGGTACGAAATGAATCGCCGTCTTGTTCTTGTACTGCGCCAGATGACGGTCCACGCAGTTGTAACTGGCATTGATCTTTCCGCCTTTGAACCACTTGAAGCACGGCGCATCGCTGGTATCCAGGATCTCGTCCCAGTACTCGTACCAGGTGAGCAGGTCGGCGTATTCCTTGTAGCAGTTCGGGAAATTATCCAGGCTGAAGCGTTCATAGATTTTTTCATCGGTCATGTTGGCCTGGGCGATAAATTTCGTTGTTGGGTAGTAGAGTCCTTCTTCCCCCCAGTGGACGGCAATCTGAGCTTCTGAAGTTTCGACGATTTCTTTTTCTGCCATTGATTACACTCCTTAAAGCTTGTGGTTGCAATGATGACGGACGATCATCCGACGCTGTACTCTGCTTCTGCTCTCTCCTCCCTCCTTTCCCGAAGTTTTGGTCAAACGTGTTTCCCCGCTTAACTTTTCTGCTGTACTGTCAAAACCCTTGGGGTCTCATATCCGGCCCAACCCAATTCATTCCGCCTCTTGGCGTGCAAGGCAATTGCTTCTTCACGGGCCGATGCGCACCGACGGTCAGTTTTTCCGTTTGCGGGAATTGCCGCCGGCAGCCGTTCTGGTTATCCCCTGCCGGAAGATCTCGAAGGCGGCCTCGAGCGTCGGCTTCAAGTAATTCTTGTCCTGGTTGATGATCCGTTTGCTTTCCTCCCAGAGGATGATTCCGGAAAACATCGCCCATAAAATGTCGGCCAGGGCCACCGGGTGCTGGTCGATGAAGGCCCCTTTGCGAATGCCCTCTTCGAAAATTTCGGCCATCGTGCCGAGAGACCCCCGGCTGAGTTGCTTGATTTCCTCCATCAGCTCCGGCGACAGGCTCTTCAAGGTTTCGCTGGACTGAAGGTGGAACATATTGATCAAAATGAGCGGATCGAAGGCGTAGACGTCGTAAAGCGCCTCTTTTAAAGAAGCGATGCGGTCGTTGTGGTCGCTGAAGGTTTCGTTCTTGACGTGTTCGAGACGGACGTTGAGATGTTTGAGAATGCGCAGGGAAAGTGAGGCGTAAAGCTCGTCTTTGTTCTTGAAATAAATGTAGAGAGTCCCGGGGCTGAGTTCGGCCTCTTTGGCAATATCCTCCATGGTCGCCTTGTTGAAGCCCTTGGCCGAAAAAACTCTTTTGGCGGCCACGATGATTTGTTGACGGCGTCTTTCGCGTTCCCGTTCTTTCCGTTCTTGGATTCCCATTATTTAATAAATCCAATTTAGTTGTTACAGTTGTTTACAAACGTTAGGTTCTGTTTGTCAAGAAAAAAATTGATTACACTCTTGATTTTTATATAAAATTTTCAATTGACTTCAATGGATTATTTTTTATATAAATTCAGAAGTTTAGCTGAAATCCTGCGGACGGCGGTCGCGCTGGGGAGGTATGGCCCGACTCGTCTTGCGAATCTTTTTACGAAAGATGGTCGCATAATGGGGCTTGCCAGATGTGCATCAAATGCATTAAGTAGGGCCCATCCGCGATCTTTTTTAGGCACTTTTCAGTGTCCGATTCATAAAGGTGGAGTTGTTCGATAGGCCAGGCCGTCCCGCCCAGGCGGGATTTGCGGCGAGGCGTACTTTATGGCCGGTTGCAGCCGGAAACCCCCTGCGACCGGCCGCCCAGCGGAAAAAAGACCATTTATGGATGGACACTGACTTACGGAAAGACCAAAATGTTCAATACCGCCATAAAGTTCGGGACATATCCACCGAATGTGAAAAAAGGCATCGCCTGTCTGGCCCTGGGATGGCTTGGGCACCTCGTTTTTTATTTCATTTTTTTTACCGGTGAGGTGTTGGTTCGCAACGACTATTTAATGGCGGGAATCGGCATTGCGATCTGCTATTTCGTGGCCGCCATCAACTCCTGGGCCCGCGCGCTGAGTATTTTTTTCAACATCGGTATTCTGGTCATCTATTTGGTGCTGCTGGTGTTCCAGGATTTCGGCTTCGAGCTGCAGGTGCTGACGGTAGCGGTGATCGTGCTCTTTGCCCTGGCCACGTATTACCTGCTGCGCAAGGACACCGCCGAGTTTTTCGGGAGATTCAATGCCGGGGAGGCACGATGAGACAAAAAATGGATGGAAACGACCAGGCCTGCCACCGATCGACAGGCCTCTAACCCGTAGCGGAAAAAAGTGAACCTACATGACTATGCCCCTGCCTTCAAAGGATATCGACTGCCCCTGCGGCCACGTCACGACGTTGCAGACGAAAAAACTGAGATGTATCAAATGCGGGAAGTTTTTATTTTACGACGATACGGAGAAAAAACGGCACAGCACCAACCAGATCTATCTTGTCGCCATGCTGGCGGCGGGCATCGGGATCGTCACCTATCTCTTTGTCGAAATGATTGTCAGGCCGCTTTTTGGATGATTAAGGGGCCCGGCCCGCGCGCCGGGTCCTCTGCCCCTGAATTGGCGCGCTCCTGCGTTACTCCCCCAGAAAATCTTTGAACCTTCGGCTGGAAACCACCCTTTCGAGTTGGCGGCCCCTGGCCTGGAGCTGGTCGAGCCGGTCGAAGCCGATGGCCATCGTGTAGGTGGTGCCCTCGAAATCAACGGGGGGGACCAACCGCACGCCGGGGCCGAGGTTCAATTCCCGCACCAGGTCCTGAAAGCGGTCCGCGGTGCTGCTGATCACCGGATAGCGACGGTGCCGCAGCAGGTCCCGCAGCCGTCCCGCTTTTTGCCCCCGTTCGAGATCAGGTGCCGACAGAATCTCCGCGAGCCCGGGGTCGGCCAGGATGTCGACAACCGTCGCCTGTTCGCGCCGGGCGATTTCGGTCACCAGCACCAGCATCTCCCGCTGGCGGTTCAACCCCAGTTTGAGGTCGGCGAAGAGGCGCGCCAGGGCTTCGGCGGTCTGTTGGTCGAACCGCCGCAGGTCGAGCGCCATGGGCAAAGTCAGCTCGCCGCTTGCCAGGCGAGCCTGAAGACCGGCCGGCAACATCGTCAGCGACATGATCTTGCGCATCAAAGCCGGATTGGCGGGTAGCGCCAAGGCGGCCGCATGACGGCTCAATGCGTCCTCGCTGTCGGAAATTTTGGCCAGCAGGTTCAGCGCGTGCGCGGTTTCGATCGGACCGAGCGGCCGCTGCAGCGAATTGTCGGCGATGGCCAGCCGGACGCGGGTGACCTCGTCGCTGTCGCCGGGCAGCACCCGCGCCCGGATCTCGGCTTGTCCCAGAAGTCGGCAGGCCTCGATGCGGCGGAATCCGGCCACGATTCGATATCCCCCGGCCTTTGCGCACACCAGCGGGGGATCGATGACGCCCAGGGCGGCAATCGAGTCGGTGAGCTTTTCGATCAGCCCGGAGGTGGTGATGCGGTAGTGCGCATCCTCGAGACTCAGGCTCTCGATGGGCAGGGGCTGTTCGTTAAAACGCATGCCGGACGCCGGTCAGCTGGTCGAGGGCTTCCAGGTATTTGCGGCGGGTGTCCCGGACCACCGCTTCGGGCAGTGCGGGCGCCGGCGGCTGTTTGTTCCAATTGATCGACACCAGGTAGTCGCGCAGGTACTGCTTGTCATAGCTTTTCTGCGCACCGCCGGGGGCGTAAGTGACGCGCGGCCAGAAGCGTGAAGAGTCCGGGGTGAGCACTTCATCGATGAGAACCAGCTCACCGTCACAGTACCCGAACTCAAATTTGGTGTCGGCGATGATAATGCCCTTTTCTTCGGCCAGGGCGGACCCGCGGCGGTATATGTCGAGGCTCAGCTGCCGCACCCTTTCGGCGGCTTCGGCCCCGATGCGGCGCACCGCTTCGTCGAAATCGATGTTGATGTCGTGTTGGCCGACCTCCTCCTTGGTGGACGGCGTGAAAATAGGCTGCGGCAGCTTGTCCGACTCCTTTAGGCTCGCGGGCAGACGGATGCCGCAGACGGTGCCGTTCTTGCGATAGGAGGCCCATCCTGAGCCGGAAATATACCCGCGGACGACACATTCGATCGGCAGCGGCCGGGCTTTTTTCACCAGCATGCTCCGGTCCTGAAGCTCGGCGGCATACGGCCGGCACGCTTCCGGATAGTCGGCGACATCGCCGCTCACGACGTGGTTGCGGACCAGGGCCTGCATTTCCCCGAACCAGAAGAGCGACAGGCGATTGAGGATCTTGCCCTTGTCGGGAATCGGATCGGGCATCACCACGTCAAAGGCCGAGATGCGATCGGTGGCGACCATCAGGAAGTGATCGCCGAGGTCGTAGACATCGCGCACCTTGCCTCTTTTCAAAAGCTCGAGGCCCGGAAAACTGGTTTCAACAATCGGCGTTCCCATAGTGTTTCCTTACCTTTTTATGCGGGGTACGAGTTACGAGTTGCGGGTTACGGGATACGAGTTACGGGTTTCGAGTTGCGGGCTTCGGGTTACATGGGTGAGGATGACAGGTTACGAGTTACGGGATGCGAGTTCCAGTTTTTATCCACGGGCCGCGGATTCTGAGTTTCGAGTTTCCATTCACGGGTTTGGCGGTTGGGGCGTTGACTCCCTGGGGGGATAAAAAAACGCCGGGGTATCCCCAAGGCGGTCTCCCCCTTATGCGGCCGGCTCGTGGTGTTCCCGGAAGGCCTTGATGAATTTTTTTAACGTCTCGCGCGCGGCCGCATCCGGTTCGAGCAGTTCGATGCCGAGTTCGTGCTTGCCGGCCTTGTTTTTGGCCGCGTGAACCACGCGGCCTTTGATGTCGACGACATCGTCTTCGAGACCGAGGGACAGCATGAGGTGGCGGCCGATCTCGACCGGCAGGTGGGTTTCCAGACGAATGCCGGCTTCGGAAACGTCCAGGGTCCGGCCCATGGTCTGGCGGTCGGCCTCGCCCGCGCCGTCGACCAGCACATACGACAGATTAAGGGAATTGATGCGGATGAATTTTCTTTTGTCTGCGCTTGTCATGGGTACACTCTTTCGATCAGCCGGTTACGGGGTTTGTGACGACGTTTCAGGATGCAGGTTTTTGTGGTGCTCACAGGCCATCATGGTGGTGACCGAAATACAGGTCGCCAGGTTCTCGATAATGTGCCGAAACGAGTCGGGCAGGCTTTCGTATTCCGCAACCAACCCGGCGGCGTCCAGCGGCGATATTTTAAGGTCGGGAGAAGCAAAAACCGCTGCGGCGTGCGGTTCATGGCCCATTTTAAGAAAGGGAATGTGGCCGAAGAAATCGCCCTTGGCCAGTTCGACCAGCGGCACGAGGCCCGTTTCGGTTCTGCGCCCGATCGCCGCCCGGCCCCGTGTAATCGTGAAGGCCCGCTGTTCGTTCCGGCCCTGGTCGATCACCGGCCGCTTGTCGCGCAGCAAGCGGTTGACTTTTTCCTCATGGGCATGAATCCGGGCCAGCTGGTCGGTCACCTGATTCAGACGCTTGTCGAGACTCTTGACGACCTCGCGCAGCTCCGGGCTCATGGCGGCGTATTCGTTAGCCAGCAGATGTGAATCGAGCATCCCCAGCTGAACCCGGCTCATCGCCCTGGCCGAGGTCTGGCGGACGCTGCTCTCGGTCAGGAAAGAAGAGATGCTGCCGACGTAGGCGCCGTCGCTGAGGCGCAGGATCTTCAGGGGTCCGGCGGGCGTCTGCTTCGCTATTTCCACGATGCCTTCCAGCACGACCCACATCCAGTTGCCGTAGTTGCCCTCGATGACGATTTCGTCGCCTTCGTAGAATTCCTCTTCGTCGACCACGTACATATAGTCGACAAACGGTCCCTTGATCAACGGCAAATCCCGGTCGCCGCCCGCCGCGCCGGAATCGTCACGGTAGGAAACCGGGCCGAGTACGGGGACCTTGCCGTCATCGACCATGCGCGAACCGTCCAGGATGATTTCCATGCGGTTCTTGTTGATGACATTTTCGTGGTCGACCGGCTCCTGGCTGAAGGAAAATTCGCCCTGCGTCCAGCCGAACAGAGAAAAAAGCGCCTCCAGACCGGTCAGCTCCGCGTTGACGGCATCCAGAGGGTCGCCCTTGGAGAAGTAAATCAGACCGGGCAACGGGGCGTATTTGCTCACGATGCGCAGCACACCGGTTCCGCCGTTGTTGCCGATGATCTGCACTAACTCGCCCAGGCTGAGAAAATCAAGGTTTCCTGAAAATGCAAGGCCGATGCTCATGGGTGCGAATCAATCGTTCCAGCTCAACTCCTTCTTCAAGGAGAGCAGCGTCAATTTCAGACAGGCCTGCAGGGTCTTGCCGACCCCTTCGCCCTTGACGGCACTGGCTTGAAATGTGGGGACCTTCAGCTGGCGGTTCAGTTCATGCTCCATCTGTTCGATCGGCATCAGGGGGATGCCCTCGCGGGCGAGATCGCGCTTGTTGAACTGCATGACCAGGGGCACCTTCAGGATGTTCAGCCCGTAATCTTTCAGGTTCTGATGAAGGTCCTTGAGGGAGAGCATGTTCTTCTCGCGCCGGACCTCCAGCGAGTCCGCCACGAAAACCAGCCCGTCCACGCCCCTCAGCACGAGCTTGCGGGTCGAGGTGTACTGCACCTGCCCCGGAACGGTGTAAAGATGAACGCGCACGTCGCAGCCTCTCAACTTGCCGAGTTCCATGGGCAGAAAGTCGAAGAACAGGGTCCGGTCGCCATCGGTGTTGATCGACACCATCTCGCCCGACACCTGCTTTTTGTAGGCCTTGAAGATGTAATCGAGGTTCGTGGTCTTTCCGCAGCGTCCCGGTCCGTAATAGACGATTTTACACTCGATTTCGCGCTTCTTGAGATTGACGATGGCCATTGAGGCGACTCCAGGCTGTTTCGGATGATAAGATGAATTTTAACCTTGTGATCATAGCCTGTTTTGCGGGTTTGTGTCAATATCGGGAAGGATATAAATATGTTGACATTCATCCAGATTGTGTTAACGAATTCGAATTCCTGCAATCTTTCGATCTCTTTGTCTCTTTTAAGCCAGAGTCTCTTTTTACACCCTTAACTTTTTCGAAAGGAGTGCGTCATGGACAAGAAAGTTACCGTGGTCGGCGCCGGCAACGTCGGTGCCACGGCCGCCCAGCGGCTGGCCGAAAAGGAACTGTGCGATGTGGTGCTGGTGGACATCATCGAGGGCGTTCCGCAGGGCAAGTCCCTGGACCTGACGGAGGCCGCGCCCATCGAAAAGCATGATGCCCACCTGACCGGCACCAACACTTACGACGCCACGGCCGGCTCGAACATCATTATCATTACCGCCGGTATCCCGCGCAAACCGGGGATGAGCCGCGACGATCTGCTCGGCACCAACGCCGGCATCATGAAGAAGGTGACCGAGCAGGTCGCCAAGCTGTCGCCGGAGGCGGTGATCATCATCGTCAGCAATCCGCTGGATGCGATGTGCCATGTCGCCTTCGAGGCCAGCGGCTTTCCGAAGGAGCGCGTCCTGGGCATGGCCGGCGTGCTCGACTCGGCTCGCTTCCGGGCCTTCATCGCCATGGAACTCAACGTCTCGGTGGAAAACACGCACGCCTTCGTGCTGGGCGGACACGGCGACACCATGGTCCCGCTGCCGCGTTTTTCGACCGTGGCCGGCATTCCCATCACCGAACTGCTGCCGCCGGACCGCATCGAGGCCATCGTCGAGCGCACCCGGACCGGCGGGGCCGAAATCGTCAGCCTGCTCAAAACCGGCAGCGCCTATTATGCCCCGGCGTCGGCGGCCGTGGAAATGGCGGAGTCAATCCTGAAGGACAAAAAGAAGATCCTGCCGTGCGCGGCCCTGCTGAAAGGCGAATACGGCATCGATGACCTGTTTATCGGTGTTCCCGTGAAGCTGGGAGCCGGTGGCATCGAAGATGTCATTCAGATCAAATTGACGGCCGACGAACAGGAGGCGCTGAACCGCTCGGCTGCCGCCGTCCAGGAATTGAAGGAAGCGTTGAAGAAGTTGACCTACTAAAGACAAAGCGGTTCACCCGGCAGAACAAAACCGCGACGGATCAGGGGGCACCGGCCGCATGCAGGTGCTCCCTTATTTTTTGGGCCAGCTGGCGGTCAATGCCCTTTACGGTGCACAGATCTTCGATCGATGCCTCCCTGACGAGGCGCACGCTCCTGAAATGGCTCAACAGCGCCTTTTTCTTGGCCGGCCCCACGCCCGATATATCGTCCAGGGCCGATCCCAGGGCATTCTTGCCGCGCTGTTTGCGGTGGTAGGCGATGGCAAAGCGGTGGGCCTCGTCGCGGATGCGCTGGATGAAGAGCAGCAGGTCGGCATCGCGGCCGAAGTTGACCGGATTGGCGCGGCCGGGCGTAAAGACTTTATCCGCCGTCTCGCCGCGCAGCGCATCTTTCTTGGCGATGCCGATCAGCTCGAACCGGCCTTCGAGCCCCAGATCGGCGACCACCGCCAGGGCGATGTTCAGTTGCCCCTTGCCGCCGTCGACAATCAGCAGGTCGGGCGACGGTGCCGGCGCCTCGGGTTTCAACCGCCGCCGGAGCACTTCGTTCATGCTGGCGTAGTCGTCGGGACCGCTGACCTCGCGGATGCGGTAGCGGCGATAGGCCTTTTTCTCCGGCTTGCCGTCCGCGAAGACCACCATGCTCGCCACCGCCGCGGTGCCGGCCAGATTCGAGTTGTCGAAGCACTCGATCCGGGTCGGCAGGCGCTTGAGCTGCAGGCGCTTCTGCAGGCGCTGGAGGAGATCGCCGCGCGCGGTGGCGGCCGCCAGGCGCTCCCCGAGTTCCTTGGCGGCGTTTTGAACGGCCATGTCCAGCAGCCGGGCTTTTTCCCCGCGGCGCGGCCGGTGAAGAACCACCCGCTTGCCCTTCAGCGTCTGCAGCCACTCTTCGAGCAACCCGGCCTCTTCCGGCCGCACCGGCAGCAGGATTTCCTCGGGGATGAACAGGGCCGTCTCGTAGTACTGCCGGATAAAGGCCGAGATCAGTTCGCGGTCATCGGCCATGGGGGCGGATACACCGAAGCTGCGGCTGCCCAGCAGAAACCCGCCGCGCACGAAAAGCAGCGTCACCAGGGCGAGATCCGCATCGCGGGCGCAGGCGATCACGTCGCGGTCGCCGGCATCGGTGGTCACGGCGACCTGTTTTTCGACCGTGCGTTCGAGAGAAAACATCTTGTCCCGCAAACGGGCGGCCTTTTCGAAATCCTGTCGGTCGGCGGCCGCGACCATATCGGCCTTGATCTTGCGGATCAGGTCGGGGGTCCGGCCTTTCAGAAACAACACCGCCTCCCGGATCATCTCCGTGTACTCCTGCCGGTCCACGTCACGGCAGCACGGAGCCAGGCACCCCTGCATCTGGCAGTGCAGGCACGGTCGCGTTCGCAGGGTGAATTCGCGGTCGGTGCATTTGCGCAGTTTGAAGGTCTTGTTGATGATCTTGAGCGTCTGGCGCACGGCCTGGGCCGACGCGTAGGGCCCGAAATAGAGGGCCCCGTCCTTTTTGGGCATGCGCACGATCGACAGGCGCGGATAGGGGTGGGTCACGTCGAGCCGCAGTGACGGGTAGCGCTTGTCATCCTTGAGATTGACGTTGTACCGCGGCCGGTGCCGTTTGATCAGATTCGATTCGAGGATCAGGGCCTCTTTTTCGGAAGCCGTGACAATGGTCTCGATGTCGGCAATTTTTTTGATCAGCACGCCGGTCTTGACGTCCGGTTTTTCGGCGGTCGAAAAATAAGAGGCCAGCCGCTTGCGCAGGCTGCGGGCCTTGCCGACGTAAATGACCGCCCCGGCACCATCGCGCATGATGTAGACGCCCGGTGCGCCCGGCAGATGCGCCAGCATGGCGCGCAGCTCGTCCAGGGACTGCCGGCCCGGCGGGCGGCCCCCGGATAGCGGAGCCGCCCCGGCGGCAGCCGGCCCGTTTTGTTCCGGCGTCGCCCCCTGAGAGGCCCCCTTTTCCACCACGTCGTGCTCGTCCTCAATCATTTTACTGACGCCTGTCGGGCACGCTAACTCTCGAAAACGGCCAATTTCCTCAACGACCGGATCCGGTCGCGCAAATCGGCCGCACGCTCGAATTCAAGGGCGCGGGCGGCCGTCTTCATTTCCCGTTCCAATTCCCTGACGGCCTGGTCGATATCCTCCAGGGTATCGAACGCGTCTACCGCTTCGGCGACCCGGCCGGGTTCCGGGTGGTTTCCGGCGGCATCGGCTTCGGAAACGAAGGCGGACGTGATCTCCTTGACGATCGAGGCCGGCGTGATGCCGTGCTCGCGGTTGTAGTCCTGCTGGATGCGCCGCCGCCGGTCCGTTTCGCCGATGGCGGCCTCCATCGAGGGTGTCACCCGGTCCGCGTACAGGATGACCCGGCCGTTCAGGTTGCGGGCCGCCCGGCCGAAGGTCTGAATCAGAGAGCGTGCGGACCGCAGAAAGCCCTCCTTGTCGGCATCGAGAATCGCCACCAGCGCCACTTCGGGAATATCGAGGCCTTCGCGCAGCAGGTTGATGCCGATCAGCACCTCGAAGACCCCCAGTCTCAGGTCCCGCAGGATGTCCATGCGCTCGAGGGTCGTGATGTCGGAGTGCAGGTAGCGCACCGGCAGGCCCAGGTCGGTATAGTATTCGGTGAGGTCCTCGGCCATGCGCTTGGTCAAGGTGGTCACCAGCGTCCGCAGCCCCATGCCGCGGCAGCGGCGGATCTCTTCCAGCAGGTCGTCGACCTGGTTGACGGCACTGCGCACCTCGATCGGCGGATCGGTCAGCCCGGTGGGGCGCACGATCTGCTCGACCAGGGTGTCGGCCGCCAGCGAGCGCTCGTAGTCGGCCGGGGTTGCCGAGACGAAGACCACCTGGTTGAAACGCTCCTGACACTCGTCGAATCTAAGGGGCCGGTTATCGAGCGCCGACGGCAGCCGGAAACCATAGTGGACCAGCGTTTCCTTGCGCGACCGGTCGCCGCGGTACATGGCCCGCAACTGCGGCACGGCGATGTGGCTCTCGTCGATGAACATCAGGTAGTCTTCCGGAAAATAGTCGAGCAGCGTCGGCGGCGGATCACCGGCCGCCCGGCCGGTCAGATGGCGCGAATAGTTTTCGATCCCGTTGCAGTAGCCGAGTTCCTGGATCATCTCCAGGTCGAAATTGGTCCGCTCTTCGATCCTCTGGGTTTCGACATATCGCTTTTCGGAACGAAAAAATGCGATCCGCTCCTTCAGTTCGGCGATGATGGTTTCGATGGCGCGCTTGCGGGTGACCTTGGAGGTGACGTAGTGGCTGGCCGGAAAAATGGTCGTTCGCTCCAGGCGTTTGATGACCAGGCCGCGCAGCGCATCGATTTCGGAGATCGCCTCGATCTGGTCCCCGAAAAAGTCGATCCGCAGGGCGCGGTCCTCTTCATAAGCGGGAAACAACTCGATGCGGTCGCCCCGGACGCGAAAGACGCCACGATGGAAATCCAGATCGTTGCGCTCGTACTGCAGGGCCACCAGATCCCGCAGCAGCCGGTCGCGGCCGATTTCCATTTCCCGTTCCAGATCGATCCGCATGCCCAGGTAGTCCTCGGGCGCGCCCAGGCCGTATATGCACGAGACGCTGGCCACCACGATTACGTCGCGTCGCGACAGGACCGAGCGGGTGGCCGAGTGCCGCAGCTTGTCGATCATCTCGTTGATGGACGAATCCTTGGAGATGTAGGTGTCGCTGGCCGGGATGTAGGCTTCCGGCTGATAGTAGTCGTAGTAGCTGACGAAATACTCGACCGCGTTTTCCGGGAAGAGCGACTTGAACTCGTTGTAGAGTTGCGCCGCCAGGGTTTTGTTGGGGGCCAGGATCAACGTCGGCCGGGCCAGTTCGGCAATCACGTTCGCCATCGTGAAGGTCTTGCCCGATCCGGTCACCCCCAGCAAGACATGCCGTGGTTTGCCCATGCGGATATTGTGGCACAGGGCGGCGATGGCCTGCGGCTGGTCGCCGCTGGGGCCGTAGGGTGCCGATAAGTTAAACAATGACATTATATTATATTTCATAAAATATTAAAATTTAAATAAAAAATAAAAATAATTTTGGATGGTGGGTGTGCACGGCGGTCGACTGGGTGAACCGGATAGGTATTTTTTGGAGTCGACCCGATGTCGAATCCGTCGCTGGCCGGGTCGTCAGGCCTCATCCTGACCTGATTTCAGAAGAGCGATGCACATGGCGGCGATGCCCTCTCCGCGGCCGATAGGACCCAGCCCTTCGGTGGTGGTGGCCTTGATGTTGACGCGGCCGGGATCGAGACCCATGGCACGGGCCATCGATGCCTGCATTTCCGCGCGGTACGGCTGGAGCCGCGGCGCCTCGGCCAGGACGACCGCATCCAGGTTGACCACCGAAAAGCCTTTGCCGTGCAGAACGGCGATCGTCGACTCCAGGAGGCGGATGCTGTAAATATTCCGGTAGCTGGGGTCGGTATCGGGAAAATGCCGACCGATGTCCCCCTCACCGGCTGCGCCCAACAGGGCGTCGCAGGCGGCATGCACCAGAACGTCGGCATCGGAGTGCCCGTCCAGCCCTTTCGCGAAGGGGATTCTAATGCCGCCGAGCACCAGCGGGCGCCCGCCGACCAGTCGGTGAACATCGTATCCCTGGCCGATTCGCACTTGATTCTCCCGGACCGGTTGCAGGACGCCGCCGAGGCCTCGCGCAGCCCTGACGGAAATGGCCGGCAACGCGTCCGGCGGCAACCGGCTCACCTGGAACCTGTTTATTTTTAGTCACTTATAGCCGAGCCAGTTTATGCATCCGCGCCGGTATTGTCAACGCCCGGCGGTCCTGCCCCGGCACGGGTCTTTGGCGGCAGGCCTGTTTGACCCGCACCGGCCTTCCACATCCGCTGGCCGGCCGGCCACCCCAAAAAAAGCGGGGTCGCGATACCTGAAGATTAGCGTCATAATTCAACAACGACGGCACTTGGCTTTGCGGCTTGTCGGACACTGGGGAGTGATTCCCGAGCGTCTCGGTGCGCCTCCTCTTGTCATTTGACGGCGGCCATGGTATAAATATGCACTACATTGTAAATCATAGATATGACGCATTAACCTCTTATCACTGTGATTCGGTGTAGCTTGCGGTCAATTTTCTTGAGGGCTCTGGGAACCACACTCGGCTATGGGTTTACAGAGATTTAAACCAAACTGAACCTTTTGATATAGTGGTTCCAGCTTGTTCGGATTGGGTTCATATTTTTTTTAGAATTTCGAGCAGCTCTGCTGCGTTTCATAAATTTTTCGCCAGAAAAATTTATTTTGGGAAAGGACGGCTCAATTGACGACCCCCTCCATCTCCAGCGATCGCCGCGAATGCCAGTTTGACTTCGACCTCGGTTATCTCGTCAAGAGTCCCTGCCGGGACTGCGACCAGCGAAAATCCGCCTTTCCCGGCTGTTCTCAGGACTGTCTGCTCCTGGCCCAGGTGCAGACGACCCTTTCGGCGTCGGTGTCGTGCAACAAAAAGAACTGACCCACGGTTGACTCCCGAACCTTGAAGGGGTGGCGGACAGCGCCCCCGGCCGCCGGTGACCCCGCCCCGCCGGTTTGCGGGACCGCCGGTCAATGCTCCGGCC
>JBAPSB010000021.1:0-2851 GCA_049281435.1 Desulfobacterales bacterium
TCGCTGGACTGGCTGGGCTTTGCCGGCATTTCGCAGCGCATGCAGGACAACCAGGCCGACGCCGGCTTCATCACGGCCGGCATTCCCACCTCCTCGGTCATGGAACTGGTCTCCAGCACGCCGATCACCATCCTGAGCCTCGACGACGCGCTGATCAAGAAAGTCACCGATGCCTACCCGTTCTACACCAAGGTTACCATTCCGGCCAACACCTACGCCGACCAGAGCGCACCGGTCGAGACCGTGGCCGTGATGGCGCAGTGGGTCTGTGACGCCGACGTCGACGCCGAACTGATCTACACCCTGACCAAGGCCCTGTGGGAACCCGGCTTCCACGTGCTGCGCACAAAAGACGGCAAGCCCGAACCGGCCCCCGCCGGCGCCGAAATCATGGCCCAGGCCCATGAAAAGGGCAAGGATGTCACCCTCAAAACGGCCTTGAGCGGCATGGCCATTCCCCTGCACCCGGGTGCCGAACGCTATTACCGCGAAAAGGGCATGATCAAGTAAAGAGTAAAGATTGCCGTGTCTATCCACCCTGACAGGGCGCCGGTGAGTGCCCGCACCCTGTCAGGGTGTCAAGAGGAGTCATGCTGTCATGCGCCGTCGCTGGCTGATCGCTGGTGCCATTTTGTTTGCGGCTGTGGCGGTGGCCGCTGCCTGGCCGCTGCATACCCTTTTGATCGAGGCGATGCCGGCCGGCCGGCCGGTGTTCGTCGAGCGGGTGCGGCCCGGCCAACGGCTGTCGATCGGCTTCCTGCATTCGGTCGAAAACTGCCAGGTTTGGGATCACCTGATCATCGGTCCGGCCTACGAAATGGTCGTGGTGGCGACCGAATTTGCCGAAAGCCGGACCGGCCTGCCTTACGCCGCGTTCGGCGAGGAAGTCTTCGAACGCCGGGACGGCGGTTTTATGATCCGCAACATGCACCGCCTGGTGCCCGAAATTTACCAATGGGTGGATGCCCGCTACGAAAATACGCTGCGTCTCGACGGGCGACAGGACATCGCGCTGGCCTCACTGGCCGACAGGACGCTGCTGCACATAGCCGTGGTTGAAATGCCGGCGGTGAGGTATGCCTGGCTGAAAGTTAAGGTTTTGGCTGTGGTATCGGCCGGTGGCGTATGACATATACAGCCGCCTCCCTCTATCCTTGCCAAAACCTTAATCTTAAGCATAGGTTGAGTGGTTCAGGGCTCAACGTTCTGGGTTGAAAAGCCCTTATTCACACCTGAATAATTCTGGTTTTATGGGGCTTATAAGACCGTTGCCCCCAATGAATTAAAGCGTTCACTCCAAGTAATGGTGGATAAAGTTCCGGAAATCAGTATTTTATAACCTTTGAACCCTGAACCTGGAACCGATCAGTTTAGGTTATATAGTGTCTGAACGGAAACCTTTTCCTCCCTCACCCTTGAGGGGGGAGGGCCGGGGTGGGGGTGTATGAAATTAAGCAGTCATATCCCCCTCCCCCAGCCCCTCCCACCAGGGGAGGGGAGTTTCCGGGCAGACACTATATAGCTTATAGCCGCGCGGGAGTTTTTGACATGGAACACGTAGAGCCCATTGCCGCTCCGGTGGATCTCAAGGAAGACCTGGACGAGCTGTCCAAATACGACCCGGAGCTTCGCTTCCGCAAGGCCACCGGGATTACGCTGAAGCTGACCTTCTACATGACGCTGGTGCTGTCACTGTTCCACATCTACACCGCCGGTTTCGGGGTGCTGCAGGAATGGCGCCACCGGGCTTTTCACCTGGCCTTCGTGCTGCCGCTGGTGTTTTTTCTGTATTCCAGCCGCAAGGAGGTGGAAACCCACCCCAAGCACTTTTACTACGACATCTTCCATGCGGCGGTCGGGGCCATGCTCTCGGCCGCCATGTTCCGGGAACTGCTGGCGCTGACACCGATCATGACCTGGGGCTGGGCGGCGGCCTCCTTCGCCCTGGTCTTTTACTTCAAGCGCCGCTGTCTCTGGAACCATCCGGCGCTGGCCTATCCGGATTTCATTCTCTTCACCCTGATGCTGATCGGCTTGGCTTACGGCGCCGTGAAGGTATACCGTGTCATCGATTTCGCGACGGTTTTTCACGATCCCAACAAAACGCTGATTTTCTGGAGCATTTTTCTTTTTGTCACCTGCCTGTCGATCACGCTTCTGTTTGTCCTCCAGTGGCTCCGTGCCGCTATGGGTATCTTTTCGGGGTCCTTCAGCTACCAGATGGACGATGTGCCCTATTACGATGTGCTGTTCGCCGTGCTTTCCTCGGTCATTTCGGTTTTCATTTTCATTGAATTCAACGCACTGGTGTTCCGGGCCGGAATGCCCGCCCACTTGGACCTGGTCATGGGGGCCCTGGCCTTCCTGATGGTGCTCGAGGGCACCCGGCGCAGCATCGGCGCACCCCTGGCCATCATCGCCGTCATCGTACTCGTCAACTGCTACCTGGGACCGTATTTCCTTGAAATTCCCGGCCTCAGCTTCTTCGCGCACCGCGGCTATTCGATCGAGCGGATCATCGAACACATGTATCTCGGCACCGAAGGGATCTATGGTATTCCCCTGGGAGTGGTGGCGACCTTTGTGTTTCACTTCGTGCTCTTCGGTATCTTCATCTCCAAAACCGGACTGGGACAGTTGTTCATCGACCTGGCCCTGGCCCTGGCGGGCGGGACCATCGGCGGACCGGCCAAAGTGGCGGTCATCTCTTCGGGTTTCCTTGGTTCCATCAGCGGCAGCTCCATCGCCAACACCGTGACCACCGGTGCCTTCACCATCCCCCTGATGAAAAAAGTGGGCTATGACCCGACTTTCGCCGGAGCAGTCGAGGCCGCGGCCTCGACCGGGGGCC
>JBAPSB010000022.1:0-8891 GCA_049281435.1 Desulfobacterales bacterium
GTCGGAATGCGGGCCGCTGACGGGCAAGCCGGCCAGAGCCGAGAAGCGCCGGTGGCGGACATCGACGACGGCAACCCCCAGTGCCAGGACCAGGAGCAGAGCGCCCGCCGACAGCGCCAGGCGCTTGATGCGCCGGCCGCGGTGCGGGAAGACGCGCCGGATGCAGGTGCGGGCCAAAAAGAGGTCGACCGAGGACCGATTCTGGATGATCATCGTCAGGATGCAGCGGTGGCACAGATTGATGATTTTGCGCGGATACCCTCTGGAGGCCAGATAGACGGCGATCAGGGCCGGCAGGCTGAAAAATGTGTAGGCCGCCTTATACTTCCCGCTCGATTTTTCGAGCCGGAAGCGGATCATGGCCCGGGTATCGGCGAAACTCATCGGTTTCAACCGATGCAGCAAATTGATGCGGTCGGCAAAATTCGCATGCTGATCGAGGGTGGTTTGAAATTCGGTTTGCGCGAAAATAACGATCTGCAACAGCTTGTGGTCGTTGGTTTCGTAGTTCAAAAACTCCCGCAGCAGTTCCAGGCAGAATCCCGGCAGTTTCTGGCCCTCGTCGATGATGAGAACCACGGTCTTTTTTTCATCCACCCCCTGCTTGAAGAGATGTTTCTTGACCACCTCTTTCATCTCCCAGTCACGGGCCGCACCCGGCGGCGGCCGGCCGGTCAGCATGTCGATGATTGTCACCAGAAATTCGTCGGCGCCCGAAAAGCCGGGATCCATGACGAGATGGGTTTCAAATTCGGGTGTCCCGGCGAAGCGGCGGATCAACTGGCGGCAAAGGGTGGTCTTGCCGGTGCCGACATCGCCGATGATGACGTTCAGACCGCGGCGCAGCCGCAGGGCGAGTTCCACTTTCTGGAGGCAGTCGAGATGCTGGCGCGAGCCGTAGAAAAATTCCGGGTCCGGCGAATTGGAGAACGGTTCCCGGTCGAGGTCGACGATGCTGAAGTATTCCATGGCGGTCGTTATGCGTCTGTTTTTATGGTGGCGACGGCCGCCGGGCACGCTGCGGCACGTCGGAGGAGAAGGTGGCGCTGTCCGCCGCTTTTTCTTCCAGGATGTAAGGGGTGATGAAAATAAGCACGTCTTCCATCCCGCCGCCGCGCGAGCGGCTGCCGAAAAGCCATCCGAGGCCCGGCACATCTTTCAGATAGGGAATGCCGGCCTGGTTGGAGGAGGTCGTCTCCTTGTTCAGGCCGCCGATGACCGTCGTTTGCCCGTTCAGGAGAATGACGTTGGTCTCGGCTTTTTTGGTGATGATGGTGGGGTTGCCGGCCACCGGCCTGGAAAAATCGGGTTCATCCTTGTTGGTGAGAATTTTCAGCTTCAGGGTGTCCCCGTCGATGACATTCGGGGTGACTTCCAGACGCAGCGTGGCCTGAACGTATTCGATATTGACCTCGCCGTTTTCAACGGTCTGGATCGGGATCCGGCTGCCCGATTCGATCAGGGCGATCTGGTTTTCGAGGGTGGTGATCGAAGGGCTCGATAAAATGTTGAGCCGGCCCTCCTCCTGCAACGCCTGCAGCTGGAGGGAAAGGGCGGTACGGCCGACATTCTGAAATAAAAAGCCCAGTGACAGGCCGATGTTGTCCTGGAGGTTTATTGGAAAATTGGAAATGTTGCCAAGGGGCCACAGAAATTCGAGCGGGTTGCCGTCGTTGTCCTTGATGGAGTTGCGGTCCTCGAAATTCACGCCGTTGGGGCCGGCCCAGATGTTGTTGCCGTTTGCGGTGCCATAGGCCAGGCCGCCCCACTGCACGCCGAGCGCCCGGGCCGTGTCGTTGCTGGTCTCGACGATGTAAGCCTGAATCAGGATCTGCGAGATCGGCCGGTCGAGCTGGTCCACCACGGAAATCATGCGCCGCAGGTCGCTGGGGACGGCCTGGATGATCAGGGAGTTGGTGTGGTCATCCACCAGGACCGATCCCAGCGGTTTGCCCTCGCGGTCGAGTGACAGGAACTGCTGCATGTTTTCCCGCAGCTTGGCCGCGCTGGCATAGCTGATTTTGACCACCTCGGTGATCAGCGGCTCGGCTTTGTCGAGTTCGTTTCTCTGGACTTCACGCCTCAGCTCGGTTTCCATGTCCTGGACCGTCATGACGCGGATGATATCCCCCTCCCAGGCATAGGTCAAACCCTGGGTGCGCAGGATGCTCTTGAAGACCTGATCCCACGGCGCCTCGGTGATGTTGATGTTGATCTTGCCCGTGACCCTGTCGTTGAGCATGATGTTCTGGTTCGCGATCCGGGCCAGGGCGCGCAGGAGGACCGGAACCTCGATGTCGTTCATTTTCATGGTGATTTTGCGGGTCGGCAGCGGCTTTTCCGGCGGCGGCAGCAGGCTATCGGTTTTGGCGGCCGCACCCAGCTTTTCGCCGGCACTCGTTTCGCGGGCATGCTTTTTGGGGGACGGGGAATAGGCCTGGGACTCGGCCACCTTGGTTTTCCACTCCTCGAAAAAGCCTTTGTCCGCGGGGGGCGGGGGCGTCGTGCAGCCCCACAGGAGGGCCGTTACCAGGGAGAAGCCGATCAGATGCATCGCTACGTTACCGAACCTGCCGTAAAATGCCATTTTTCCCTGCTGCGCTATTGCGTGTCTTCCAGTTTGACGGTGATTTTCCTTGGGCTGCCGGCCCGGCCGATGACCACCCGGTCGGGAAAGATCTGCTCGACGATTTGGCCGCCTTCAGGCAATTTTTCGCCTTTTTCGTATTCGATTCCGTTGATGATGGCCAGATTGCGATTGCCCATGTTCAAAAAGCCGGAATAAACGATGTCCAGCTTCGAATCATTGGCTTCTTTTTGGGCCTCGGTCAATTTCTCTTTTTCCGGTTTGAAGGCGCCCTCGGTCTTGGTGTTCAAGAACGGGTCCCTGGCCCATTTGACCGGGATTTTTTCGATGATGTAGGTCTCTTCCGGCGAAACGCCGCCTTTGACCAGTGCGGCGACCTTGGTGATAAAGTCGTTGTAGGTATCCAGTTTGTTTTCGGGGGCGGCCAGCTTCGGTTTACCAGGCGTGGGGCTTTCGAGAAACAAGGCGTAGAACCCGTAAACCAACGTCAACGCCATTATAACCAGGATTATTTTTTCCCGTTTGGACATATACCTTTGAATTCCCGAAATAAGCTGGTTTCCGTCCAGAAATGGCCCTTTTCCCCAATTTCGGCTTCAATCGGCGGAATCCCTTGTGCGGCATACAACAGTATGCCTCCGCGAAATGCCGCTGATTTCCTTGAACTTGTGGAAAATGGCACATTTCTGAATCGGAAACTGAGCCGTGTCAAAAATAAGATCGCGGATGGACACACGCTAAGATTTCAGGATCCGATTCGGGCCGACACCCCTCTGTTTTAAACCCCGCGCTGATCACTCGCGCACCAGCAACAGGTGCAGCCTGAATTCCTTGGTGTCGTGGGCTGACTTGATGGTTAACTCCTCGATCCGGTCCAGATACGGCAGCCGCGAGACTTCGAGCAGAAAGGGCTGAAAATTCAAGAACTCCCCCTTGAGCAGCAGGCTGACTTTCATGTTGCCGGCCTCGCCGATCATCGACTGGATTTCCGGCGAATATTCGACGAGTTGAAGATCGCTCTGACGTGCCAGGTCTTGAAGGGTCTGCCTCACCTTCGCGGTTTCATGGCGCTTGAGTTTCTCCGGCAGAACCAGATTAAGCCCCGCCGGCGGGTTCATTTGCGCTTTTTTCAACAGGCTCTCGTAGAGCGGGGTCAGGATCTGTTCCTCTTTGATCCGCAGGCTGATCTCATCGATGCGGGCATCGAGCGCCTTGGACTCTCTTTGAGCCGGCAAAATGGCCAACAGCACGAAAAAGACGATTCCGCTACCGAAAACGGCGACGTTTATCAGGCTTTTGGTCGGAATCGATGTGAATGATATTTTGGCCATGGCGAAATTAAATGAGCTTGAGCTGCGCCGTAAACCGCAACACTTCCTTGTCGTTGAAAAATCCCGGTTCCTTCTGGTTGATCACCGGGTGTTTGAACAGGGGCGAGCCGCTGAGCTGGATCAGATAACCGGCCAGGGCCGATTCGAAGGCCGTCCGGTCGCCGAGAACCAGGCCTTCCAGGATCACGTTTTTCGGCTGGGGTTCCTTGCCGCCGGCCGCCTTGTCGGCAAAATGGACCGAAATGCCGGTCAGCCGGACATTGGGGGGTGTCAGATTGGAAATTTCGGTCAGGGCGACCGCGCCCAGGTATTTGCGGCTGAACTCCAGAAACTCCTGGTTCTTTTTTTTCGTCTTTTCGACCAGGCCGAGAATCAGGCTTTGGCTCACCGGGACCTGGTAAGTGCTCAGCAGGCTTTCGAGCCGCTGGACCTCGCTCTTTTTCCGGTCGATCAGGCGATTCTGCCAGCCGTAGATGCCCACGCAGATCCCCATCAGCACAAGGGCGGCCACCGCCGTCACCTTGTTGAGCCACCGGGTGCGGGCGGCCTTGCCCTTTTCTTTGTACGTATAGAGAAAGTTGGGCGTTTGCGAGTTGGAGGACAGCGCCATTCCGATCGCCGGTGCATACGAGCCCCGTTCGGCGGCCGATGTCGGCGCCACTATTTCCCCCAGATATTTGGGCTGCGTGGCGAATGGGTCGAAGGTTTCACGCGGCAATCCGAGTTCGTCGCCGATGTAGTCGACGATGCGCCGATGCGGGCGGACCGTGCTGGAGATGTAGAGCTTCTCCACGCGTTCGTTGTCGAAGTTGGCGGCGTAGTGATCGAAGGTCCGCTCCACCTGCTGAACCAGGCGCTTCAGGGCCGGCAGGATCAACCGGAAGATTTCCTCCTCTTCGGGTTGCAGAGCGGTCGCTCCGTCGGCTTTGGGGGAGACATCGTACAGGAGCGCGAAAAAAATCTTTTGGGCTTTTTCGGAATCAAATTTCGGTTGGCCCGGTCTATGGTCCCCCGGTTCGCCCTCGATCGATGCCACTAACTCCGGCTTGATGTCGATCGAGCCGCCGTATTCATTTTCAACGATCATTCCGCGCATGGCCTCGTTCATGGTTTTTATACCGGCTTTTATGCCGCGCGAAAGAACCAGGTTGCCACCGGAAAATATGTCGATGCGCGACCAGTCGCGACCGATGTACAGCCCCGATATCGTTTTTGCCGGCGAGGCGATCCAACCGGTGCGCAAGAGGTTTTGAAAAGCGAAGGGCACGATTGAAACCCCTTCCAGGGGAAATCCGCTTTTCGAGAAAAGGTTTTTGTGGAATATAACTTCCTTTTCCGGGGCCGTGAAGGACACCGCGGCGTATTTCGGTGTCCCGTCATCGACGATTTCGCCCAGAATTTCGAAATCGAAAATCGCCTCGCTTTCCTTGTAGGGGGCGACCTTTTTGTGAGACCAGTAAACGGCGTTGGCCAATTGTTTCTGGGAGACCTTCGGTATCTTCAGGTAGCGCAGTTCAACCCGGGCCGATGAAATGCAGCTCCAGAGTTTCAGGTTTTTGGATGACCCGCAAAAACGGGTCAGGTTCTTGCGCAGAAATCTGGCAAAGTCGTGATGCCCGGGATGCAGGTCGGGCTCGAAAGGCACGCGCAGGAAATCGATCAGTTCGTGTTTCTGGGGGGATACATTCTGAATCTTGACCAGTTTCAGGTCGTCGTAGCCGATATCGACCCCGACGGTGGTGGCTTTTTTGATGGACACCGTATTTTTAAGGCCGCTGCCGATGCGCGTTGACATCGGGGGGGATGTCGGCGGTTCGGCCGTCGCGGCGGCCTCGCCCGGCCGCCGGATCAGGTCGAGGAGTTTTTCGGTAGAGGAAATTTCGTCCTTTTTGGCCAAATTGACGCTCCGGATCTATCGACTGAACGGGCCCTGATCGGCAGAATGCCAATCCTGGCGGACACAAGGGGTTTTTTTTATGATTTGTAATGCGCCGAAATCATATGTAATACTTTACGGATAAATATATTAATTAACTCATAAAATCTTGTTATTGTCAAGAATTAACCCGCCACTCGGCCTTGGAAGGTGTTAAACCTAAACAGTGTCCATCCATAAGTGGTCTTTTTTCCGCTTATTGCGGGAGTCGCAGCAGGAAGCCCACCCGGAATGCGGCCTTGCCCGGCGAACCACGCCCCATTTATGAATTGGACACATGATGAAGCCTGAAGAAGATCGCGGTTGGGCACTATCCATCCACTCGGGCTCCAGAGGGGGGGCGCTTGGGTGATCTTCAGGCCGTAAAGGTTGCCATCAGACTGTTTTTGAATTACATGGGAAAGACAGCTTTCAATTGACTTCAGGGTGGAAGGACCCATGGCAACGACGGTATCTTTGTCCGATGACACACCGGACGGCAGGCGCGCGCAAGGCGCCGGACAGTCAGAAAACACCAACCGGTTGGAGCGCTTTTTCAACTCCATGGTATTGGTGGGCGTTTTTATCGCGATCGTTTACGTCGCCCTGGACACCGTTTTACATATTTTTTATTCGGACCGGTTCAATCTGATTGCCAGTGCCGTGGGGCAGGACCGGTATGAGATTTACATCCGCATCATCGTTTTGTGCCTGTTTGCGATCTTCGGTTCTCACGCCCAGTACACCATCAACAACCTGAAAAAGAAGGAATCAGAGCTTGGCCTCTACCGCATGCACTTAGAAGAGCTGGTCAAGAATCGCACCTCGGCGCTCATGGCCTCCAACCAGCAGCTGCGGGGTGAGATTACGGTGCGGGAACGGTCGGAGCAGGCCTTGCGGGAGTCCGAGGAAAAATACCGCCTGCTGGCGGAAAATGCCAACGACGCCATATTTATCATTCAAGATGACAAGGTGACCTTTCCCAACCCAAAAGCCCGTCAATTGAGCCGGGAGATGAACGTGGCCATGGACCGGCAGCCGTTTTTCGACTTCATTCATCCGGACGACAAGAACACGGTTCTGCAGTGGTACGAACGGCGACTGAATGACAAGGATGTTCCGAGTACCTGCACCTTCAAGTTGATCGACCGCTCGGGCAAGGAACACTGGGTCGAACTCAACGCCGTGCTGATAAACTGGGAAAAGAAAATCGCGGCACTCAACTTTTTAAAGGACATCACCGCTCAGAAAAGCCTCGAGATTCAGTTCCGGCAATCGCAGCGGATGGAATCGATCGGCACCCTCGCCGGCGGCATCGCCCATGATTTCAACAATCTGTTGATGGGCATCCAGGGCAATGCCTCGGTCATGCTCCTGGACATCGACCGGGACCACCCGCTGCATGAAAACCTCACGGGCATTCAGCGCTGCGTGCGGAGCGGGGCCAACCTTACCCGGCAGCTGCTCGGTTTTGCCCGCGGCGGCAAGTATGTCGTCAAACCGACCCAGATGAATGCGGTCATCGATCGTACCGCGCACCTTTTCGCCCGCTCCCGGAAGGAGATCAATATCCACCGCCGCTACAACAAGAACATTTCACTGGTCAATGTGGATGTCGGTCAAATCGAACAGGTGCTGCTAAACCTTTATGTCAATGCCTGGCAGGCAATGCCCAGCGGCGGCGATCTATACCTGGAGACCGACAACGTCCGCCTCGACCGGGCTTTCGTCGAAACCAAGCCCTTTGCCGTCACCCCCGGCCGGTACGTCAAAATTTCGGTGGCCGACACCGGCATCGGCATGGACCGGAAAATCCAGCAACGGATATTCGAACCGTTTTTTACCACCAAGGAGGTCGGCCAAGGCACCGGTCTGGGCCTGGCGTCCGCTTACGGGATCGTCAAAAACCACGGCGGCATCATTACCTGCTACAGCGAAGTCGGCAACGGGTCGACCTTCAACATCTACCTGCCGGCCTACGACAAGAAGGACGCGCCCGCCGCGGAAGTGGAAGAAGAAATCCTTCTGGGCACCGAGACCATCCTGCTGGTCGATGATGAAAAAATGATCATCGAGGTCGGGCGGCGAATGATGGAAAGCCTCGGCTACGTGGTGCTGACGGCGGAAAATGGTGCCAAGGCGCTGGATCTTTACCGGAACGGGCACGCGCGTATCGATTTGGTCGTGCTCGATATGATCATGCCGCAAATGGGAGGCCAGGAAGTGTTCACTCACATCAAGCACATCAATCCGCAGGCCAAGGTACTGCTGTCCAGCGGCTACAGCCTCAACGGCAAGGCCCAGGAAATAATGGCGCAAGGCTGCAACGGGTTTATCCAAAAGCCCTTTGATACGGGGGTGCTGTCCCGTAAAATCCGAAAAATCCTCGATTCGGCCAATTGATCTGCGGTCGTTTTTCCTTCCGGTACCGTCTTTTCTGCTTTTCCACATGGCACCGCCCGCGCCGGGAAAGCCCGTTGCCCCGCACGCCGTCGACATCTTGAAAAACCTCGGGCGGGGTCCTGCGAATGCCCCGCGCCCGGGCAGTTTGCCGGTAAGCTTTCCCGCCCGGGGCGCGTCATCGACCTTGAAGCGGCCGTAAACATCGCCTTGCCGGAAGCGGCGGCCTTTGGCCGGAAATGGCGCGACGGGTTTGGAGCCCTCAACGGCCTCAAGGTTGACATCCATCCACCCATCATATACAATTTCAGCCCTATTTGTTTGTGATATAAACAAGTTATGATTACGTCCGCGCATCTCCCATCCTTCGGATTCAAGAATGGGTCCCGGCGCAGTTGAAACCGGAGACAAAACCATGTATGACTCTATTCACTACATTCAGTGTCGCCCGTCACCGTTTTACGATTCTGCTCATTTTTTTAAAGGATCGACAGCGGTGTGCGGTCCCCATTAAGGGTCCCGGCAAAAAATAGTTCCACATCTTGCTTGACTTTTGACCCGTCTACCGCGTTACATCCACCGACACGTATCTCGATATGCGCCGCTGGATGTGCCTTGCAGACGGGCCAATATCCGGCGCAATCTTGTGGAATTATTT
>JBAPSB010000023.1:0-1837 GCA_049281435.1 Desulfobacterales bacterium
CGAATACCCGGTCGCCCGGTTCTACCGCGACACGCCCACCTACACGATGGTCGAGGGATCGGCCAACATCTGCAAATGGATCATCGCTCTGGATCAACTCGGCATCCGCAAGGCGAACCGCTGATCTTTGCGGCCCGGCAATCACCGCTTGAACCGGCACAAAGGAGGCCCCGTCAATTGGACAAGGAGTTGGTCGAAAAAACGAAACGCACCGCCGCGCTCTATTTCAAGGGCGTTACGGCCGAAAAACCTTTCGAACTCTGGCAGGCCTTCGACTGGGAGCTGGGCAAGGAACTGTCGCTGTTTATCACCGGCAGACTCTACGCCCGCGAAAAGATCCCCCACCCGACGCGGCAGCTGATCACCATTGCCGTCCTGACGGTTCTCGACCGCCCGGAGGAGCTCGCCCTGCACATCCAGGCCGCACTTAATGTGGGCTGCCCGGTGGAGGATATCGCGGAAGCGATTTTCCAGACCTTCACCTATGCCGGCATCCCGACGGTCAACACCGCCTTGAAGACACTGCGCACGGTCCTGAAAGAAAGAGGGCTGTGGCCGATCGAACCGAACCGATAAATTCGCTGGAAACCAGGAGTGAGACATCATGCGACCCTATTTCGAAAAAATGACGGACTTCGGTACCGAGTTGAGTCCGGGATTGATCAAGAGCAATGCGGAAAACGTCAAGAAGATCAAGGCGGTCGAGGAGGATATTCGCAAGGAGGTCGAAAAAGTAAAGAACGTCGGGCTGCCGGAAGAAAAAGTCAATGCCCGGGGCCAGATGACCATCTGGCAGCGGCTGCGCTATCTCGTGGACCCCGGCACCTGGTGCCCCCTGCACCTGCTCTATAACCCCGAAGACAACACCGAAGGCACGACCAACGTCATCGACGGCCTGGGAAAGATCTCCGGCAAATGGGCCGTGATCATCGGCTTCGACAACAAGGTCTTTGCCGGCGCCTGGCTGCCCGGTCAGTATGAAAATATCCTGCGGGTCACCGATCTGTCCAAGCGCCTGAACCTGCCGCTAGTCTGGCTGGTCAATTGCAGCGGGGTCAAGCTCACCGAGCAGGAAAAGTTCTATGCCAACCGGCGCGGCGGCGGCACCACCTTTTTCCGCCATGCCGAACTCGAGCAGATGGGGATTCCGATCCTGGCCGCCATTTACGGCACCAACCCGGCCGGCGGCGGCTACCAGGGCATCAGCCCCACCATTTTGTTCGCCCACAAGGACGCCAATATCGCCGTCGGCGGCGGCGGCATCCTGAGCGGGATGTCTCCCAAGGGCGCCTTCGATCTGGCCGGCGCCGAGCAGCTGATCAAGGCCGCCAAGCAGTACAAGGAAGACCCGCCCGGTTCGACCGCGATTCACCACGACCAAACCGGTTTTTTCCGCTACGTTTACGACGACGAGACGCAGGTGCTCGACGGCATAAAGGACTACATGCGGGACATGCCGGCCTACAATCCCAAATTTTTCCGTGTGGCCGACCCCAAACCGCCGCGGTTCGCGGCCGAGGACCTCTACAGCCTGATCCCCTTCAACCAGAAGCAGATGTACGATTTCGACGAGGTCCTCGCGCGCCTGGTCGACGGCAGCGAGCACATGGAATACCGGCCGGGCTACGGGCCCGAGGTCTACACCGGCCTGTGCAAGATCGACGGCTTTGCGGTGGGCTTCATCGGCAACCGCCAGGGGTATCTGGGCGAAGACTACCCGGAATATGCGCCCTATGCCGGCATCGGCGGCAAGCTCTATCGCCAGGGCCTGATCAAGATGAACGAGTTCGTCACCCTCTGCGGCCGCGACCGCGTGCCGATCGTCTGGCTGCAGGAC
>JBAPSB010000024.1:0-29641 GCA_049281435.1 Desulfobacterales bacterium
ATCCTTCACAGCCGCTTCCAACAACTTCGAGCTGGCCATCGCCGTGGCCGTGGCTGTCTTCGGCCTGGATTCGGGGCAGGCATTTGCCGCCGTGATCGGCCCGCTGGTGGAAGTGCCGGTCCTCATCTCCTTGGTAAATGTGGCGCTATGGTTCAAGCGCAGGTATTTCCCCTATGCGGTGCAAACCCCCACCGGCGTTTGTCATGTGACATGCGAGCCTTGAGCGAAGCGAATTACCACCGTTTTTACGGACGGCGCATCCACTTTGAAGCCCGGTTTTTCCGGTGGTCGCCGGATACCGGTATTGTTGATACCGGTCTCACGGCTTGTGAAAATGCATACAGGAAGAAAACCGATAAGTGAAGGGAGATCAATGAAAAAATCGAACCGATTGTTTTATATTTTGACGATGCTTGCCGTATGGGTGGCGGTACCGGCGTTTGCCGGTGATTCCCAGACAACCGTCACTCTGCAGGTTCCCACTCCGGGTCTGGTTACCATGGTGGATCTTGGCGCGAACAAGTGCATTCCCTGCAAGATGATGGCGCCCATCATCGAGGAGCTGAAAAAAGAATATGCCGGACGCGCTTCCATTGTCTTCATCGATGTCTGGGAACATCGGGAGCAGGTGGATCGCTTTGGCATCCGGGCCATTCCGACCCAAATTTTTTACGACAAGACGGGTCGGGAGGTCGAACGTCACGTGGGTTTTTTAGACAAAAAGAGCATTGTTGCCACCTTCGAGAAGCTCGGCGTGCCCAAAGGGGGCGGATATTGATCAAAGACTTACTTCCATCCATTTGCCTTCCTTGCCGCTGTTCAGATGTATGGCGGACCTTACGTCTTATGGAAACCAGCATAACTCAGACTGGCAGAAGTGTGCATTCGGTGGTGACCATCCATTTGTCTGGCGTCGTGCGATGATTGTCAAATTCATACTGGAGCCCTGACGGCGAGATGAGGAAAAGAGTAGAAAGTTTCGAACCGGAAAATAAGATTCGTGAAGTGGTGTATGCCTGCACGGACTGCGACGTGTGCCGCCACCTGATGGACACCGACTGCCTGTTTTTCCCCGAACTATACCGACTGTGGGATCAGGAACAGGCATCCGGCGAAGCGATTTCGGCCGACGCGCTGCGGCGGCTGGTGGATCTTTGCAATTTCTGTGTGCTTTGTCCGTGCCCGAACATCCGAGCCGATATCATCGAGGCCAAAACGCAGTTCATCGACCGCGACGGATTGAAATTCGGCGTGCGCACCATCGAGGATGTGGAACGCATCGGGAAAATCTGCGGCACGTTCCCGCGGCTTTTCAATACGTTGTTGCGCAACAGACCCACCGGCAACCTGCTTAAAAAAGCAACCGGTATACATGCGGAACGTAAATTCCCGGAATTCCCTCCCACGAACTTTACCCGCTGGGCTCAAAAACGCCGTTTGGATATCAAGAGCAACTCGGCAAATAAGCATAAGGTCGCATACTTTGCCGGCTGCACCGCCCGTTTCCTGTTCCCGGAGGTGCCGCGGGCAGCGGTATCGGTGCTTCAGGCAGTCGGGGTCGATGTCTACGTGCCGGAGCAGAAGTGCTGCGGCATGCCGAGTCTGCTGGAGGGTGACCGGAAGCTGACGCTGCAATTTGTAGGCTCTAATCTCCGGCAGCTGGCGGATGCCATCAAGGACGGCTACGACATCGTCTGCTCCTGCCCCACCTGCGGGTTCATGCTCAAAACCGTTTTAAAAGAAGGCGCCTATTACTCGGCGGAATACCAGGCATCGGTGGGTAGCGGGGAGGCCCATTTGAAAGTGCCGGCCGGCAGGAATCTGATCGACGGACATGAGGAAGGCGGCTTCGTCGTGCTTCAAAAATCGATTTACGGCGGCATCCTCAAAGACAAGGGTTATTTCTCTAATTTCAACGCCCGGGAACGTATCCTGGTGGCGGAGCACACCCTCGACATAGGCGAATACCTGAAGCGTTTGCAAAGTGCCGGGGAACTCGATCCTCCCACGAATACCGTCACCGGCCGCCTGCTCTATTTCCCGCCCTGCCACGGTAGAGAGCAGAAAATCGGTCGACCCTATATGGAGCTGCTGGGCCGGATACCCGGCATTCAGCTGGAATCCATTGATGGGCACTTTTACTGCTGCGGCATGGCCGGCATCATGGGGTTCAAACGGGAGTTTCACGAACCGTCGACTCAACTGGGCCGCCGCCTGATGGACAAGATCTGTGAGATCGATCCGGACCGGATTGTCACCGACTGCCTCAGCTGCCGGCTGCAGTTCAACCAGTTGCTGCCGCATCCAGTCTCGCATCCCATCGAGATCCTGCGAGATGCATACCTCAAAAAATGATCAATCGCTGGTGATGAAATGGATAAGTTTACGGTTTTCCCGAATGCGGCCATCAAAGCAGAGGGCCCTGTCTCAGGCAAATTTATGAGTTTGGGTATCAATGGATTCATCGATGCCTGCCGCTATGTTCATGAACTGCCCTATGGATACAATTCAGATCGCGACGACTTGATGATCCTGTTCAAGCAAAAATTCGGCTCGTGCACGACCAAGCATGCGGTCATCGCGACCCTGGCAGCGGAATCGGGACTGCCGATTAAAAAGGCGATCTGCATCTATGCTATGACAGAGGAGATCGTCACGGGCACGGGTAAAATTCTTGATACATATGGACTGCCCTATGTTCCCATGCTGCATTGCTTCCTGGTCTACGGTAAAAATAGAGTCGATCTGACCGAAGGCAACAACAACGGCAAGAAGCGATCGATTGAAGACTTCCTCTATACGAAAAATGTGATTCCGAACATTTCCGCCAAAGATGAATATCTTCTGTATCGGAAGGCATTGAAAGATTACATAATGATTAAAAACGAACTGAAAGGGATCGATTTAAGAATCATACTTAAAGCGCGCGAAGAAGGGCTCACTCTGTTAAAAGCCAAAATACGTTAGCGGTGACCCTTCCCGGAAGGGAAGATCGGAATATACATGGATATTTTCATCCGGCCATCGGAGACCGGCGTCAAGCGCCTGCTGAACGAGTCACAGCTCATTAGTTCGGATTTGACTCCCGAGCACCTGAGGCATTTCTTCGGCCTGGGAACAATAGAGGAACTGGAAGGTGTCGTGGGGCTGGAGCTGTTCGGCACCGTCGCCCTTTTGCGGTCGCTGGCTGTGGTTTCATCGCGCCGAAGGGCCGGATTGGGGTCAAAACTGGTAGCACATGTAGAAGACTATGCTCGAAATAAGGGCATAAAATCTCTTTATCTGTTGACCAACACCGCCGAATCGTTTTTCAAGCATCGCGGGTACCAGCGCATCGGGCGGGACAATGCACCCCCGGCGATCAGAGAGACAAAAGAGTTTTCCGAGATCTGCCCGGTGACCTCGGCTTTCATGGTAAAACACCTGTAGTACGAAAATAGAATTTTCATGCATCGTGGCGACCCAAACCAGGGCCGTGAGCGTTTAGCTGGTGTCGATCCATAAATGGTCTTTTTTCCTCTTTTTGGTTTAACAAAAACCAAAAAGAGTCAAAAACCGTTATTTTTGGGATGCGGAATGTACGCTTAATCGTAACTGGCACGCGTCATTTCATCACTCATGGTCGGTGCGATCAGTGGTTTCCAGGCAGCGTCCTTCCATGTCCCCAGATGGGTATGCATATCAAGATATTTTTTGGGTATTGGATGGGTGCCCACAACGACTTTGATTCCATGGCGTTTTTCAAGAAACGCTTTGAATGTATCGATATATGGACAAGGGGGGTAGCCAACCACCAGACCAGTAGCCAAATGAATTATCTCCGCCCCATTTTTTACCATTTCGTCACCAGCATATTCTATGTTGCCACCCGGACAACCATCGCACGATGTAAAACCGGTTAATTCAATTTCGGTATCGATGTATATGCTGAAAGCCCCTTCCTTGTTCCTCATCGCTCGAAAGCACTTCCCACCCGCGCAGCGGCGGTAGCGATCGCAGATGATTATTCCAATCCTTGTCTTCTTTGGCATCATTTCAACTCCTTGAATATATTAAATTGATCGGTTAATCTTCACAGGATTCAGACAGAGCATAGCGAATGGCGCGGATTCCCGCCAGCGAAAAACTCGTAATGTGGTCGGCCAGTCGCTGGGTCAGCGCCGGTGTCAAGGGCTGCTGCACGAGGTATTCCAGGTCGCTGCGATTGAAGATCTGCAATGCCCGGCACTGATTGATGATGCTCAGCTCGCAGAACCAGATGTCCTCGTCGGTGGCGTCGGGCCCGATCAGGTCCTTGATAATTTCGAGCAGGGGCCGGCGGCGGGGCGCGATCAGTTCCCGCCAGCTGTCGTCGATCAGGCCGGTGGGATTGGCCAGTTCCATCAGGTACATGCGCGTAAACTGCCCGCGGGCGCCGCGGTCGCAGAATTTGCGCACCAGCGCGTGAATGCGGGCGCGCAACCGTTCTTCCGGCGGCGCATCGACGGCGTCGGCCGGAACGGAAACGGTGTCATTTTCAAATGCCTTCTGCCATGCCTCGCCATAGAGACCGGCCTTGCTGCCGAAATAGTAGTTGACGGCCGCCACATTGGTCCCGGCCTGCCGGCAGATATCGGCCACCTTGGCATCCCGGTAGCCTTTTTTTCCGAAAATCCGGCCGGCCGCGGTCAGCAGACGGTCACGGGATTTTGTTGCACGCTTGCCTTGGGCCATGTGAAATGCAACTCCAGATCAGGAAAATAAAACTTGAAATTTAAATCTTATTTTGAAATTTCAATTTGAATTTGTCAATTCATTTTGCTATCCTTTCCACTTCACCATTCTCTTTTGAAGGAAGACCCTATGCTGCGGCAAACCCTCTTTCGAATACCCGGCCCCTCTTTACCGCCCGGCGACTGTGCCGGCGCCAGGCCGCCGGCCACCTCAGCGGCAACACCAAACCACCGGCCGGCAGAAGGCCGCAGCCGGGCCATCTTGGCGACCGTCGTGAACGGTTTTGCGGGTCTTTTTTTGTTTTTGGGATTGACCGCTTCTGCGGCGGCCGCGCCCCCGGCGGGTCGCAGTGCACCACCGCCGATGGTCACCGTGGAGGTGGTCGGCGAACAGGAAGTCAACCCGCCCACGGATTACGTCGGCCGCGTGGAGGCCATCCAGGCCGTCGACCTGCGCGCGCGCGTGGAAGGGTTCATCGAACAGGTAAAATTCCGTGAAGGCAGCAAGGTGCAGGCCGGAGATCTGCTCTATCTCATCGAGCAAGCCCCTTACAAGGCCAAGGTCAACGAAGCCGCGGCCAAGGTGGCCGATGCCGAGGCCTCGCTCACCAAAGCCCGCCAGTACCTGCAACGGCTTAAGTCGGTGCGCTCCGGGGGCGTGTCGGAAACCGACCTGGAGGCGGCGATCAGCACGGAACTCAAAGCCAAGGCGCTGCTGCAGGAGGCCAAGGCCAGCCTGGAGCAATCCGAACTCGATCTGGGCTACACCGTCATCAAAGCGCCCATCAGCGGCCGCATCGGCCGCACGGCCTATACCAAGGGCAACCTGGTGGGCCCCAATACGGGAGCCCTGGCCCGCATCGTTCAACTCGACCCGATCCGGGCGGTCTATTCGATGAGCGAGAACGACCTCGTGAACCCCCGGCTCGCGCGCGAGGGCAGCTGCGCCGAAGATCCCCAGAACCGGATCGTCCCCCGTATCCAGTTGCCCGGCGGCAAGATGTTTCCCTCTCCCGGCCGCCTGGACTTCATCGACAACCAGGTCGATGCCGGCACCGGCACGATCGCCGTACGAGCGGTGTTCGACAATCCGGACGGCATCCTCCTGCCGGGTCAGTATGTCAATGTCCTTGTCCGCTGCAGCGAGGGCAAACGCCTCCCGATGGTGCCGCAGTCGGCGGTTCAGGAGGATCGTGACGGCCGCTACGTGTTCGTTGTCGACACCGAAAACAAGGCTCAGAAACGGCCCATCAAGACCGGTGCGGCAATCGGCACGAAATGGGCCGTTACCTCCGGGCTCATGGCCGGCGAGACCATCATCGTTCAGGGCGTTCAGAAGGTGAAGCCGGGTCAGGTCGTGCAAACCGCGACCGAGGGCGGAAAGAACAAGGAGTAGGCCATGTTCTCACGTATCTTCATCGAACGGCCGCGGCTGGCCATGGTGGTGTCGATCATCATTACCCTGGCCGGCGTACTCGCGCTCTTGAACATACCGATCGCCCAGTATCCGCAGATCACGCCCCCTGAAATCCGCGTCAGCACGGTCTATCCCGGCGCCAATGCCGAAGTGGTGGCCGCCAGCGTGGCCGCCCCGATCGAGGCCGAGGTCAACGGCGTGGAGAACATGCTCTATATGTCCTCCACCTGCTCCAACAACGGCAGCTATGATCTGAGCGTCACCTTCGAGGTCGGCACCGACCCCAACATCGCGCAGGTCAATGTCCAGAATCGCGTCCAGCAGGCCGTTTCGAAGCTGCCCACCGATGTCACCGACCAGGGAGTGACGGTGCGCACGCGCTCTTCCGACTTTCTGACCGTTATCAGTTTCTATGCCCCCGAAGGCGCCAGTGACGCCCTTTTCCTCAGCAATTACATCAGCATCAATGTCAAGGATGCGATTACACGCATCAAAGGGGTCAGTGAAGCCTTTATTTTCGGGGCTCTGGATTACAGCATGCGGGTCTGGATGGACCCCGAGCGACTCACCGCGCTCGGTCTGACGGCCGATGACGTGATCAGCGCCATCCGGGAGCAGAACATCCAGGCCGCGGCCGGTGCCATCGGCTCGGCCCCCGGCAGCGACAAGCAGCAGATCCAGTTTACGCTGCGCGCCAAGGGGCGCCTCAAGGATACCGAAGATTTCAAGAACATCATCATCCGCACCAACCCTCAAGGCGGGGTCGTGCGGATACGGGACATTGCCCGGGTCGAACTGGGCGCCCAGTCCTACGCCTCCAGATCGACCCTGAACGGGTCTCCGGCGGTCAACATGGCCATCTACCGCACTTCCGGGGCCAATGCGCTGGAAACCGTTCAGGCGGTGGCCGATGAAGTCAACCGGCTGTCCAAGCGGTTCCCGGCGGGGATTCAATACCGGATGGTCTACGACACGACCAGATTCGTGCGCTCGGCGATCCAGGAAATCGTGCTGACGCTCCTGATCACCTTTTGCCTGGTAGTGGGCGTCACCTATCTTTTCCTGCAGGACTGGCGGGCGACCCTGATCCCGACCCTGACGATCCCGGTGTCGCTGATCGGCACCTTCGCGGTGCTGCTGGCACTGGGCTTCAGCGCCAACACCGTCACCCTGTTTGCGCTGCTCCTGGCGATCGGACTTGTGGTGGACGACGCCATCGTGGTGGTGGAAAACGTTCAGCGGCTCATGGAAGAGGAAGGTCTCGGCCCCAAGGAAGCGGCCATCAAGGCCATGGACCAGGTCATCGGGCCGATCCTGGCCACCACCCTGGTCCTGTTGGCCGTTTTCGTTCCGGTGGGATTTCTGCCCGGCATCACCGGCGAGCTGTACAAACAGTTCGCCGTGACCCTTTCCACCGCGGTCGTGTTGTCGGCCCTCAATGCCGTCAGCCTGAGCCCGGCCCTGTGCGCAACCCTGCTGCGGCGGCCGCGCACCGTCCGGCACGGGCCGCTGGCCTGGTTCAGTCGCGCCCTGAACTCCTCCCGCAATGTCTACGTCAGATCATCGGCCTGGCTGGTCCGGCGGCTGGTGGTCGTACTGGGAATTTTCATCCTGATTTTCGGGGCCGCCTATTTTCTTTTTGTCAGCCGGCCGACCGGCTTTTTGCCCAACGAAGACCAAGGCGTTTTTTTCATCAACGTTCAGCTGCCCGAGGCGGCGGCCCTGGCGCGCACCAACACGGTCATGCAACAGGTTTCCGAACAGCTCAAGAAAACCCCCGGCGTTGCGGATGTGATTGCCGTCAGCGGTTTCAGCATCATCAGCGGGGCCAGCGAAAACGTCGGGCTGGGGGTGATCGTGCTCGATCCCTGGGATGAGCGCACGACCCCCGACCTGCAGCTCGAAGGCCTGCTGAGCCGCGTGCGCCGCGAGCTGGCGGCGATTCCGACCGCCAACATCTTTGCCTTCAGCCCGCCGGCAATCCGGGGCCTGGGCAATACGGGCGGCTTTGATTTCCGGCTGCAGGCCCTGGGAGACCAGAGCCCCCAGGACCTCTCGGCGGTCACCCGCGCCCTGATCGTGGCCGCCAATCAGGAACCGGGCCTGCGGGCAGTGTTCAGCACGTTTTCGGCCGACGTGCCGCAGCTGTTCCTCAACCTCGACCGCACCAAGGCCGAATCCATGAAAGTGCCGGTCAGCCGCGTTTTCTCGACCCTCCAGGCCCAGCTCGGCTCGCGCTTCGTCAATGACTTCAATCTCTACAGCCGGGTCTTTCAGGTCAAGGTTCAGGCCGACGCCCCCTACCGCAACGCGGTCGAGGATATCGGACGGCTTCACGTGCGCAGCGACGAGGGCAAGATGGTGCCGCTGAGCAGCCTGGCCTCACTCTCGACGGTGCTGGCGCCCCAGCTGGTCACCCGCTACAACCAGTTTGCCTCCGCCCAGGTCAACGGTGAGGCCAATGCCGGATTCAGCTCGGGGGACGCCATGACCAAGATGTCGCAAGTCGCGGCCAAAACATTGCCCGACGGCTATGGCTACGAATGGTCGGGACTCTCCTTCCAGGAGCAGAAAAGCAGCGGCCAGGCCCCGGTACTGCTGGCCCTGGCCCTGCTGTTCGGCTACCTTTTTCTGGTGGGGCAATACGAGAGCTGGACCATCCCGCTGCCGGTCATCATCTCGATTTCGGTGGCGGCCGTCGGGGCACTGGCCGGCCTGTGGATCGGCGGACTGGACCTGAGTATCTACGCCCAGATCGGCCTGGTGCTGCTGGTCGGCCTGGCCAGCAAGAACGCCATTCTTATCGTGGAGTTTGCCAAGACGCAGCGCGAGGAGGGACTCTCGATTGCCGAAGCCGCCGTGGCCGGGGCGCGGATCCGCTTCAGGGCCGTGCTGATGACCGCCTTTTCCTTCATCCTGGGCGTGCTGCCGCTGGTCATCGCCACCGGCGCCGGCGCCAACAGCCGGCGGGCGATCGGCACCACGGTGTTCAGCGGCATGCTGGCGGCGACCCTGATCGGCATCTTCCTGATTCCGGCGCTCTATGCCGCCTTTCAGACCTCACGCGAAAGGGTCTATGCCCGGCGCAAGCAGCGGCGCGATCGGCGACGCGAACAGGCCAGGGCCCAGGAAGACAAACGCTGAATGGGTTTTGATTCGGGTAGCCAAGAGAAGGCGGTATGAAAATCCTTAAAAAATTGGATGACGACCATCAAATGGCCGGGTGGGCCGGTCAAAAACTCCTGCGGGTGCTGGCTCCGATCGGCCTGTGGGTGATTCTCGCCGGATGTCCGGCCGTGGGACCCGATTATGTCAAACCCGATATCGCGCCCCCTTCCGCCTGGTACACCGATCTTCAGGACGGGGAGACCGACACCGCCGTCGACCCCCGCCTCCTAGCCCAATGGTGGTCGACCCTGGAGGATCCGGCCCTCTCCGGTTTAATGGAACGCGCCGTCAGCGGGAACCTCGATCTGAAGAACGCAAGTGCCCGCGTGCGAGAAGCGCGCGCCCTCAGGAACATCAGGCGAGCCGCTTTATTCCCCGCCATCGATGCCACCGGTTCGGTCTATAAATATCAAAACAGCGAAAACGGCATCGGCGGCGGCACCGAAGGTGAACTCTATTCGGCCGGCTTCGATGCCAACTGGGAACTGGATGTGTTCGGTGGGTTGCGTCGTTCGGAAGAGGCCGCCCAGGCCGACCTGGAGGCCAGCTGGGAGCATCTTCACGACGTGCTGGTGAGTCTTTTGGCCGAGGTCGCCCTCAATTACACGGATGTGCGCACGTACCAGGCCCGGTTTGCCGTGGCCGAAGCCAACATTGCGGCCCAGGAGGAAACTTTCAAGTTTACCAGTTCCCGGTTCGAAGCCGGCCTCAGCAATGAATTGGCCGTGCAACAGGCCCTGTACAATCTCGAGACCACCCGGTCCCAGATCCCGAACCTGAAAACCGGACTGGCAGCCGCCAACAACCGCCTGTCGGTGTTGCTGGGAACGCCGCCCGGAGCAGTCAACCGCGAGTTGGCCGATCCCCGGCCGATCCCCGTGCCGCCTGTGTCAGTGGCCGTGGGCGTGCCCGCCGATACCCTGCGGCATCGACCGGATGTGCGTCGCTCCGAACGGTTGCTGGCCGCCCAGACCGCTCGAATCGGTGTGGCCACGGCCGATCTGTATCCGAAGTTTTTTCTGACGGGCACCATCGGCCTCGAATCCATCTCAGCCGGCGACCTGTTTGATTCCGCCAGCCAGGTTTGGCGCATTGGTCCCAGCGTATCCTGGAGGTTGTTCGACGCCGGCGCTATCCGCCAGCGCATCGAATTCCAGAACGCGCTCAGGGATCAGGTCTCGAACGAATACAACGCCACAATCCTGCAAGCGCTGGAGGAAGTCGAAAACGCTCTGGTGGCATACGCCCAGGAACAGCTTCGGCGGGAATCATTGAAAGCGGCCACGGCCGCCGCCCAGCGGGCGGTCTTGCTGGCGCAGGACCAGTACATCGCCGGCCTGGTGGATTTCAACAACGTCTTGATTGCGCAGCGTTCGCTGCTCTCCCTGCAGGACGAACTGGCCCTGAGCGAAGGCACGGTGACCTCGAATCTGGTGCGGCTCTACAAGGCCCTGGGCGGCGGGTGGACCTATCCAGGACTACCCGCGGAAGAAATGGCCGCCGGCAGCTGACCAAACTTCAGGTCAACTTCCCGGCAACGAAAATCGCTTGCCGCCCGCCGGAAAGGTATTCGGGCGAAGACGCCTCGCCGGTACGGTCCCGTACCATTAAGGGTAACTCGGGCATCCCCGATGTTTAACTTTCATCAGGCGCACTCCACAAAAGCTTCCTCGGGGCGTCTTTCCTGCCGTTGACCGGCCCGTTCTCTGCCGCCGGACTTCAGGAGCCTCAATCCTGGTTTGAAGAAAAACTGTTTCTCGCCAAATGCCGGCCGTAGGTCATCCAGCCAGGATGCGTGCTTGTCATAGCGGGCAAAAAAGATCCGGTTGACCCAATCGGGATCACGCCCCTGGATGAACTTGAGCGCGAAAACCCGCTCGCCGCCAATGTCCGTGATGCCGTCGATCAGCACTTTTCCGGGTGTCGCCGACATCGAAGGACCGCGCACCGTCCGGCCAAGACCGGACACCCGCCGGTAGGCTTCGGAAAACAGGCGATAGGCGCGGGCCAGGGGGACTTCGAAATAGTGCTGCGGACCGGTGTCGCGCGGAATGAACATGTAATACGGCACGGCGCCCAGGTTGACCTGCTTTTGCCACATCTCGCTCCAGGTTTCCGGTGAATCGTTGACGTGCCGGACCAGCGGCGCCTGGCAGCGGATCTGGGCCCCGGTGGCAAGGATGCGCCGGATGGCCGCCTGCACCGCCGGTGTTTCGAGTTCGCGCGGGTGACTGAAATGGGCCATTATCGCCAGGTGCAGCCCCCGGGCGGTGATTTCCTCGAAGAGCCTCAAAAGATCGTCGGCGTCGGTGTCGGTCAGAAAGCGATAGGGCCAGTAGGCCAGCGCCTTGGAACCGAAGCGGATGGTCGCGAGCCCCCCGCTTTTGCGCTCGAGCAGTGGCGCGACGTAGCGCCGGAGCAACCGGGTGCTCATGGTCAAAGGGTCCCCGCCGGTATAAAGGACGTCCGTCACCTCGGGGTGACGGTCGAGATAGTCGACCAGATCTTGCGGCTGCTTGTTCTTGAACTGGAGTCCGTCGAGGCCCACAAACTGCGCCCAGCGGAAACAGTAGGAGCAAAAGGCGTGACAGGTCTGGCCGTGGCTGGGGAAAAAAAGGACCGTCTCCCGGTACTTGTGCTGCATCCCGTGGTAGACCTTGCCGTTTTCGACCGGCACATTCAGCTGCATCTGACCGGCCGGATGCGGGTTGAGCCTCACCTGGATGCGCTGGGCGGCCCGGCCGATCTCGGCTGGCGGGGCATCGGCGGCGAACAACCCCTCGATGCACTCCCGGTCCGGTTTTTCCAGCATGGCGCTCTGCGGAAAGGTCAACCGGAAGATGGGGTCCTCCGGCACCCGCTGCCAATCGATCAACTCATCTAAGACATAGTTGTTGACGCGGAACGGAAAAACGGCCGACGCGGTTTCGATGCCCCGCACGACCTCGGGCGGCATCGAGCCCAGTTGGCCAATTGACCTAAAATTCTTGCGGTTGTACAGCCTAATCTTTTTTCCTCCTGTCACACCGGCTTCGGTCATACGTTGATTCCTTTCCTTATAAAATTTACTGAATATAATTTTTTCTATTGAAATATTTCGTATACAAAGTATATGATTTAACCGCATCTGTCAAACGCACGGGGCCTGCGATACCCCGCCCGCAACCGTCGCAGGGTGCAAAAAATATTTAACCGATTGAAATTTAAACGAAATTATGTTATTAAATCGTGATTGGTCATCGGTCAGATAGGCTGGATACGACGGACCATCGGCGACATTCCGCGAAGACACACCGATAGAAAGTGTTCATCCCGGGTTTTATCGGGGCACTGATCCGTTTGCGATCCGGAATTGCGGGGAGAGAGGGCGCGCACCAACGTGGATCCCATTCCAAAAATTGTCAGTGGCCTGCGGCACATTGCCCGTGAGCTCTCGGTTCACTCCAAGTTCATCCAGGACAATTACAACATCACGGTCCCGCAGCTGGTCTGCCTGCGTGAAATCAGTGACAACGAGCCGATATCCCTCGGGAAACTCACCCTTTCCCTGCATCTCAACAACTCGACCGTGACCGGAATCATCGACCGGCTCGAGAAGCGCGAACTGGTGCGGCGCGTCCGGCAAAGCCGCGATCGCCGCCAGATTCACGTGGAGGTCACCGACAAGGGAAACAGTTTTATCAAGCAAGCCCCCACGCCGCTGCAGGAGCATTTCATCACTCAAATACGCCTGATGGACCCCCTGGAAGTAGACAAGATTCTGTGGGCAATCGACAAACTCGCCGACATGCTGCAGATCGCCAGCGCCGCAGAGCAGAAGACGCCGCCTTCCCAACGGTGAAAGAGATGTCCATCCGCATCCGGGCCGAGCCGAATCATCGGATAATACCACGTATGTTCGCCGGCGACCATTCTATGTATATTACATCTGGGCTGAAATCGTTTTTGTAGAAGAGGAGGATCATGGCAGTAGTTGAATCCATCCGTCACTGGCTTTCCATGCTTCAAATCGACATAGAAACGGGTGACCTGCTGGTGAAAATCATCGCCGGAGCCACCGTGCTGCTGATAAGCCTCATCGCATTTTACATGAGCCGCCGCCTGGCGCGCGGCACAATTCCCCGATTTATCGCCCGCACCCGCAATACATGGGACGACCTCTTGGTGGCGCACGATGTTTTCAAGCACCTTGCCCTGCTTCCGCCGGCCCTCATCCTGTTCCACTTTCTTCCGCTAGTGCTGGACGGTAATTCGCGGGTGGAGGCCATATTCAGGGGTGTGTTGAATCTTTATTTCATCGTCGCCACTCTTCTAGTGCTCGACGCGCTGATCAACGCCCTGCATGCGATCTATCGCCGGTTGCCTGTCGCGCGGGAAATCCCGCTGACGGGCTTTTTTCAGGTGCTCAAAATTATCTTGTATTTCGTCAGCATCATTCTGGTTCTGGCCGTCATCGTAAACAAGACACCCGTATATCTTTTCAGCGGCCTGGGCGCCATGACGGCGGTGCTGCTGCTGATTTTCAAGGACCCGATCCTCGGGTTCGTTGCGGGGGTCCAGCTCATCTCCAACCGGATGCTCAAGCACGGTGACTGGATCGAAATGCCCAAATATGGGGCCGACGGCGACGTCCAGGACATTACCCTGACTACCGTCAAGGTGCGCAACTGGGACGAAACCATCACCACCATCCCGACCTATGCGTTGATCACCGATTCCTTTAAAAACTGGCGCGGCATGCAGGAGTCCGGCGGGCGACGCATCAAACGGGCGATCACCATCGACGTGAACTCGATCCGGTTCTGCACGAACGAAATGCTGGAGCGGTTCGCCAAAATACGGTACATAGTCGAATACATGCAGGCCAAAAACCGCGAGGTCAACGCCTACAACGCACGCTTGGGCGACGACGAACGGCATGCGGTCAATTGCCGGCGGCTGACGAATATCGGCACGTTCCGCGCCTATGTGATCGCCTATCTGCGCAATCATCCCATGATCAACCAGCAGATGACTTTTCTGGTGCGTCAACTGGCTCCCACCGACCGCGGACTGCCGCTCGAAATCTACGTCTTTTGTCGGGAAAAGGGCTGGGCCGCCTACGAGGCCATCCAGTCGGACATCTTCGACCACCTGCTGGCGATCGCTTCCGAGTTCGATCTGCGTGTTTTCCAGTATCCGTCGGGTCGGGACCTGGGCCTGGTATTGGCCCGTATGTCGCTGGGGGAATCGGCGTAAGATTTAATGGGATCTGTCCCTGATCATAACCACTGAAAAAATGTTGATCCTGAGCCGTGCAATCCCATATACATCCAATCCCGTAAGCCAATTGTCCTTCGGCTAAACCGAAATTTTGGCAGAACCGGTGTTAAATTTACCTGGAGGTGAAACCGCCATGGCGTTCAGTATCGCCGTCATCATTCTTCTGGGCCTGGGGGGCGATTATCTGTTCCGGCGGCTGAAGCTGCCCGGCCTCGTCGGCATGCTGCTGGTCGGCGTCCTGGTGGGGCCTTATGTCCTTGACCTGATATCCCCAGCCACGATGGCCGTTTCCGGCGATTTTCGCAAGATCGCCCTGATCGTCATCCTGCTGAGGGCCGGTTTCGAGCTGCGGCGCGACACCTTGAACCGGGTCGGGCGGGCGGCGCTGCTCATGAGTGCGATACCGGCTGTTTTCGAAATCCTGGGCGTGATGTGGATCGCCCCCCGTCTGCTGGGAATCAGCCTGCTGGATGCGGCGTTGCTCGGCTCCGTGCTGGGGGCCGTTTCCCCGGCCGTGGTGGTGCCGCTGATGATCGATTTCATGGACCGTGGCCGCGGAACCCGCAAGGGCATCCCCACCCTGGTGCTGGGAGCCTCCTCGGTGGACGATGTGTTTGTAATCGTGCTTTTCACGATTTTCCTCGGAATGTACGGGAGCGGCGAGATAAACATCTGGGCCAAGCTGGCCCAGATCCCCGTGAGCATCGTTTTGGGGATCGCGATCGGCCTGGTGCCCGGCTTCATCCTGCTCAAACTCTTCCAGAAGTATGACTGGCGGCCCCCCAAACGCACCATCGTGGTCCTGGGGGTCGCCATATTCCTGACCTGGCTGGAAAGTGTCACCGAAAAATGGGTCCCGGTCGCCAGCCTGCTGGGCGTGATGGCCATCGGTTTCGTGATCCTCGAAAAATCAGAACCGATCGCACACCTGATCTCTCAGAAATTAAAAAAGCTGTGGGTCTTCGCCGAACTGCTGCTGTTCGTGCTGGTCGGCGCCCAGGTCAATATTCACGTGGCCTGGGAAGCCGGATTGGCCGGGGCCGCCGTTATCTTTACCGGACTCGTCTTTCGCAGCGTCGGCACCTATCTGTCGCTCACCGGCACCCCGTTCACCGTCAGGGAAAAACTGTTTTGCGTCGTGGCCTACATCCCCAAGGCCACGGTGCAGGCCGCCATCGGCGCCGTACCGCTGGCGGCCGGAATAGCGGCCGGAGAGGTCATCCTGGCCGTGGCGGTTTTATCGATTCTGATCACCGCCCCGCTGGGCGCCGTCGGCATCATTCTGGTCGGAGAAAAGGTTCTGGACCACGGCGAGCGCTCGCCCTACCGCTTCAAGGAGTTGCGGGGCAAAATGGACCTGCCGCGGGTCGGGGAAAGAGTGCTCAGCAAGCGCTTCGGCACGGTGTGGAAGGTGATCGAGGAAAAAGAAATCTGGTTGCCGGCACCGGGCGATCCAAAGGATTCAGGAGCGGCGGCGGATCCGATCCCGGCTGTTTGCCTGCGCTACTGGAAGGAAGGCAGCCGCCGCGGGCCCGGTTCCGGCAAGACGATGTCCTACCGCTACAGCCGCATCGATCCTTCTTTCCAAGCCCACTGGGAAATCCTCTACGACTGGTAAGGCGAATCCTTCGCGCTGCGGTTTGTATCGAAAACGATGCGCCCGGGAAGGACCAGGCATAATCATCATCGGCGAAAAGATTAATGGCAGTCGTGGTATAAGTGGTATAAATGGTGAGTCGCGCTGGTTTTTTATGAGGTTTCAGGGAGCAATGATGATCACCATATCGTGTTCACGTGCTTATAGTATCAAGCAGGATCTTCAATCAGTCTATTTCCCAGTCAGTAGGATCGATTACGGGCTGCACCAGATCACCCAGAGTTTTGCCACAGCCTTTCATGATACCGATCAAGGGATCTTCAAAGTTGTTCCGATCGTTTACATGAACGATCTTTGCAACGGGTTTGCCCCGCTTGGTAATTGTTATTTCTGTGTGGGTTTCATTTACCTTATTAAGGATTTTAAACAAATCTTGCCGTAATTTTACCGCGCTTATTTCCATTTTAATCACCCCCGGAACATGTACATCATAAAGCGTACTTTTAAAACCGTCAACGTGGAAATAGCGGACTCGACGAAGGTCGGCAACAGCGGTGTGAAAGGTGTTGAAGCGGCTTAGAGCATGAAATATTGAGTGGTGCAGTTCTTTGTATGAGGTTTTCAGGCGGCAGATGCCAATTGACAGGCGCTCGGACTGCCCTCCGGCGCCAGTTGGTTAATAGATACCCCTCCGGCTTCTGGGGCCATCTTTTACCTCTGAGCTAAAGAACCGGCTGGAATTCAACCTTAATTGGCCTTATCGTGATTGAAAGGTGTGTTTGATTCTGCGCATGCTGCTATTTAAGTAATCCTGGTCCATCTTGTAGACGACATCGACAAATTTTCGGCGCAACGGCTTTTTAACGACCGGCGGGTTCAGATAGGCCGCCAGCTTTTTCTGCAAAATATCCGCCAGATCACCGCGACCCGCATTCCGCAATGGTTCGATCAGGTCCGGGTAAAACGAATAAACGGTCAGAAAAGCGTGCGGATTGGCGGACAATCCATCGGCGAACTCGGGGTCGGTTTCGATAAAGATTTCCTGCTGAGGCCGATCGCTGTCTTCCCAGGCCACCTTGGCCGAAACCCGCTTTCTGCCGTTTTCGGTCCCTGATTTCAGATCGTCAATAATCATTTCTTTGCCTCCTTACAAGGAAAACGGGTCAGCGCACCGGGACTGTTTTCCAGGGTTGCTACGATCCGCCGCGGTTTATGACCCAACCGGCCGGCTTTCCGACAGGTGATCTGAAAAAACGGCCGCCAATGGCCGTTAAACAAGACTCACCCAACGCAGGCATCCTGCGGAATAGAAATTCCCCGGAATGCCGTCATATCGGATGCCCCCAGCCTATCACCCGTTGTTTTGCCGGGTCCTGAAAAGGCGCCGGGGCTGCAGTGGTCCCATGATTTAGATCAGGCGGGCCTGGTATTTACTGTGAGCAACTTTTCAGATTTTTTCTGATTGGAACGGCTGCGTGAAAAAAAGTGAGAGATTTTTTTTATCGCCATTGCCGACAGCAGAAAAGAGCATCCGACAAGAACCAGCATCACCGAAGGGTGACCATGATAGCTGCTGAACGGACTGAGCGACATGGCATGAAACAGTTTTGTAACACCAAACAAGATTGCAAACCAGAAGATGAGTGTGACCATCGATTTTCCCCGCATGTCATCATTGCCCCTTTTTAAAAATTCGTGAAACATACCATAACGCATAAAAGAGGAATGTCCATTGGAAAGCCTGGACGCCAATCTTCTGCGCCTGGTCTCCGGTTTGATCGGCATCATCGGAGTGGCCGTGATACTGGCCTTCGGCGGGCAGGCGATCGGGCTGCCGATCATGAGCGTCCTGGCCGGGCTCGGCATCGGCGGCCTGGCGGTGGCGTTGGCCCTGCGCCCGACGCTCGAGAATCTGGTCGGCGGCGTCATGCTGTATATCGACCGCCCGGTTCGCGTGGGCGATTTCTGCAGCTTCGGCGGCGAAAAGGGCACCGTCGAAGGAATCGGGATCCGTTCGACCACGCTGCGGGCGCTCGACCGCACGCTGATTTCAGTGCCGAACGCGCAGTTCGCCGACATGCAGATCGTCAACTGGGCCCAATGCGACCAGATGCTGATCGACGATACCATCGGCCTGCGTTATGAAACCGAACCGGACCAGTTGCGATATCTTCTCGCCCAGGTGCGCAAGATGCTGCACGCCCATCCCCGGATCAACAGCGCCACGGTCCGGGTGCGCTTCATCGGCTGCGGCGACAGCGCGCTCAACATCGGCATCAGGGTCTACGCCGATACGCGCGAATGGAACGACTTCTTCGCGATCCGCGAAGACATTTTTCTGCGTATCTATGACATCGTAACCAGTGCGGGCAGCGGCTTCGCATTTCCATCCCAAACGCTCTACATGGCCCGCGATAACGGCATCGATGCCGAGAGCACCGGAAAGGCGAAAGCGGCAGTGGCCGCGTGGCGTAAAAACAGCCAGCTGCCCTTCCCCCGCCTGCCGCGCGAGGAAATCGAGCGGCTCGAGGGCACACTCGACTATCCGCCCTACGGCAGCCCCGAAGCCGGCGGCGAAAGCCGTGATTCGACGGAAGCCGCCGAACGCCTGTCTATCGATCCGGACTCCGCCGAACCAACCGCTGCGGACGCGCCCGATTCCGAGGAACCACGACGCAGTCCCTGACCTATTTTTCCTCGTGCACGGCATCGCTTGATTTTCACTCACTCGAACAGTTTGCGATATTTCCCGTAGCCCTCCTTTTCCAGGTCGGCGACGGGGACAAACCGCAGGGCGGCCGAATTGATGCAGTAGCGCAGGCCGGTGGGCTGGGGGCCGTCGTTGAAGAGGTGACCCAGGTGCGAATCGGCGTGCTTGCTGCGCACCTCGGTCCGTACCATCAAGAAGCTCCGGTCGGATTTTTCGACCACGTTCTGTGCCTCCAGCGGCTGCGTGAAGCTGGGCCAGCCCGTCCCGGACTCGAACTTGTCGGTCGAACTGAACAGCGGCTCGCCCGAGACGATGTCGACGTAAATGCCCGCCTCGTGATTGTTCCAGTACTCGTTGTCGAATGGCGGTTCGGTGCCGTTTTGGCGGGTGACGTTGTACTGCAAGGGCGTCAATACACGGCGCAGCTGCCCGTCATCGGGAACCTTGAAAGTATCGTCTTTGGCAGCCGCCACCTGACCCTGCTGCAGGCCGGCCTTCACGATCACCGCCGCACCGCTTTCCCAGTTATCCGTCACGGCGCTTCCCATTAGTCCACTTTCTGTGGCCATGGCCACTTTCTGCACCTTTTTCTGCGGCGTCACCATCGATGTTGCCGCACCCCACACCTTCTCCAGAAACTGGTCCCGGCCCGAGCCGGAGCGATACCAGTGATACCGGATAGGGTTTTTCTTGTAATAATCCTGGTGATACGCCTCGGCCGGATAAAATTCACCCAGGGCAAGGATGTCGGTAACGATCGGCTGGTCGAAACGGCCCGAATCCGCCAGCTTCTTTTTGGAAGCTTCGGCCATCTGGCGCTCGCTGTCATCGGCATAGAAGATGGCACTGCAGTACTGCGAGCCCCGGTCCACGAACTGGCCCCCGCCATCGGTGGGGTCCACATGCCGCCAGAACACCTCGAGCAACTGCGCGTAGGTGATCCTGGTCGGATCGTAAACCACTTTCACGGCCTCCACGTGTCCGGTGCCGCCGGCCGAAACCTGCTCGTAGGTGGGATTGGCCATCGCGCCGCCGGTATAGCCCGAAATGGCCTCGATGACCCCGTCGACTTTCTCGAAATCGGATTCGGTGCACCAGAAGCAGCCGCCGGCAAAGACGGCGCTGCGGGTCAAACCGGGCTTGCTGTCCATTTGTGCGGTGGTTTTAGCGCCCGTGCTTTCGACCTGATAGACGCCCAAAAAAACCGCCACCAGGCCAAAGAGCGTGATATATAGCTTTTTCATGAGACACCTCCACTATTTGCTTACAGGGGTTACCCCGATCGTCCGAGTCCATCATCGATGACCAGCCGGATGATTCAGGGCCGTTTCCTCTGAATAATAAGACCGCTTTTTAAAGGTGGTGTAAAGATACGGTAAAGATTGGGTAAAGATTTACGATGAGGCGCCGGACGAGGGGTCCTGGGATAAATTCACCGGTGAAAGCGGCTCCATGGGAAGTGCGAACCGGATTCGAACCCGTTGGTCGGTCAATTCGGCACCGACCGCACCGCCGTGGGCTTCGACCAGTTCCTTGACGATGGCCAGGCCGATGCCGGCGCCGCCGTGTTGCCGCGAACGCGATTTTTCCCCGCGGTAAAACCGCTCGAAGAGATAGGGCAGGTCAGCTTCTGTCAGCTCGCTGCCGTCGTTGGTGAAGTCAACCCCCACCTGCCCGACGCCTGGCTCGACACGGATGTCCAGTGTCCCGTTTGGCGGGGTGTATCGGGCGGCATTATCCGTCAGGTTACGCAGAACGCGGGCGATCCGCGCCCGGTCGGCCGGCACCGTCACGGGATCATCCGGGAAATGCCGTTTCACGACGACCGACTTCTGCTCAAACACGGGTAAAAATGTTTCGAGGGTCGCATCGATCGCCTCGCGCAGCTCGGTCGGCTGCAGGTTCAGGCTGCCGCGGGCCGCGTCGGCCCGGGCGAGTTGAAGGACATCCTCGAGGAGCTGAACCAGGCGCATGGTTTCAGCCTGCAGCAGGGAAAAAACCGCGGCCGAGGGCTCCAGCACGCCATCGGTGAGAGCCTCCAGGTATCCGCGGATATTGGTCAAGGGCGTGCGAAGTTCATGGGCCACGTCGATCATCAGGGTGCGGCGCAGGTTTTCGATCTTCTCGAGACTCGACGCCATTCGGTTGAAGGCCTGAGCGAGCTGACCCACCTCGTCCCGGGTTCCGACCGGAACCCGGTCGGCAAAATTGCCCGCCGCGATTTCACGGGTTATGACGGTCATCCGGGTCAAGGGCGCGAGGATCCTGCGCATCAAAACGAAGCTGAGTACGACAGCCAGAATCACAGCCGCCAGGCAGGCCCAGAGAAGGTAGCGGTGCACAGCTCCGATGAACATGGCATGCGCGGGTCCGGGAGAGATGTGGTATTTCTCCATGAGGGTGACGAAATATCCCGCGGCCAGGGTGTCGATCGAAAGCCAAAGAACGACGATGACAAAGCCGATCACGGCCAGATTGATGGCCAGCAGCTTGAGAATCAGGTGCCGTTTCACGTCGGCTCTTCTCCCGTCTGCGGCAGGCGATCGGCAAACCGGTAGCCGACACCGCGAACTGTCAGAATGTACCGGGGACGGGCAGGGTCGGGTTCGATCTTCTGCCGCAGCTTCCCGATGTGAACGTCGACCACGCGATCGACCACCACGGCATCGCCCAGGGGATACAACCTGTTCAGCAGTTCGTCCCGGGTGAAATTCCGGCCGCGGGCGGACATGAGGGCCTCGAGCAGGGCATACTCGTGCGGTGTGAGGGCGACCGATCGCCCCTTGACGCTCAACCGGCGTTTTTCAAGATCCAGCCGCACATCGGCGTGGGCGAGTATTCTGCCCCTTCCGGTTGACGGCGGGAACGAGCGCCGCAGAACGGCTTTGACGCGCGCGATCAGTTCCCGGGGACTGAAGGGTTTCACGATATAGTCGTCGGCCCCCAGCGTCAGTCCGGCCACCCGGTCGATCTCTTCCCCCCGGGCGGTCAACATGATGACCGGTACGTCGGAAAACCGCCGCAGCCGTCGGCAGATCTCCCAGCCATCCATTTTCGGCAGCATCAGGTCCAGAATGACCATATCCGGACGGTGCTGCTCGGCCAGGGCGAGGCCGGTCCGACCGTCACCGGCCGTTAACACACCGAAACCCTCGCGTTCGAGGTAAAGCGCGACGAGGGCCGTTGTGTTGGGATCATCTTCTATAACAAGAACGGTATGGGGATCCGATGGTGGCCGCATGTCACCACATGAAGGGGACGGGCGACATACGAACCCCGTCAAATTTTTTGGGGGTTGCAGGCGGCGCCGCATTGCACGAAGGAATCATTTCTTTCCCATTGCACCGTCAAGTGGTCGATGCCGAAGTTTTCAAAGAGATCGCGGCGGGCTTGAGTGATCAACAGGTCGTCGCCGGCCGGGTCGGGCTTGACGAGATGGGCGGTCAGGGCGGTTTCGGTCGTGCTGATGGCCCATATGTGCAGGTCGTGAACGGCCGTGACGCCTGGCAGACCCGATAAGTACCCGGTGACCGCCTGGCTGTCGATTCCGGCCGGCACGGCCTGCAGCGCCAGGTTCATCGATTCTTTCAGCAAGCCCCAGGTACTCACTAAAATGATGGCCACGATGAGGAGGCTGACCAGCGGATCTATCCACAGCCACCCGGTCGTCATGATGCCGATGCCGGCCAGGACCACCCCGACTGACACGCCGGCGTCGGCGGCCATGTGCAGAAAAGCGCCGCGGATGTTCAGGTCTTTCTCGCGGCCGGACAGAAACAGCAGCGCGGTCACCGTGTTGACGATCACGCCGACGGCGGCCACGAAAATGATCGTCTCTCCGGCTGACGGGGCCGGGTCCTTGAAACGCTGGACCGATTCCAGCGCGATGCCGCCGACCGCCACCAGCAAAATGACGGCATTGACCAGCGCCGCCAGAATCGTCGTGCTCCGCCAGCCATATGTCCGCCGGGCGGTCGGCTGAAGACGGCTCAACAGGCTCGCGCCCCAGGCGAGCAGCAGGCCGGCCACATCGCTCAGGTTGTGTCCGGCATCGGCCAGCAAGGCGAGCGAGTCGGCCGTGAGGCCGAAAATAACCTCCGCAATCACGAAGCCGAAGTTCAGTGCGACCCCTATGGCAAAGGCCTTGGTGTAATCGACCGGCCCGTGATTGTGACCGTGGGTGTGATGGGGGCTGCTGCGGTTGTTCATCGCTGTCCTATACCCCGGCGTCGTGACACGAACAGGATTTTCCGCGGGCCTTTTCGAAGGCTTCCCTTCCTTCCCTGACGGCAAAAACGGCAATCGCGATCGCCCCCAGCGAATCGAGGCCGCCGATTCCGGTGGCGGCGTAGCCGGCGCTGGCCGCCAGGAGCACGAAAGACAGGTACAGGCAGGCTTTGGTGCAGTTGGCGTCGGCAATGATGGCATCCGAGCGAAGCTGCCGGCCGACCCGCATCTTGAAGCCGATCAGGACCCCCATCGTGACAATCGACACGAGGGAAATGACGATCCCCCAGAAGGTGGTTTCCGGACGGTGGCCGCGAACGAGGTTAATGGCCGCCGTCGAGACGAGTCCCAGGGTGAGCAGGTAAAAAGCGCCGCCGGTGATCCGCAGCGCCTTGCGTTCGAAGGGATCGACATTGCCCGACAGGTCGCGTTTCATCCGGTGAACCATGTGCCAGATGCCGATGCCCGATATGACCTCGACAAAGGAATCGATCCCGAAACCGAGCAGGGACAGGGTCTCGTCTTCGAGGCCGAAGAAAACGGACACGAGTCCTTCCAGCAGGTTGTAAAATACGGTGATTTGGGCCAGCAGGATGGCCGTTTTGTATAAACCTACCCTGTGGCCTTTTGACGTCTGAGAAATAATTTCCATCGGCGGCACCATTTATACCACAAACCAGTATTTTACAGGAATAGACATTCAATCGATAGTGTCGGCGATTCCAAGCATCACCGTCAAACTTTTCTCCACATCTTCGGCGGTTGTCGCCCAGGACGACACACTGATCCGCATCGCCTCGCGCCCCTGCCATACCGTGCCGCCACAATAGCAGGTGCCGTCCTGCTGGATGGCGGCTATGACTCTTTTGGTCTTTTCCGGATCGCCAAAAGAAACCAGGACCTGGTTCAAGACGACTTCGTTCAATACCTGATAACCGGACGCACTGAACCCATCCGCAAAACGCTGCGCATGCCGGCAACATCGTCCTATCATTTCGGCAACACCTCTGCGTCCCAGATGCCGCAATGCGGCCCACACCTCAACGCCGCGCGCTCTGCGCGACAGCTCAGGGGTGAAGTCCGATGGATTTCTGTGCGGAGTCGATGTCGGCAGATACTCCGCGGTGATTGCCATTGCCGCCCGAAGAGGGAGCGGGTCGCGCACGAGCGCGATTCCGCTGTCATAGGGCACATTGAGCCATTTATGGCCATCGGTCGCCCATGAGTCGGCTTTTTCGAGGCCTACCGTAAGATGACGAAGCCGTGGCGAGACAGCGGCCCAAAGGCCGAAGGCGCCGTCGACGTGCACCCATGCCCCACTGCCGTGAGCGATATCGCAGATGTCGCCGATCGGATCGAACGCGCCGGTGTTGACATTGCCGGCCTGGGTACAGATGATCGTCGGGCCGTCGATGGGGGGAAGGGCATCGGCCCTCATCCGCCCCTGACTGTCGACCGCAACCTTGACGACTCGGCTGCGGCCGAATCCAAGCATCCCCAATGACTTGAAGAGCGTGGGATGGGACTCTTCACTGACCACCACCGTAACGGGAGGGGCACCGAACAACCCATCAGCCTCGACATTCCAGTCCGACCTTTCGAGAACCGCGTGCCGGGCCGCGGCCAATGCCGTGAAGTTGGCCACGGTGGCGCCGGTAACAAAAGCGCCGCCGGTTTCCCGGGGCAACTCAAACAGGTCGACGAGCCACCCCAGAGCCACCTCTTCCAAAACAGCGGTCGCAGGTGTCACCTGATACAGCGCGCTGTTTTGATCCCATGCAGCTGCCAGCCAGTTCGCCGCCAGTGTAACCGGAAGTGCGCCACCGATAACAAATCCGAAAAAACGGGGGCCGGCCATTGCCATCGTTGCCGGCGATCCGAGTTCACTTAAGATCGTAAAAACTGTTTCAGGTTCTTGGGTGGTTTCCGGCAGTGGTTCACGAAACCGTTGGAGGTTATCGATGGCTTCCGCAGTCGGTGCAACCTGCCGTTGGTCGATCTTCTCAAGGTATTCGATAGCCGTTTCGGCCGCGGATTTTAGTAATTGTCTCATTTTATCAGATTCCTTATCGAAAGAAGGCTCATGATCATTTGTTGGGTTTCGTTTCACTCTCAACCCCTGCCACCCCTTAAATGTACCGTAACGATCAGGTATGAGGTATTAAAATGCCAAGGATTTCCGTTGACCGGCCCGAACACGTGGGAAATTGTGAGGAAAAGACCCATTTATGGCTGGACAATAGTTAAGACCGCCTCACCGCATTTCAAGGGCACAGGGACCTAATCCGTAAGCAGGGCGTCGATCTTGGCCTCGATCTGCGCATCGGTGCTGTGCTTGAGGGTGATGGCGCGGGCGGGGCACTCGGCCACGCAGATGCCGCAGCCGCGGCATTTGGAGGGGGGGATTTCGGACACGCCGTCGGCGTTGATAAAAGGGGCCGCAAACGGGCAGACACGCACACAGGCCAGGCAGGCGGCACACCGGTCGGGGTCGACCTCGGCCACCGTGGCGGGCGTGGTAATCTCCTGCTTGCAGAGGATTTTGGCGGCTTGCTGGGCCGCTCCTTTGGCCATGGCCAAAGCTTCGGGAATGAAGCGGGGGCTGTGGGCGAGACCGGCCAGAAAAACGCCGGGCGACGCAAACTCCAGGGGTTGCAGCTTGACGTGCGCCTCCAGGAAAAAGCCCTCCTTTCCACGCGGAAGCTTCAGAACCGAGGCGATCTGGTCGGCACCGGCGTGAGGGCGCATCCCGGCGCTGAGCGCCACCACATCGGGTTCCACTCGAAAATCCTGGTGCGAACTGCGGTCGGTAAAGTCCACGACCAGCTTTCCGGCAGTGTCGGTGTAAACCAGGGGCTGATCTTGAGGAATGTAGCGAAAAAACATCACGCCCAGTCGGCGGGCTTTTAAGTAATAGAGTTCCTTGAATCCGAACGTGCGCAGGTCACGATAAAGGATCACGACCTGGGCATCGGGGTTGATCTCCTTGATCGAAATGCTGTTTTTGACCGCGGCGCTGCAGCAGACGCGGCTGCAGAAGCCGAATTCCTCGTTGCGGGAACCGACGCACTGGATCATGACCACCCGGTTCAGGCCGCAGGCCCAGGCGGGCGCCTCCTTGAGCCGGCGGGACAGATCGACTTGAGACAGTACGCGTTCATCCTGGGCATACAGGTATTCCCGTGGTTCGTAGGCGCGGCCGCCGGTGGCCACGATGACGGCACCATAGGTGATCTCGTGCACACCGTTGTTGGTTTCGAGACCCCCGCGAAAACTCCCCAGATGACCCTGATGGTCGGTCAGGCGGCTTTCCATAAAAACCGATATCAGCGGGTGGCGCCGGACCCTTTCTCCGAGAGTTCGCACGAGCTTTAACGGCGAGTCCCCTTCCAGGGTTTCGGTGAGATGCCGCGCGAATCCTCCCAGATGAGAGTCTTTTTCCACCAGGTAGACCGAAAATCCCTGGTCCGCCAGTGTCAGCGCGGCGCTCATGCCCGAGAGTCCGGCGCCAATGACCAACGCGCGGGGATCCACGCGAAAGCTCTGATCGGTCAGCGGCTCCAGGCGCATGGCCCGTGAGACACCCGCGCGGATCAGCTGGAAAGATTTTTCGGTGGCTTGCTGCGGCTGGCGGCTGTGGACCCACGAGCACTGGTTGCGGATGTTGACCATCTCGAAGAGATACGGGTTCAGACCGGCCTCTCGGAGGGTTTCCTGAAAGAGCGGTTCGTGGGTCTTTGGCGAGCAGGCGGCCACGACCACGCGGTTCAGTTCGTGTTTTTGCATCAGCTCGATCAGCGCCGGCTGGGTTTCGGCCGAACAGGTGAACATGAAGTCGGTGGCCAGCACCACATTCGGCAGTTGCCCGACTTGCTGCATTAGCTGCGGGATGTCGACCACCCCCGCAATATTCGATCCGCAATGGCAGACGAAGACGCCGATCCGGGCCGGTCCGGCACTGGCCCGTTCCGGTGTGGACTCGGCGACGGATGTGGCCGTATATCGGCCGGTTTGGAGGACCACCGCCGCTTCGGCCGCCGCGGCGCCGGCCTGGATGACGGTTTCGGGGATGTCCTTCGGGGCTTCGATGCCGCCGCAGACGAATACCCCGGCCCGCGAGGTCGACACCGGCTCGTCGAAGCCGGCGGTCAAAAAGCCGAAAGGATTGGCCGTCAATTCCAGCTGCTTGAGCAGCTCGCTCGATTTGCGCGAGGGCTTGAAGCCGCTCGATAGCACCACGAGATCATATTCTTCTTCCACCTTGCAGTTGCGGTGGTGATCGAAGGTCTCGATGATCAGGTTCTCGTTTTCCGGATTCAGGTAAACCTGCGATATCATCGAGCGCTGGTAGCGCACGCCGTGCACATGGCGCGCGCGCTCGATGTACTCGTCGAAGCCCTTGCCGTGGGCCCGGATGTCCATGAAGTAGATGACGGTTTGCGCCTGCGGGTCGTGGCTGCGCGTCAGCACGGCCTGCTTGGCGGCGTGCATGCAGCAGACCGACGAACAGAACGGCCGGTTGCGGGACGCATCGCGCGAGAGCACGCACTGGATCCAAGCCACCGTCTTCGGCACCCGGCCGTCCGACGGGCGCTTGAGGTGTCCGGCATAAGGGCCGGTGGCCGAGAGCATGCGCTCGTATTGCAACGACGTGACGACATTGCGATAGCGGCCGTAGCCGTATTCGCCTTCCCGCGCCGTGAGTGCCGGCTCGAAACCGGTCGCCACGATGACGGCCCCGGCTTCGAGATCGAGAATTTCAGGCTTCTGGTCGAAATCGATGGCCGCGGTGGGGCAGATTTTCCGGCACAGCCCGCAGCGGTTGCGGGTCAGGTACAGGCAGTGTTCCGGATCCAGGGCGTATTTGAGGGGAACGGCCTGGGGAAACGTCAGATACGCCGCCTTGCGAAAGGACAACGCCCCGTTGAACTCATCGGGCACTTTTTGGGGGCATTTCTGGGCGCACTGGCCGCAGGCGATGCACTTATCGGCATCGATGTAGCGCGGCATTTTTTCGATGCGCGCCGCAAATCGTCCCGGTTCTCCCGCTATGTTCAGCAGGCGGGCGGGGGCGATGATGTCGATGTTGGGATTTCCGGCCGCCTGGACCAGCTTGGGAGAAAACATGCACGTGGAGCAATCGTTGGTGGGAAAGGTCTTGTCCAGGCGGGCCATGGTCCCCCCCAGGGTGGGGGTTTGGTCGAGCAGGTAGACATAAAATCCGGTGTCGGCCAGGTCGAGCGCACACTGGATGCCGCCGATACCGCCGCCGATGACGATCACCCGCCCGACCGCACGGCCGGCGCCGGCTTTTTGTTCATTGAAATCGTTCACCGCAGCAGGTCCTTTGCTTTGAGCAGCGGCACCGGATCGGCGATGTGCGCCCGGAACCAGTCGGCCGATCCATTGTCGGCCTCGAAAGCCAGGCGCAGGAGTTCGGTGAAGTAGAAAACCGGCAAGTGCGGACGCCGGGGCGCCTTGTCGCGTTGGAAGAGATCCAGGTTGGCCTGGCACAGGGGGCAGGATACCACGACGGCTTCGGCGCCGGTGTCGCGCGCCTTTTCCAGCAGCCGCGCGGTCAGCGATTCCTGGATGTCCCGACGGCCGATGCCGATGCTGGCGCCGCAACAGGTGGTCTTATAAGACCAGTCCAGCACATCGGCTCCGGCGGCGGCCGCGAGACGATCGAGGGTCAGCGGGTTTTCGTAGTCGGTGAAGCCGGTCAGCCGCGGCGGGCGGACCATCTGACAGCCGTAGTAACATACGACTTTCAGGCCTTTCAAAGGCTTGAGCACGCGTTGCTCGATGCGCGCAACCATTTCCGGCCGGGCCAGAAAGCGCGTCATGTCGTAAACCTCGATCTCGCCGCTGACCGGCCAGGGAATATCGTAGATCTTCTTGCGGATCATGGCCCTGGAAAAAAGCAGCCGGTTAAAACAGTTGGCGCAGGGCGACACGATGTCGAGCCCCATCTTCTCGGCGGCCGCAAGGTTTCTGGCCGGCAGCAGCACGGCCATGGTTTCGTCCAGGCTGTGCGCCGCGGTCGCGCCGCAACACGACCAGTCCTCGATTTCCACCAGCGTGATGTCCAGCTGCTCGAACACCGCCGCGATGGAGCGGGCGTAGTCGTTGGCCATGCCTTCCAGGGAACAGCCCGGGTAAAATGCCAGCTTCTGCGCCATCAGCCCCCCCGCCTATTGCGGTACAACGCCCGAATTTCATGAATGGCGGCGCAGCGCTGCGGCAGCAGCTTCAACTTTCCCTTGCGCCAGAGCGTCCACCCCAATTCGAGTTCCGTCTTCAGCTGGCCCGTGCGCAATTTTTCTCCGAGTATGCCGGGCTTGCGGTTGAGCGCCGCCATCAGCCAGGCCTCGTTGACGCGGCCGAAACGCTGGAGTTCATCGAGGAAGGTCTGGTGAAACACCGCCAGCTGCCTTTCCTGCGGCGCAATGCCCGAGCGTGCCGACAGGCTGCGCAGATGCAGGATGGTTTCGGCGACACCGACCTTGTTCGGGCAGTAGGTGGTGCACATTTCACAGGAGAGGCAG
>JBAPSB010000025.1:0-3515 GCA_049281435.1 Desulfobacterales bacterium
GGCGATATCGGCCTGATGCACTTCGGTCTGGGTGGTTGCGAACTGCAGTTTCAACCGAACCCGGAAGACCTCCGCAAGTTCCTCCTGTTCATAGATGGCCTCCAGCTCTTCAAGACGCAGGTCCGCCAGTTTGCGGACGTCATGCACCAGGCGGGGTTTGGTGATGGGAAGGTTGATGTCATAACCCGTTCGCTCCTGAATTGGCGCAATGATGACCGGCAACGGCGGGTCTTTCTTGTTGGTGCTGGCCACGCCCACCCCTTCGGCTTGGTCCATGATGGTCAGGATGGCCTGTTTCAGGTTCATTGGGTGCTTTCCATATCTTGACCGGCTTTCCGCAAAACGTCCTTTCCTAAATGGGTAGACCGGTACCGCTGATTTCTGGCTCTGGGTTTTTGCGGGTTTGTCATTTCGAGAAGGCCTGTTTTCAACAATCGGGACAGCACCCTCTTAAAATTGCCGGTTCGTGATTTGTATTCCAGCCTTCTGAGAAGGTCGGGGGTGCTTTTGGGACTCTGGGCGCATGCCGTCATTATGACTTGCTCAACTTCCGTCATGGGCTCATAGGCCTCATCATGGGCCCCATCATGGGCCTCGACTTGTTCGGTTACTTGTTCGGCAGGCTCTGAAATGGCTATCTGTTCGATCAGAAAAACCGTGATGCGCACCCGCATCCCTATCTCTTCCATCTGCAGGTCCGGCAAGCCCAACGCCTCGGCCTCACTCAGAATACGGGGTATGCCGCTGCCCCACTGCTCGATCAGGTTCAGCTCCCGGAAAATCCGGGTGATGACATGGTTGCGGATTTTGGAGATGCCTCGGCGCATGTCCTCAATGGTCATGCCGGGCAGCAGGATGCCCGGGTTTTCGACCTCGATACGGTCATCAAAAAAGGCGACCCGGATGGGCGCGCCCCGCTGTGAATAATCGGCGTGCACCAGGGCGTTGATGACCACCTCGTGCAGAATCTCCAAAGGAATGCTCCACACATCCTTGCGCCGCGCCTCGGAGAAATCGGCGCCGCGCATGGCGTGTTTCTTGAGAAACAACATAATGCCGTCCACTGCCTGGGGCAGATGGTCATAGAGGTCGATGTGATCGAAGATGCGGGCCTTGTCCCGGCCGATGAATCGGCCGCACTGGACCCAGGCATCGGGAAAATGCAGTGCCCGATCCTTTCCGCAGATCAACACAGCGCCCTTTGTCGGTGCCAACCGCCCCTGGTCTTTTTTCAGCAGCCTAAGGGTCAGCAGCTCCTTTTCATCCAGTTCATGCGTGCCGCGAAACAGGGTTTTCAGCGCCGCCAGATCCAGATCTTTAATGCTCAAGTCGGACATGGGCAATTCATCAAAAGCAACGCCTTCCACCGAGCGACGGAGTTCCGCGATCAACTCCCGATCAGGCTGCCGCTTGGTGGAGCCCAGGCGCACGTAAACGCCGGTTTCCGGCCCATCGGCCTTGACCCAGTGGGGCCGGGTGCCGCTCAAAAAGACCTCGACCACCAGCAGCGTTCGGTTCTCGACCGTTACCATCTCCACATTCGGGACGAGTCTCGGGCTGATGGCATCGGCGATTAGGCTGCAAATCCGCTCTTCCTCATCCAGGGGGTTGCTGACCCCGACAGGCGAACGGTTTTTGTCATCCACGCCGATGATGATTTTGCCGCCAGCCGTATTGGCAAAAGCGACCGGGGTTTTGATCAAACCTTTGGGGGAATATATGGAGGGAACAGCTCCCGCCAGCCGCGCTCTTCGGCCAGGACCGCATCCAGAAAGGCCGGCTCGGAGGCGTAGAGCACCGCCCGATGCCTGCGGTGGGCACCTTTTAAATTGGAGATTCCCGATTACGGGCGTTTTTTTCAATCCGAAATCCCAAATCCGCAATCAGATGCTGTCTACCGGAATGGCTCGGGAAGTGTCGGATGGGGAATGATTTAAAAATACCATTTGACAAGTTTTTGTTAAATGGTATTTTTTGATAAAAAAAAGGGAGGTGACCATGAACCTGCAAGTACTCTCCAAAAATGTAAGGCGGTTGAGGACTGCGAAACGCTTCAGTCAAAGGGCTTTGGCAGACACCGCTGGTCTCTCCTTGCCGGCAATCAAAAATCTTGAGCTTGCCAAAAGTGAGCCGCGGATGAGGACCATGCAGGCCATCGCCAAGGCACTCGATGTGAAAATTCAGGTGCTTTTTCAGCCGGTTCGGGAACTGCGCACCGTCCGGTTCCGGTCCTCGAAGCGGATGCAGAATCGGGAAAATGTCTTGGCTGAAGTGGCGAGGTGGCTCGATGACTTCAATTATTTAGAAGAAAGCCTCAAGAAAGAAAAGCCGTTCCGCCTCAATTCGGCCAGGGCGCAATGTTCCAGGGAGCGGCTCGCCGAGGCGGCCGGACTCTGCCGCAAAAAGCTGGGGCTGAAACCCACCGAACCCATCCACGACATCTGTGGTCTGCTCGAACATGCGGGTGTGAAGGTTTTTCCGGTTCCCATGGCTTCCAATAGTTTCTTCGGCCTGTCTGTCGGAGAGGAGGACGGCGGCCCGGCGGTGGTTGTGAACGTGTGGGAGCGGATTTCGGTTGAAAGGCGCATCTTCAGCGCCGCCCACGAACTCGGCCATCTCATGCTGCACCCCGACGCCTACGATGTCAGCCAGGTCGAGGAAAGCAAAGTGGAAGAGCATGAAGCCGACCGTTTCGCCGGACACTTTCTGATGCCGGACGAAGGGTTCCGGAAGGAATGGAATGAAGCGGCCGGACTGCACTTTGTAGACAGGGTCTTCAAAGTCAAGCGCATCTTCCGAGTCAGCTATAAAACTGTACTCTCCCGTCTTGTCGAGTATGGCGATGCAGACAGTTCCATCTGGAAAAAATTCAATATCGCATATCAGCGACGCTTCAACCGGAGACTCTCTTTCAAAGAAGAACCGATGGGCATGGATGCCGTCGAACCGTTCGGAATGCAGCGGTTCGACTTTTTCGAAGATCGCTTCAGTCGTTTGACCAGGGAGGCGGTGGAAAAAGACAAGATATCGCTTAGCCGCGGCGCTGAAATGCTTCGGATCGGTATCGAGGAGATGCAGGAACTCTTGAAGGACTGGGAGGCCGTCCTGTGACACGTCACTCGCCGCCTCCCAAGCTCATGATAATGGCTGCTTGCGTGCTGATCGATTTCATCAAGACGGGACGGGCTGTGCTGAAACTCGTCGTGAAACATGTCGGGTCGCTTTACGTAACCAGCCCGGTGGTCGACGAGGTTAACGAGATTGACGATGAAAACGAACTGGTTGCCCTCGGACTGATTATCATCGAGCCCGAAATCGAGGATGCCTATCCCGCCGGCAGTCGATCCGGTCCAATACTAAGATCAGGTCCCTCAGGGTTTTGGGTTAAATAAGAACCGCCGGATTCGGCGGATTGTTTTTTTGGCTCCCCGGGTAGGACTTGAACCTACGACCTAGTGATTAACAGTCACCCGCTCTGCCAATTGAGCTACCGGGGAATATTTCAACCTCTTAAT
>JBAPSB010000026.1:0-5471 GCA_049281435.1 Desulfobacterales bacterium
GCGGTCCGGCCATGGTCATCATGGAAGCCTGCGCGGTCGCACCCGAAGGGGTGGTTTCCGAAAATCAGGCCCGCATCGACAGCGACCGGTTGCTGGAAGGGCTTTCCCGAATCGCTGCGGCCATCAAGGCCGAAGGCGCCATTCCGGCCATCCAGATCCACCATGCCGGACGGCAAACCTCCGCCAAAGTCATCCGGCGGCTGCCGCTGGCCCCCTCGCCCCTGCCCTGCCCTGCCATCCGCGGGGATGTGGAACCGCTTTCCGATTTGCAAATCCAGGATCTGGTCGAAAAGTTTGGCGCGGCGGCGGTGAGAGGCCGGGAAGCCGGTTTCGAGCTGCTGGAAATCCACGGCGCGCACGGATACCTGATCAACCAGTTCCTCTCACGCTACTCGAACATCAGGCAAGATGGCTACGGCGGCGATATCGCCGGCCGGACCCGCTTTGCGCGCGAGATCATCGCGGAAATCCGACACCGTATCGGGCCCGCGTTTCCGATTTCTTTCAAAATCAGTGCCCAGGAGTTTGTGCCCGACGGTCTGACGGTCGAAGAGAGCATCGATATTTTGAAATTGCTGGTGGCCGCCGGAATCGATGTCGTCCAGGTCTCGGCCGGGAACGACTCGACCCCCGAATGGATCTCTCAGCCCATGTTCATGGAGAAGGCCTGCCTGGCGGAATCCGCCGCGGCCGTTAAAAAAGCGCTGCAGATCCCGGTGATGGCCGTCGGCCGGATCAACGATCCCTGGACGGCAGACAGGATCATCGGCGAAAAAATGGCGGACCTGGTCTGCATCGGACGCGGCTTGATGGCCGATCCCGAAATGCCGATCAAAGCCCAGGAAGGGCGCTTCGATGAAATAAGGACGTGCATCGCCTGCAACACCTGCATGCAGTCGATATATCGCATCGGGCGCCTGGAGTGCCTGGTGAATCCAGCCCTGGGCCGTGAAAAGGAAATGCAGATCGTGCCCACCACCAAACCGAAAAAGGTCATGGTGGTCGGCGGCGGGCCGGGCGGATTGAATGCGGCCTGGGTGGCGGCCAAGCGCGGTCACGAGGTGCACCTCTACGAGAAGCAGCCCTACCTGGGCGGACAACTGATTCCGGGCAGTAAAACCGCCTACAAGAGGGAGATGCAGAGCCTGATCAATTTTCAGAAAAGACAGGTGGAACTAAATGGCGTCATCTGCCACCTGGGAGAGGATGTCACGGCGCAAACCGTTCAAAAAGAAAATCCGGACGTGGTGATCCTGGCGACCGGGTCCATTCCCGTCCTGCCGTCGGTGGAGGGAATCGATGCGGCCTCGGTGGTGACCTTTGACAAGGTCCTGAACGGCGAAGTGTGCGAGAAAAAGAAAACGGTGGTCGTCGGCGGCGGGGCGACCGGTTGCGAGGTGGCTTTTCATCTGTCCGAAACCGGCTCGCCGGTGACCATCGTCGAATTGATGCCCAAAATAGGGGGCGATCTGGAGGCCGTGACCAAGAAACTTCTGGTTCGCAAGCTCGGGGAGAACAATGTCCGCATCCTCACCGAACACCGGCTGCTGCGGGTGAACAGCAACTCCCTGGTGGTCGCCGGCCCGGACGGCCGCGAACAGGTCATCGAAGCCGAACGCGTGGTGGTTGCCATCGGTATCCGGCCGGACGACACCATCCACCGGCAGATCACGTCGCTGGGCTACGAAACCCACGTGATCGGCGACTGCCTCGAGCCGCGCACGGCCAAAACGGCTATTTACGAGGGCACCAAACTCGGCTGCACGATATGACCATAAACCAGGCCGGTGGTGATATTCATTTTCACCGCGGAGACGCAGAGCACGCTGCGGTCTTTTATAATTTTTTGTTTATCGAATCTGAAAGTTTTTCCTTTGCCGGCGTCTGACCAGAAATTCATATGATCAGATCGGTCATCCCGTCGTGGCGGAGCCTCTCGGCGGCAAGGGGAAAAAAACTTCTTTTCTCTTGCGAGTTATTTGCGTTCCTCCACCGGCACGAAGGCGCATTCCTCCGGCCCGCAGTAGTCCCCGACATAATCCGATGCCGGCCGGTAGAGGGCCGGCTTCTCCGCCGCACCGGCATACTGCTCCTCGATCACGTGGGCCGCCCAGCCGGCCACCCGCGACACGGCAAATACCGGGGTGAAAAAATCCATCGGAATACCCATCGCATGATAGAGCGAGGCACTGTAAAAATCCACGTTCGTGAAGATATCGATGCCCTTGCGTTCCTTGAACAAGGCCTTGCCCTTTTCTTCCAACGCGCGTGAAATCTCGTACCAGTGCGGCTCGCCTATCCGCTGCCCGATTGTCGCGGACATCGGCGCCAGGATCTTGGCCCGCGGATCGTCCACCTTGTAGACGGCATGGCCGAGCCCGAAGATCAGCTTGCCCGCATCCAGCTGGGTGGTCACATACTCCTCCACCCGATCCACCGACCCGATCTGCTGGAGCATTTCCATCACGCGCACGTTCGCGCCGCCGTGCAGGTCTCCGGACAACGAGCCGACCGCCGCCGAAACCGAGGCGTACATGTGCGCCCGCGTCGAGGCCACCTGCCGCGCCGTAAAGGTCGAGGCGTTGAAGGAATGTTCCGCATGCAGCACCAGCGCCACATCCATGAAATGGGCCGTATCCTCGGCCGGTCGCTGGCCGCTGAGCATGTAGAGAAAATTGGCGCCATGGTCGAGATCCGCCGCCGGTTCGACCGGCTCCAGGCCCTGCCGGATCCGCCCCCAGGCCCCAAGCAGAACCGGAAACTTGGCGATCAACCGCACCGCTTTTCGTTCGGCCGCCTCCTTGGTCTGGCTGCCCGCTTCCGCATCGTGGTTGGCCAGAAGCGACACGCCGGCTTGCAGGATATCCATCGGCAGCGAATCGGGCGGGCGGGTCTTCAAGGCCGCCACCACCGCTTGAGGAATCGATCGCTCGGCCGCCAGCCGCTCCTTGAATTGGGCCAGCTCGCTTTTTCCGGGCAGTTTCTCGTAGAGAAGCAGGTAGATGATCTCCTCGTATCCGGCCCGCTGCGCCAGATCGCTCACCAGATACCCCCGGTAGATCAAGCGCCCCCTTTGGCCGTCCACGTCGCTGATGCGGGTGCTGGCGACCGTCACCCCCCGTAAGCCCGTATTCACAATCACTTTGCATTCTTCCATGTCCATTTTTCTCCTTCGTCCGGCGACCGCGGGAAACCCCATCTATTTTTGGAAATAACCTTTAAAATTATCAAACAGTTGCACCGGCCTTAAAAATGAGTTGGGACCGGTGAAAAGTCAAGAATGATTCAGAACATGATTTTCTCCGGCGGTCGGCGCTCCGGCACGTAGGCATGGGGAATTTTGTTCTCGTTCCAGCTTTTGGACACATAGAGGTTGCAGTAGCAGCTGCCGTATTCCTCGATGTCCGGCACGCTGTAGATGCAGGGGCAGATGATGTCGCGGTCGTTTTCGCGATCGCCGGAAAGCAGCCGGCAGGGACAGCCCATGTATCCGTAGCGTTCCTTGTTCAGAATGAGGGCATCGAGCAGCTCAAAGGTTCTTTCCCTGTCGGCATTGAAATAATAGCCTTTGGGCTCCTGGACTTTCTTCATCATGGCGTACAATTTCTGCGCATCCATTTATAGTCCCAGCGCCTCCTTGATCTCTTTTTCCTTGAACCCCACGATGACCTTCTCGCCGATGATGATGGTCGGAAAAGAGCACTTCGGGTTGAACTTCTTCACATCCGCCAGAATCGCCTTGCGTTCCTCGCCTTCCAGCAGATCAACGTCCACGAATTCGTATTTGATCGTGCACTCCGACAGCATCTTCTTGGTCGATTTGCAGTGGCTGCAGGTGCTCAGGGAATAAATCGTTACCGGTTTTTCTTTCGTCATAACCCTTGTTCCTTCCGTCCTGAAGTGATATCCGTGTCAACCGATACCCGAGATGCCGATCAAAAAGCGCGGGCGGTGGCGCGCGATCGCCAGGCTCCTTTATCGGAATTTTATTCGGATGATACCAGCGTTCCTCCCCGCCTGCATAATATAAAAATACCGCACTGGCAATTTTTTTTATTTTTGCTTGACAAGGGAAAACCGCCCCTGTAGGTTTATCAGTAATGATTACTATTAACTGAGAACGGGGGATGGATTGTCTTAAACTTTTGAAATTTTTGCAGAAACGCCTTTAAACAACCTCACCACGAAGGGAGCGACCATGGCAGAAGAAAAAAAAATCATCGCTAAAAAGGAAAAAGAGATCAATTTCAGGGACCTGACGACCTGCGACGCCACGATTCAGATGCTCGAAAAAGCCAAGCGCGACGGCGTGGAAACCGCCTTCGACCGGGCCGTCAACATGAAGGCCTGCCCCATCGGCGCGGACTCGGCCTGCTGCAAGCACTGCGCCATGGGGCCCTGCCGCCTGAACGCCAAGGACCCCTACGGCAAGGTCGGCGTCTGCGGCGCCACCATTGACACCATCATGGCCCGTAACTTCGCGCGCATGGTCGCCTCCGGGTGCGCCGCGCACACCGACCACGGCATGAGCATGCTCGATTTGTTCCGCGAAGTGGTCAACGGCAACATTCAAGACTACAGGATCAAGGACACCGTCAAGCTGGAAGAAGTGGCCCGCTCGATCGGCATCGAGACCGAGGGCCGCGAGATGATGGACATTGCCAAGGACCTCTACAAGGAACTGGAACGAACCTACACCCAGGTGGAAGGCGAAATCCCCTTTGCCCAGCGCGTTCCTGCAAAAACTTTGGAAACCTGGCGTAAACTGGGCATCGTCCCGCGCGGCTCGATGCGCGAGATCATGGAGATCATGCACCGCACCCACATGGGCGTCGATCAGCACTACGAGAACATCGCCAAGCAGTGCAGCCGCACGGCGCTGGCCGATGGCTGGGGCGGCTCCATGGTGGCGACCGAGATCTCTGACATCCTTTTCGGCACGCCCTCGCCCATCAGCATCGAGGTCAACATGGGCGTGCTCAAGGAAGACTACGTCAATGTCATCGTTCACGGCCACGAGCCCAACCTGTTCGAATCGATGATCGAATCGTGCAACGAGCTGAGCCTGATCGAAGAAGCCAAGAAAGCCGGTGCCAAGGGCATCAACCTAGCCGGCATGTGCTGCTCCGGCGCCGAGGTCCTGGTGCGCCACGGCATCCCCCACGCCGGCAACTTCATGTCGACCGAAGCGGTGCTGGTAACCGGCGCGGTCGACGTCATGTGCGTCGACGTCCAGTGCATCAAGCAGGGCCTAGCCAAGGTGGCCGAGTGCTACGGCACGCCTCTTATCACCACCAACCCGCGCTGCCACATCGAGGGCGCCACCCACATCGAGTTCCACGAACACACCCCCAAGGACTGCACCGATGAGGTGGTCATCAAGGCCATCAGCCGTTTCAAGAACCGCAAAGCCAAAGTGGAAATCCCGCAGATCCGCAACATCGGCGTCCACGGGTTCTCCCACGAATACA
>JBAPSB010000027.1:0-2127 GCA_049281435.1 Desulfobacterales bacterium
TCGGCGCCATGGCCAACGGCATCACCTCGGTCAAAATGGTGGAGACCGCGGCGCGGGCCGGCATGATCGGGTTTTTCGGCGCCGCCGGATTGTCCCTGGAGGCCATCGAAGCCGCCATCGTCACCCTGCGCCGGAACCTGGCCGATCTGCCCTTCGGGGTCAATCTCATTCACAGCCCGAACGATCCCGGTCTGGAAGCGGCCACGGTCGATCTCTACCTCAAGCACGCCATCGGCCACATCAGCGCCTCGGCTTACCTGGATCTCACCCTGCCCCTGGTGTATTACCGCGTAAAGGGGATTCATCGCAACCCCGACGGACGGATCGTCTGCCCCCGGCACGTGACCGCCAAGGTTTCGCGCATCGAGGTCGCGCGCAAATTCTTTTCGCCGCCGCCGGAAAAGATCCTGCGGCAATTGCTGGACCGGAACATGATCACACCGGCCGAAGCCGAACTGGCCCGCAGTATTCCCGTGGCCGACGCCATGACGGCCGAAGCCGATTCCGGGGGCCACACGGACAACCAGCCCGCCATCTCCCTGCTGCCCACCCTCCTGGCCCTCAGGGACCAGATGGCCGAATCTTTCGGGTACGACCGTCCTTTGTGCGTCGGCCTGGGCGGCGGAATCGCCACCCCGGCGGCCGCGGCGGCGGCCTTTGCGCTCGGTGCCGCCTTCGTTCTGACCGGCTCGGTCAACCAGGCCTGCATCGAAGCCGGCACGTCGGCCACGGTGCGCGCAATGCTGGCCGAAGCCAGCCAGGCCGACGTGGCCATGGCGCCGGCAGCCGACATGTTCGAAATGAACGTCAAGGTGCAGGTGTTGAAACGCGGCACCCTGTTTCCCTTTCGCGCCGCCAAACTCTACGATCTCTATTGCCGCTGCGACTCGCTGGCGGATATACCGCAAAAAGAGCGGCTGGTCCTGGAGCGCGATTTTTTTCGCCGTGGTCTCGATGCGGAATGGGAACAGACCAGGGCTTTCTTCCGGTTGAGGGACCCGCGGCAGATCGAGCGCGCCGAGCAGGACCCCAAACACAAAATGGCGCTGGTCTTCCGCTCTTATCTGGGGCGATCCTCGAACTGGGCCAACATCGGCGAGCCGACCCGCAAAATCGACTATCAGATCTGGTGCGGTCCGGCGATGGGCGCGTTCAACGAATGGACACGCGGGAGCTTTCTCGCCGCGCCTGAGAACCGCACGGTCGTGACGGTGGCCCTCAACCTGCTGCTCGGCGCGGCCGTGGCCACGCGTTTCAACTGGTTAAGATCCCAGGGTCTTGTCATGCCGCCCGCGGCCGGCGTATTTCGCCCCTTGCCGCTGGAAGACCTCATGCTCCTGCTCGACAGAGGCTCTGCGCCATCCGTTTAAAATCGGGAAATGCCCTTCGTCCACCCCCAGAGCCGTGACGAAAAAATCGGATAGCGCCGAAAGGTTCAGTGTGCGATGGCTCAGCCGCTGCGGCAAGGAAGTCGGCGAGGGCAAAATGAGTTCCTCGATATACCGCTTCGTGTAGACCCTGCGGCCTTTGATTTCCTCGGACGTGCCGGATAAATTCCCCCGCAGCACATAGGCAAACCGTGCCGCGCCGGCCGCCGATTGGCGATCACGGTAAATGCGGATGGTGTAATCGAGGATCGGTTCGGTTGAACCGGACAAAAATCGTTGATCAATGCGGCTGTTGGCAAAAAAACCGATATTTTGAAGGAGCGAATGCAGGTCGGTCAAAATTTGCCTGGCAGCCGGAATGCTGGCCTTCAGTTCGGCCACCAGGTAGCCACCCGTGAAAACCGTCAGGGCTTCATCCACGCTGAACTGCCGCGCAACTCCGGACTGCAATCCCCCCAGCGGATCGGGCGGGAGAAACTCACGCGACCATCTTTTCCATTTGGCCGGAGGAATCGACAGTTTATCTGATAATTCGCGGCTGGTAAAAAAACGAAGCATAGATTATCCTTGATAAGTTGTTATATCAATATCACAAGTTTTAAGAGAGACGTCAATCCCTTGCAATTGCTTCGGGCATGTAATATAAATAGTTTCCGTCCAGAAATGGCCCTTTTCCGCAATTTCGGCGTCAATCGGCGGAATCCCTTGTGCGGCATACAACAGTATGCCTCCGCGCAAT
>JBAPSB010000028.1:0-5276 GCA_049281435.1 Desulfobacterales bacterium
TTCATGCACCGTTATGGCCCAAAGGGCCATGGTTGTTAATATGAAAAAGTTATTGAAACTGCTGCCGTTTGCCATCACCAAACGCGAAAAATACGTCATCTGGGCGGCCGCCGGTCTGATCGCCGTCGTCATCCTGATGCAGGCCGTTATTTTTCCTCTGGTGGACAAACGGCGACAGCTGGACAGGCAGATAGAGGTTCAGACCCAGGCGTTGAAGGAAATGCTGGTCCTGAAAGCGGAATACGAAGGCATCAAGAAAATCGTCGACTCCGAAAAGGGCCGAATGGCCGGAAGGAGCAGTGGATTCACCCTGTTTTCATTCCTCGACACCCTGGCGGGACAGGTCGGGCTGAAGGACCGCATTGCTTACATGAAACCGTCGAAGACGACCCTTGAAAACAGCCCGTATGACCTGTCGATCGTGGAAACCAAACTGCAGAACATTACGATGAAGGAGTTGACGTCTTACCTCTACAGAATCGAGACATCGAACAACCTGGTACGGGTCAAGGGGCTGTCGATATCCAAAACGGGTCGACAGGCCGGAACCGTTGATGCGGTCTTGATGGCAGAAACGTTCGATACCCGGTAATTCCGCCGCTGCCCGCGGTGGATGGCCGGCCTTGCGGCCGCCGGACGAACACAACCTTCAACATCGGCAAACAGGCGATCCCTATAAAAATGAGACCAATAAAGAACAATCGCAAATTCATCGGCTGCTGCATGATCCTTGTTCTGGTGATCGTGGCGGTCATCGCCCGGGTCCCCGCGAACGCGGCTTCCGATGCCGGCAATGCGGAGGAGCGTTTCGTCACCATCGACTTCAACAACGTCGACATCAATGTCTTTATCAAGTTCATCAGCGAGCTGACCGGCAAAAACTTCATTGTCGATCAGCGCGTCCGGGGCAATGTGACCATCATTTCGCCGACCAAGATATCGGTGGCCGAAGCTTACAAGGTGTTCGAGTCGGTGCTGGATGTCCACGGGTTCAGTACGGTTCAGGCCGGCAAGGTGACCAAGATCCTGCCCGCGCCGGAAGCCCGCACGAGTGATATCCCGACGCGCACCAGCACCAAGCCCACCTCCCCGCAGGACCAGCTCGTCACCCAGTTGATCCCCCTGACGTATGCCGATGCCGATGAGGTCAAACGGCTGTTCACCCCCATGGTATCAAAGACCAGCCTCATCGTAGCCTATGGCCCGACCAACACGTTGATCGTCACCGACGTGCTGTCGAACATCCAGCGGCTGATAAAAATCCTTAAGGAAATCGACGTGGCCGATGTCGGCCGGAAAATTTCGGTCATCCCGCTTCAGCACGCCGACAGCACCAAAATGGTCGAAACGCTGACGGCCCTGTTCCAGCCCAAAGGCGCGCCCCGCAAAAACACCACCGGCGACACCACCAAATTCGTTGCCGACGAGCGCACCAACACGGTGATCGTTCTGGCCAGCACGGTGGAACTGGACCGGGTCAGGCAGTTGATCGATTTTCTGGACCGTGAAACCCCGCGGGGCAAGGAAAAGATACGGGTCTACTTCCTGGAATATGCCAACGCGGAGGAGATCGCCAAGGTTCTGCAGAACCTGCCGACCAAGGATATCCCCCAGGGAAAGGACCGGGTCGCGGCCACCGGCGCGCCGCTGCTCTCGGGCAAGGTGAACATCACGGCCGACAAGGCAACCAACAGCCTCGTGATCACGGCCAGCAGCGACGACTACACCGTGGTTGAGGAAGTGATCAAGAAACTCGATATCCCGCGGCCGATGGTCTACATCGAAGCCGTGATCATGGAAGTCAACGCCCAAAAGGATTTCAGCCTGGGAACGGAGTGGACCGCGGCCGGCACGACCAACATCGGCAACCGGGACGCCGCTGTGGGCGGCGGGTTCCTGACGCCGCAATCCGCCATTCCGGCCCTGACCCAGGGCATTCTGCCGCAGGGGTTTTCATTCGGTGTCTTCACCGAGGCGATCGACATCGCGGGCATCAAGTTCAACAACCTGACCGCCCTGGTGCAGGCGTTCAAACAGGACAGGGACGTCAACATCATGCAGACGCCGCAGATCCTGACCACCGAAAACGAGGAAGCCAAGATCAACGTCGGCAAGAACATCCCGTTCCAGACGCGCACCTCGACGACCGACAATGAAACCTTCAACTCCTTCGAATACCGCGATGTCGGCACGATTTTAAAAATCACGCCGCACATCAGCATCGAGAGGCTCGTGCGGCTGACTATCGGCCTGGAGGTCAGCGCCCTGGAATCCACGACGGATTTCCGCCCCACCACGTTCAAACGCACCATTGACACCACGGTTATCGTGGACGACAAGAGCACCATCGTCATCGGCGGGCTGATCGATGACACCAGCTCGGTTGCGGAATACAAAGTCCCGCTGCTGGGCGACATTCCGGTGCTCGGATGGCTTTTCAAATACCAGAACCGGTCGCAGCAGAAGACCAATTTGTACATCTTTCTGACCCCGCACGTCATCAACAACCCGGCCGAAGCCGCCACCGTATACGGCCAGAAGAAAACAACGATCGAAACCTTGCGCGGCGGCCGGGGCGAAGAAGGCCAGATCCAAAATGGTCAAATCCGGGAGGGCCAGATCCAGGAAGGCCAGATCAAGCTGTTCGGCCTGCCCCGGCAAATGCCCCAACCGAAATAATATAAGAAGACAAAAGAAAGCCGATGGAGAACAGACTGTTCCACATCCTTGAAAACAGCTTCGGCATCACCGAGGCGCGCTTCGCGGAGGCCCTGCAGATCAAGAAGGAAAAGGGCGGCCGCCTGGGCGACATCCTCGTCACCCGAAATATCCTTTCGGAACGACAGCTGCTCGAAGCGATGAGCTTTCTCTACGACCTGCCGGTCTGGTTCGACCTGCCGCTCGACAACATCGACTTCGCCTTCACCCGCCGCATCCCGATCCAGTTTCTGAAAAAGTACCTGATGGTCCCGCTGGTCATCAACGTCCAGGAGGTAAACAAGGATGGCGGCGCGCCGCCTGCCAAAAAAGGCGTCGAGGAGGCGCCGACACCCCGCAGCAAGTATGTCATCGCCATGAACGACCCGTCCGGTTTCCAGCCGCTCGACGATCTGGTGCGCTCGCTCGACCTCAAGGAATACGACGTGGTGCTCTCGACCAAGGAAGCCATCCTGGCCGCCGTCAACATCTCTTACGATCTGAGTCAGAGCACGGCCGAAGAACTCGTTCAGGGCCTGGAAGAAGACGGCAGCAACATCATCAGTGAACTCGAGGATACCGCCGACCTGCTCGACGACACCAGCGATGCACCGATCATCAAGCTGGTGAACCACATCCTTTCACAGTCGATCAAGGCCCGCGCCAGCGACATTCACATCGAACCCTACCAGGACAGCTTCAAGGTCCGCTACCGCATCGACGGCATTCTCTACGATCTTTTGACCCCGCCCAAGTGGATCCAGCCGGCCCTGATTTCGCGCATCAAGGTCATGGCCAAGCTGAACATCGCCGAGAAACGGCTGCCCCAGGACGGCCGCCTGGACATCAAGATCGGCGCCCAGGACATCGACGTGCGGGTCTCCACCATTCCGACCTCCTTCGGCGAGCGCGTGGTGCTCCGGCTCCTGAACAAGACCAGCGCGGTCTTCGACCTGCCGGAAATCGGACTGTCGCCCGATCGCCTGGCCGTTCTCAAGGCACTCGTGCAGAGCCCGAACGGGATCATCCTGAACACCGGTCCCACCGGCAGCGGCAAAACCACGACGCTGTATGCGATTTTGACGACGATCAACAAGCCGGACATCAACATCATCACGATCGAGGACCCGGTCGAGTATCAGATCAAAGGCATCAGCCAGATCCAGGTCAATCCCAAGATCGATTTAACCTTCGCCCGCGGGCTGCGCTCCATCGTGCGCCAGGACCCGGATGTCATTCTCATCGGTGAAATCCGGGACCGGGAAACCGCCGACATCGCCGTGCAGTCGGCGCTGACCGGCCACCTGGTCTTCTCCACCCTGCACACCAACGACTCGGCCAGCGCCATTACCCGGCTGGTGGACATCGGCGTCGAACCGTTTCTGATTTCTTCCTCCCTGCTCGCGGTCATCGCGCAGCGGCTGGTCCGCACGCTCTGCAACGACTGCAAGGAAGCCTTCAAGCCCGACGACATGGCCTTCCGAAGCATCGGCATGGATCCCGCGCGGTCCCGCAACCACCGGATATACCGGGCCAGGGGCTGTGAAAACTGTTTTCACACGGGCTATAAGGGCCGCAACGCGATTTTCGAGATCATGGAACTGAACGACGAACTCAGGTCGTTGATCCTCAAAACCTATGATTCGAACGTGATCAAGAAAAAAGCGCTGGAGCTGAACATGATGTCCCTGCGCCAGGACGGCATTCAGAAGCTGTTAAACGGCGTCACCACCATCGAAGAAATCTTCCGGGTCACCATGAAATAACCTGAACTGTCCGGTTCCAGGTTCAGCGTTCCGTTCAAAGAGTATAAGGTTTTTGTTCTCTAACCAGATAGAAACCCCATGAAGAGCCGGGTTGTTTTTCCCTTTCGGCCTTGCTCGGAGCGGAAGGGGCGGCGCGACTTCAGCTTCATTCCCCGAATGGTTGACGGCACCTACTTCAGCTCCCTTACCGGCAGGGCGCGGCAAGCCCGCTTGCGAACCATGCGGTCGGTGTAATGAATCCCGCGCTGGAAGTTGAACACCCCCGCCGCTATAGACTCCACGTCCGACGTCCATACCCAGCCGCAACTGATGCGGATCTCCGGCACGATCTTGACGTGCTGCCCACATATGGTTTCGTAGCCCTCATAGGCCGGATCCCTGACGTAAAGAGTTTTCAGTTCCGCCAGCGTCGGCAGGCGCCAGTTTGGGTATTTTTTCGCCAGGGTGTCGGGAAAAGTGTATTGAACCCAGCGCGCGGCCTGTTTCCAATCGACATCGCCGTTGTTGTCCATCTTGGACCACATCAGGTTCAGTTCGCGATCGGTGACGGTACCGTCGCCGTTGTCGGTGAAACGGTCCTGCGACTGGACAGCAGGTGTCGTGAATAATACCATCGCCAGCGCCAAACTGGCCAATAGTGCCGTTCGGTTCACCATTCTTTCCCCTTTCAGCAAAAGATCTGCTGTATTGGCGGCTAGCCAATCACGCAACTGCCGCTGAGTGTTAGCGGCTGCTCGAAAAGGTATGAAACTGGGCGGTATAGAAATGCAGTAAATTTCCGGCATGCCATTTGCTTATATAGGAAATTTAACC
>JBAPSB010000029.1:0-6408 GCA_049281435.1 Desulfobacterales bacterium
AAGCCCATTCGGGCCGGCATTGACTTACTCTGTTGCTGAATTGGCTGAGGGTTTGATGACTGCTAATCACCACAAATTAGCTTTCAAACTCTTACAGAATGCAATTAAAGACGAAATCATCAGTAAAAGTATCTTTGGCCTTTATACTGAGTGCCGCAAAAGAATCAATGTTTCCGATATAGAAATTGGTATAATAGACGAAAAAGCCGGTGCTCTTTCTAAATCAATGGCTCAATGCAACTGAAAAAAAGCAGATTGAAAAAAACCCTAATGCCTAAGCAGCTGTTTTGTGTGGGCATGTAATTTTTAAAGGGTTTTTTTAATTATCGGGAAGAAGATATTAGTCCAGCAGCCAGATTGTTGTTGATGTCGATGATGATGGTTAGTTTTTCCGGAGCGGGCTCCGCCATAGTTTCGAAAATACGTTTATCGATAAATGCACTCAGACGGATGATGTCCAGGCGCAGATTCTTCGGAAGGGGATTGTCTTCATTTGAAAGTTCACTCTGGAAAATGCTCCAAATGCGTTGGTTGAAGTTTAAAGCCTCCTCCAGCATGTTGTCCCGATGAGCTGTGTCCCAGTGATCTTGACACGCTTTTAGTTTTCGCGATGCTTTCGTTAGCACTGCTGCTTCGGTCTCGCGCCCGGGCATCGTCATTTTACTGACCGTTTCATAAGCTCCTACCGCATTAGCGTACATTCCTGAGTACCTCCCGTTCATATTCAATTAGATCGCCGGCCAGTTTCAATGCTTGGTAATATCTTTCATTTACGATATTTTCGCTGATTCGATCGATGAGACCTGTCCAACTTGGAGCTGCCGATAAAAGGTCTTCAACCTGATGCCAGTATGCATCAGCGTGAACTTTCTGATTTTCATGATCGATATACATCAGTTGAACTGTAAAGTAGATACGGCTGCAAGGTGTAGTGGCTTCCTTTTCGCCGAGGATATCTTTTTCACGCAAAACCGGTGCATCGTTGCTAACCAGCAGGTCGCATTTATGAGATGAGCTGTTTGAGATAACTGCCCCCCCCACAAACATTCTTTCACCCGGTTTCAGGGATATTTTAAGTGGCATATGATATTAACAAGCGGAAAAAAATTGTGTGTTTGTTTTATCGTTGGAGGGGGCAGGGAGCCCCCTCCTTTTTGGGACGCTTTTAATGCATGTCAAGTTCTAGAACAATCTCAGAACGGATTGAGCCGCCTGGGAAGCCAGACTCAGTGAGGTGGTCCCCAAGGCCTGACGCGTTTGAAGCATCAGCATATTGGCGCCTTCCTCGTTCATGTCAGCTTCGGTCAGTTTGGCCGCCCCGTCTTCGAGGGTATTGATCATCTTGGATGTAAAGTCCTCGCGGGCGGTGATGATCGAAAGGTTGCTGGAGAGCTTTTTAGATTCGACCCGGAGAGTGTCGGTGGCAACTTCAAGGCTGTCGATGGCAGTTGTGATGTTTGCCGCAGTGCCCCAGTCTGTGGCCTTTGCACCATTGGTGACGCTAAAATTCGCAGATGCATCGCCGAATCCCTGGACTCCCAATTTAGACGCGTCAGTTGACGGTGCAAATTCGACTGTCATTACGCCACCCTGGAGCAGATTGACACCTTTGTAACCGGAATCTGCCGCCACTGTGTCGATCTGCGCCATAACCTCATTGAATTGGGTCTTGAAAGTGCCCGCATCGGTACTTGAAGCAGACAGTGCCGACTGTGCCAGAGATCTGGCCTGGGCGATCAGGTTGGTGATGCTTTCGATGCCGTTGTTCGCGGCCTTGATGGTCTGAATAGCCTCGGACATGCCATCCTTGCGGGACGCCAGGTCGCCGGCACGGGTCCGGTGTTCCTGAGCAGCAAAGAAGTTCAACGGATCGTCCAGAGCGGTGTTGACTTTCAGACCGGTCGACAGACGGTTCTGGGTTGTTTCCATGTCCTTTGAGGTTTTTTGCAGGCTAAAGAGGTTGGCCCGCATGCCTGCGGTTAAACTGATCGTGTTAAGTGCCATGGTGTTTTTCCTTTCCTAGGTGTTTTTGTTTACCGGCATCCTGCCGGCGGTCGGTTTCACCGCCTCTTTTTCAGCGGCGTGTTGCGGCATTCAATGGTCATTATCGGTTGAGGCCTCCGTTTCGGACCGTTCTCCTGCCTTCACTGTCCATTATCGGGCCCGGCTATCAGAACTTGAGGAAATTTTGTGGCGCGAGATGGCGGGTGAAGCGGCCGGGCGTGGACGAAACCGGATGTGTGACTTGCCTGGCGGCATTTCCTATATAGTGTCTGACCGAAAACTCCCCTCCCCTCGTGGGAGGGGCTGGGGGAGGGGGATATGATTGCTTAATTTCATACACCCCCACCCCGGCCCTCCCCCCTCAAGGGAGAGGGAGGAAAGGGTTTCCGTTCAGCCACTATATAAAGGTTCTGGCAAGGCCGGAGGATGGCGGCTGTATTCGTCATACGCCATCGGACGATACCAGCAGCCAAAACCTCTGCCGACCAGCTTGCTGTAGGCTTTACGATCAAGGTTTTGGCAAGACTAGAGGGAGGCGGCTGTATAGGTCCATACGCCAACGACCGATAACGCAGCCAAAACCTTGATCGTAAAGCCTACAGGGTGAGCCCGTTGGCTTCGAGGGCGGCCCGGGTCTGCTCGTAGCCCAGATGGTGCACCCCGTGGATTCCCAGGCCGAGGGCCACTTCGATGAACAGACGCCGGTCGTCGATGTAGAGCACCTGCCCGGCGGGCGCCTGGGCGCAATTCAGCGCCAGCCGGTAAATTTCGGCATCCGGCTTGCGCAATCCGACAAAACACGAGGACATGAAAAAGTCGATGACCGAGGCCAGGTTGAAGGTCCGGATGCGGTGTTCGGTCAACTCCCGGCCTTCATTGCTCACGGCAACTACTTTCAGTCGGTAACGGTCTTTCAGGTCCCGTATCAGGGCCAACATTTCGGGTAGGGGCTTGGATTGGGCCAGCATGAACTCTTTGAAGTCCCGCACGCTAAAGGGCCGTTCGGTATAAAAAACCGTGCGCTGCAGGTATTCGTCGAGGGCTGATTTGCCGGCCTCGTAGGTGTCGAAGGCCATGTGGTGCCGGTCGTTCATCTCCTCTATGTCCAGCCCGAACGTTTCGGCCGCCCGCTGCCGGCTGTTCCGGTCCCAGCCGTTGGTCAGCAGCACATTTCCGATATCGACGAAGAGCGTAGTGATGGGTGGCGGTGCCATATCCGGTTCCTTGCGCCGGCATCAAAGCCCTGCGGCGCGCTTTTTTTCGATCGTCTGCATCAGGCTGTCATAGGGTTTGTTGAACTTCTCGATACCTTCCTGCTCCAGCTGCCGGGTGATCCGGTCGATGTCGATCCCCAGTTCGGACAGACCCCGCAGGATACCCTCGGCCTCGGACAGGCCTTCTTCGAGGCGCGGCGCCGGACGGCCGTGGTCGCGGTAAGCAGCGAGCGTTTCCTGCGGCAGGGTGTTGACGGACTCGGGTCCGATCAGCGCCTCGACGTATTTGAGATCCGGGTAGTCCGGGTTCTTGGTGCTGGTGCTGGCCCACAACACGCGCTGGGGGCAGGCGCCGCGCTCGGCCAGTTTTTTGAAATCCTGCGCTGCGAACACATCTTTGTAGATCTGATAGGCCAGCCGGGCACTGGCGACGGCCACCTGCCCGCGTATTTTGGCGGCTTTGTCCGCCCCGTCGCCGCCGGTTTGGATGTGTTTTTCCAACTGCGGATCCACGAGCACATCGATCCGGCTCAGAAAAAAACTGGCCACGGATGCCACGCGGTCGAGCGGCTCGCCGACCTGCGAACGGGTCTTGAGCCCGGCGATGTAGGCCCGTGCGACCTCGCGGTAGCGTGGCAGGGCGAACAGCAAGGTGACGTTGACGTTGACGCCCTCCCCGATGAGTCGTTCGATACAGGTCAAGCCTTCGCGCGTGGCCGGCACCTTGATCATGGCGTTGGGGCGGTTCACCGCACGCCACAGATGACGTGCTTCCGACAGGGTCCCGTCGATATCGCGCGCCAAATGGGGATTGACCTCCAGGCTCACATAGCCGTGACGGGCATCGGAGGCCTCGTAGAGCGGCCGCATCTGGTCGGCCGCCGCCTGCACGTCACCGACCGTCAGTGCTTCGTATATCTGCGCGGCGCTCCGGCCCTGGCGGGCGAGGTCGTGAATGTCTTCGTCGTAGTCGGCACTGCCGCCGATCGCCTCGTTGAAAATCGACGGATTGGAGGTCACGCCCCGCAGCCCGTCTTGCTCGATACGCCGGCGCAAGTTCCCCGAGTGCATGTCCTGACGGCTGATGAAGTCCTGCCAGATGCTTTGACCATATGTCTGGATTTCAAGCAGTGGATTTTTTTTCATGGCCGCGCTCCTCTTTCATTTTTTTGCCGGAAACCCGTTTCTTCCGGCCGCTTGTAAAGCCCGGCGAGGAGGTTTAGCGGTGTGCACGCCTGGCTGTTAACAAATAATCGGGATATTCGGGTCATCGCAAGGTCCAAACCGGCAATTAAAATTAGGACCACCGGAGGCTCATTGGTATACAGGCGATCCCGCAATCCGTGCCGGATATCACCGTATTTTATTGTCGGTTTGGTTCCTACACGGCTTCCTGCAGGATTATTGAAACCGAACCCGTTGTATTCCGGGCATTTTCACCAGATCTCCGATGACCGCATCGGGATCCCATCTGCGTTTCGTGGAAACGACGTACTGATACCGGCTGATGCCGCCGTCAGTGTCCTTTTCGACACTGACGTCAACCACATGGAATTTTTTCTCGCTGAAGATGCGCATCAGGTCCTCCCGGATATTGTCTACGCCCTGACTGTCGATCTCCAAGTTGTAAAATCGGTCTTTCTTCACGAGGCGTTCGATCTGTTTGAGGAATACGAGGTTGAACATGGCGATCGCGGTCACGATCAGGGCCGGGAGGTAGAGGCCAATGCCTACTGCCATGCCGATTCCGGCTACCAGCCACAAGCAGGCTGCTGTGGTCAACCCTCTGACGACTTCCCCGGACTTGATGATCACACCGGCTCCCAGAAAGCCGATACCGGTAATGATCTGGGCGGCAACCCGCGCCGGGTCCAGGCGGACAACCCCCTGGCCGCTCAGGCCGCCGTATTTTGTGTAAAAATATTCTGAGATGATCATCATCAAGCAAGTTGCAAGGCCTACCAGCAGGTGAGTTCGAAACCCGGCCCCCCGGCCGTGGACTTCTCTTTCGATGCCGACTAAGCCGCTGAGCAGTGAAGCCAGCAGTAATCGCATAACCCTTACCGATACTTCAGCAGTCCACCATGGGGTGAGCCATTCCATGTTTATACTTCCTAATTTCCACATAACGGAGTGATAGAGCAATAGCGGCATACTCTAGATGCCTGCGATAAAACCCATGCGTACAATTCTCTCTCGGCAGAGATACTCTTCACGTTTCGGCGAATTCCATGGGCCGATAAACGCGAAACAGTGATTGGTTTGCCGATCCGATCTGCGTAACCCGACCCAATGCGCGTTCAGAACTCCGAGTTTTCATTTTTCAAATAGCTCCTTTTCATGGCTTCTCATCAAAGTTGTACTCTGTTTCCATTCACCGGTACCAGAGGATGAGGTTTGCCTCGATGGGCACCAGGGCCCCCTCCAAGGCCGGAATGATGCGCGGGGTGTAGTCGCCTGCCGGCCTTCGCGCCGGTATGCGAGCGCTGTATGAATACCCCGGCGCTGGATGCGAAACCGCCTCGCCGCGGATCATCGGATAGATATCCGCTTCTTCTCTTTCCCGGGGTTCTGCACAGAGTTGAACCCGGACAGCGTCCGGCTTGAGGCCCGGCATGAAAACTGGCACTTTGAACGTAAAATGCCCCTCCGTTTCCTGAATCTCGAGGTCGCCGAAGCCCAGTTGGGGCCAGTGAGCTTCCAGGGTCTTGCGCCTCTGGCAGAGGAGGACCGCCTTGCCGGCGCGATCGGCCGTGCGATCGCGGTAGGCCAGTGCGGCCGGCAAATACAACCGTTCCACGTATTCGCGTACCATGCGGTTGGTGCTGAATTGCGGCGTGAGTTCGGCCATGCTCGCCCGCATACGGTGCACCCAGGCCATGGGTATGCCGTCGGGACCCCGGTCGTAGAAAGCTGGGATCACTTCCCGCTCCAGGAGGCAGTAGAGTTGTTCGGCCTCTTGGGCATCCCAGGCCGGGTCTTTCCCATGTTCCCGGCCGTCTCCGATCGCCCAGCCCACTTCCGGCCGGTAGGCCTCGGCCCACCAGCCGTCCAGCTCCGAGAGGTTCAGGCCGCCGTTGACCAGCACCTTCATGCCGCTCGTACCGCTGGCCTCCCACGGCCGGCGCGGCGTATTGATCCATAGATCGACTCCCTGCACCAGGCGCTCTGCCAGTGACATGTCGTAATC
>JBAPSB010000030.1:0-13145 GCA_049281435.1 Desulfobacterales bacterium
GCGCCACCCTGTTCGATCAGGCGCCGTGCCGCGGCACCCGACGCGGCCAGGCCAACCCGATGAAAAAGTTTAAAGGCCGCAATGCCGTCATGAAGCTCACGCCGGTCGATAACCGCATCGGCTGTCGGCGACTGGCCGCCGCCTGCTTCACCGCCGCCCGTAACCACGTTGGGTCCCCCCGCGGCATGGATCCGGCTGCCGGGTAAAATCGTCGGCGGCACCTGGCGCACGCCAAAATTGGTGACACTCTTGTGATAGGCCAGCGCGGCTTGCGCCTCACCGTGGGCCAGGGCCGTCGTCTCGAAAGCCAGGACCGTTTTGGCGCTGTTTAAACCGGCGCTATCCAGTCGATGCACCGCGTCGATTTCCGCCATCGGTAAAAACGTGTAGAGTGCGAGGAACCGGTGGACATCCCGGTCATCGATGTTGATCCAATACTGGTAGTAGTCGTAGGGCGATGTTCTCTCGGAATCCAGCCAGACGGCACCGGCCGCGGTTTTCCCCATTTTGGCACCGCTGCTGGTGGTAATGAGCGGAAAGGTGATGCCGAAGGCCGCTTCCTGTCCCACCCGTCGGATCAACTCGATGCCAGCGACGATGTTGCCCCACTGGTCGCTGCCGCCCATCTGCAGCTGGCAGCCGCAGCGGTTGAAGAGTTCCAGAAAATCGTAGGCCTGCAGCAGCATATAGTTGAATTCTATGAAATTCAACCCTTCGTCCGAATCGAGCCGCAGGCGGTAACTTTCGGCCTTCAGCATCCGGTTAACGGAAAAGTGGCGTCCGATGTCCCGTAGAAAAGGAATGACCTCCAGCTTGGTGAGCCAGTCGGCATTGTTCAGCATCAGGGCCCGGCCATTGGAAAAATCGATGAAGCGTGCCAGTTGATTTTTGATCCCGATGGCATTTTCATCCACCAATTCCGGGGTCAGCAGCTGCCGCATTTCTGTCTTCCCGCTCGGGTCACCCACGAGGCCCGTGCCGCCGCCGACCAGGGCAATCGGCCGGTGGCCGCTGCGCTGCATATGGGCCAGTGACATGATCGGCACCAGACTGCCGATGTGCAGGCTCGATGCCGTCGGGTCGAAGCCGATATAGCAGGTGGCCGGAGCGTTCGACAGCAAATCATAGAGTTCCGTTTCATGGGTCGTTTGGTCGATGAACCCGCGCGCGCGCAGGATATCGAGGACATTGGCCATCGATCACTCCTTTTGGGACGAAAATAGACTGTGGGGTGAGCGGTTCAGGGTTCAGCCCAGCCGTTGGCCTGAAATGCGGCCAGGTTGATCGTAAAAGAAACTTTTTACATGAAGTTTCACACGAGGGTTTAGGGGTCAAGGTTTCGAAATCCTGTTTTGTTACCGTCACCGGGCGCTTGCCTTCAGTCAGGCTATGGATGCTTCTCGCCTGACGGTGTGTGTTGATTATCACCCGTCTCGGTTGGAACTTATTGGTTTCATTTGATAAAACCTTTGAACTTTGAACCCGGAACCCGCCACCTTATTTGTTGGCGAACTCAACGGCCCGCGTTTCGCGAATGACCATTACCTTTATCTGGCCTGGGAATGTCAACGATTCTTCGATTTTTTTGGCGATATCCCGGCACAACAACGTTGAACTCTCGTCGGTGATCTTGTCACTTTCCACGATGACCCGCAACTCGCGTCCCGCCTGAATGGCGTAAGTGTTGGCCACTCCCGTAAAGGAGTTGGCGATGCCCTCGAGGTCTTCGAGACGTTTGATGTAGTTCTCGAGCATTTCTTTGCGGGCCCCGGGCCGCGCGCCCGACAAGCTGTCGGCGGCCTGCACCAACACCGAATAGACCGAGTTGGGCGGCACGTCTTCATGGTGGGCGGCGATCGCATGCACGACCTTGGGTGATTCATTGAATTTTTTGGCCAGTTTGGACCCGATGATGGCGTGCGGGCCTTCGACTTCATGATCGATGGCTTTGCCGATATCGTGCAGCAACCCCATGCGCCGCGCCTGTTTCTGGTTCAACCCCAGTTCTGCCGCCATGATGCCGCACAGAAACCCCACTTCCACCGAATGCTGCAAGACGTTTTGCGCATAGCTGGTGCGGTATTTCAAACGGCCGATGTACTTGATCAGCTCGATGTGGATACCGTGGACGCCCAGGTCGAAAGCGGCCTGTTCGCCGGCCTCTTTGATGGCCTGATCGACTTCCTGGCCAACCTTTTTGACCACATCCTCGATGCGGGCCGGATGAATCCGCCCATCCGCAATAAGCCGGGTCAGCGCAATGCGGGCGACTTCCCTTCTGACCGGGTTGAAACCCGATAGAATCACGGCTTCGGGCGTATCGTCTATGATAAGATCGATGCCCGTCGCCGCTTCCAGCGCGCGGATGTTGCGCCCCTCCCGGCCGATGATGCGCCCTTTCATCTCATCGCTGGGCAACTGGACCACCGAAACCGTCCGCTCGGCGACGAAATCGCCCGCATAGCGCTGAATGGCCGTGGCGATGATCTTTTTAGCCTTCTTGTCGGCGGCCTCACGGCTCTCGTTTTCGATCCGCTTGATAAGCTTGGCACCCTCGTAGCGCGCTTCGTTTTCCATCGCCCGGATCAGCAACTCCTTGGCCTGCTCGGCCGTCAAACCCGAAATTTTCTCGAGTTGTCGCTTTCCTTCTTCAACCAGGTCGTGGAATTTTTTTTCGTTCGCCTCGATTTGTTCGCTGCGATGCGAAATCTCCTTTTCCAGGCGTCCGACATCCTGTTCGCGTTTCTCGATCTGTTCGGCCCTACGATCGATGTGCTCCTCTTTTTGGAGCAGCCTCTTTTCCCTGTTGCTGAGTTCAGCGCGGGTGTCTTTGGTTTCGGTATCGAAGTCGCTTTTCAATTTGAAAAGCTTGTCCTTCACTTCGATATCGGCCTCTCTGAGCAAGGACTCGGAATGCCGCTGGGCCTCCTCCCGTATTTTGGCCGCCTCTGACTCGGCGTCCTTTATTTTGCGGGTCAGCTTCTGGCCTTTGACGTAAAAGGCAACCCCGAACCCCGCGCCAAAAAAAATAACGCCGATCAGCAGGTAAAATGCGTCCATATATAGTCTCCCCGGAATTCATGCCGAAAGTCATTCAGCGGCAGCAACAAGTCGATTGAGACACTCTGACATACGACTCGGCGACGAATCCAAGCCGTGGCTTTTAGTCGCAGCGTCAGATGAGGGCCATTTTTAATCGTGTGGTGTGATCGAGGAGGAAAAAAAGGCAAGCCGCTTCGGTGATCCGGCAGGATGTCGTTTCCGGCACTCGTGCAACGCAGATCCCTTAAAAGCGCAACCGCTTCAGCGTGTTTGAGCTGCAGCCGGTCCGCCCCGAACGGGGATGACGTCAGAGAATACCGGGTGAGGACCCCTGCCACTGTGCCGTGTTGTCAGGTTCTTTGAACCATTGGTTCAAAGTGGGCGCCATTTGGTTTCTTCAGGCTTTTCCGGTGCGATACCGGAATTTGCACACCGAAACCAGCGATAGCCCCCGGTGCGTAAGTGTTGGGACAAAGAACATCTTCCAATCACGAACACGGCAGGGGTCGACAACCAGATAGTGCGACTCAAGTAAGGCGAAATCAAGCCGGCAGGCTGGAAGGAAAACCCTTCTATCGAGCGCCACGAGAGGTTCGTGGGGCGGTAAAAGATTTTTCAGAAAATGATGCTAAGTCCCCGCTTGCAGCCGATAGGCTTCGGCGCCTTCGGGTTCCATAAAACAGCCGTCGAGCTTGCGGATCAATTCCGCCGAACGGTCCGAAAGGGAAGCGATGAAATGCGATCGATTTTTTTCCAGTTCCAAATACTCCTGGGCAATATTGAGTGCGGCAAGGATCATGATGGTGACATGGTTCATTTTTGTAGACTTGTTGGGGTAGTAATCGGCAACCTTGGTGACCTCTCTTACCAGCAGATCGGCGACTTCCTTCGCCTGACTCAGTTCCGACTGGGTTTTAAACGTGTATGGCTGCCCAAACAATTCTATTGTAACGAGTTGTTCCAAAAAAGCGTCACCGCCCTTTCCGCACTTTTAACCTGACCGGCCGGCCGTTATTGATCCGTTAGATCACCCAACCTGGCCAGCAGGTTGTCAATTTTTGACCGGATCAAGGTCTTTTCCTCTTGATAGGTTTTCTCCACTTCAGCCTTACTTTGAAGCTCCTCCTCTAATTTATCAATTTTGTTTGTGAGTTCCAGGTTCTTCGCCTCACTGGATTTGTAAACTTCGATCATCCGCTCGATTTTACGGTCGATTTCATCAAACTGTTTTATGATCTGTTCGTTGTCCAATCTTTCACCTCGGCAGTTTATCGATTTATAATCCATGACGACAGAAAAAGTCAAGTTTAATTGGTGGGGCGCCGCGCCATGAGGCCTTCGACGGCCAACAGGTCGTCACGTGAATTGATGCCGCGAAACTCCTGCGCGTCGGCCGCGACCATCACCCCCACCCGGCCGGCGTGGCGATGGCCGACACCCACGATATCGGTCAGATAGAGTTCATGCTGGGCGTTGTCACTGTCGATTTCATTCAAGGCGCGCGCCAGAAAAGACTTGGCCACGCAATAGATTCCGGTGTTGACGGTTCTTATGGTGCGCTGATCCGGGGATGCATCGGCTTCTTCGACGATGGCCACCACCTGGCCGGCGTCCGCGCGGATGATGCGTCCGTAACCGGTCGGATTTTCGAGTTCCATGGCCAGGACCGTGACATCCCGCCGGTGCGCACCATGATCGGCGATCAGGTGGCGGAGGGTCTGTTCCTGGATCAGCGGAACGTCTCCGCACAGAATCAGTACCTGCCGGCAATCGTCGGGAACTTCGGCCAAGGCGCAGCGCACGGCGTGTCCGGTGCCGAGTTGCCGCTCCTGCACGGCATACCGGACCCGGGCGCTGCCACTGACCACTTCCCGCACCAGCTGCGCCTGGTGCCCGACAACCAGGATGACATTTTCGCCGGCCACTTTGGCGGCGGTCTCCACGACGTACAGGATCATCGGGCGGCCGCAGACCTCGTGCAGAACCTTGGCCTTGTCCGATTTCATCCGGGTGCCAAGGCCCGCGGCCAGAATAACGACCGCAATCGTCTCGGGGGTGGGCTGCATCGGATCCTTTCAAGAAAAGAAAGGGCAAACCCACAAAGCCGGTTTACCCTTTCGGATGGTTATCCTGTTTAAGTAACAGCTTACATCGGCTATCTCTTGCGTGATTCGGCCAGCCTGACCCGCTGCAAGGCCCTTTCCAGCGCAGCCCGGGCGCGGGTGAAATTGATGGTTTCTTTCTTGCGGTCTTCCGCCAGGCGCTGTTGCGCACGTTCGAGGGCCGCCATGGCCCGCTCGAGATCGATGTCGCGCCGCCGCTCGGCGGATTCGGCCAGTATGGTCACCTTGTTCGGCAGTGCTTCGGCAAATCCGCCGCTGATGAAGACAAACCGCTCGACGCCGTCGGCATCCGTATACCGGATGGTACCGGTTTTCAGGGTTGTCATGAACGGTGTGTGCCCGCTGAGAACACCGAATTCACCGAGGGTCCCCGGAGCCGCCACGATTTTGACGTCCTCGCTGACAGCGATTCTTTCGGGGGTAACGACTTCCAGTCTAATATTTTCAGCCATAATCTGCCCCCTCTGTTAGGCAACCTCTTCCCTTTTCTTAGCATCTTCAACCACTTCCTCGATGCCGCCTTTCATGTAAAAAGACTGCTCCGGGATGTGGTCATATTTGCCCTCGCAGATTTCCTTGAAACTGCGAACGGTATCCTCGATCTTGACGTACTTGCCGGCCTTACCGGTGAAGGCTTCGGCGACGTGGAAGGGCTGCGATAAGAATCGTTGAATCTTGCGCGCGCGGGCGACGGTGATCTTGTCTTCATCGGAAAGCTCTTCGATACCCAGAATGGCAATGATATCCTGCAGTTCCTTGTATTTCTGCAGAATCTGCTGGACCTGGCGGGCCGTCTGGTAATGATCTTCCCCGATATAGTTCGCATCCAGAATTCGGGAGGTCGAGTCAAGCGGGTCCACCGCCGGATAGATCCCGAGTTCGGCGATCTGCCGCGAGAGAACCACGGTCCCGTCGAGGTGGGCGAAGGTGGTAGCGGGCGCCGGGTCGGTGAGGTCGTCGGCCGGCACGTACACGCATTGAACCGCGGTGATGGAACCCTTGTCGGTGGAAGTGATGCGCTCCTGGAGTTCGCCCAGGTCGACGGCCAGCGTCGGCTGGTAACCGACTGCCGAGGGCATGCGGCCGAGAAGGGCCGAAACCTCGGAGCCGGCCTGCGTGAAACGGAAAATGTTGTCGATGAAGATCAACACGTCCTGGCCTTCCTCGTCCCGGAAGTACTCCGCGGCCGTCAGGGCCGAAAGGGCCACGCGCGCCCGCGCGCCGGGCGGCTCGGTCATCTGCCCGTAGATCAGCGCCGCCTTGGGGAGGACCCCGGAGTCTTTCATTTCGTGGTAGAGGTCATTTCCTTCGCGGGTTCGTTCCCCGACGCCCGCGAACACCGAGATGCCACCGTGCTGCATGGCGATATTGTGAACCATCTCCATCATGATGACGGTCTTGCCCACTCCGGCACCGCCGAACATCCCCATTTTGCCGCCACGGGGGAACGGCACCAGCAGATCGATGACCTTGACCCCGGTTTCCAGGACCCGCACGGTGACGTCCTGCTCGGTAAACTTGGGGGCCATCCGGTGAATCGGCATCATTTTTTCCTGGCTGACGGGCCCCAGCCCGTCCACGGGTCGGCCCACGACGTTCAGAACGCGCCCGAGGCCGGCCTCGCCGACCGGCATCATGATCTGATTTCCGGTATCCTTGACCGGCATTCCGCGGACCAGACCGTCGGTGACGTCCATGGCGATGCAGCGCACGACGTTGTCACCTAGATGCTGGGCCACCTCGATCACCAGGTTGTCCTCTCTCTCGTCGATGGCCGGATTTGTAATCGTCAATGCGGTGTAAATCGTCGGCAGCTTGCCCTGTTCGAACTCCACGTCGACGACCGGTCCCATGACCTGCAATAGTTTACCAGTGTTTTCTCCCATCGAAACGACCTCCTGTTAACGATATAGGCAAAGTGGTGTTCTTATCCCTTGAGGGCCTCGGCGCCGCCGACGATGTCCATCAATTCGGCCGTAATAGATGCCTGGCGCGCCTTGTTGTAGGCCAGTGTCAGACTTTCGATCATGTCGTTGCAGGCCTTGGTGGCATTGTCCATGGCCATCATGCGGGCCGCATGTTCGCTGGTCGAGGTTTCGAGCAACGCGCTGTAAATCTGAACGTAGATGTTTCGCGGCAGCATTTCGTCCAGAAGATCCTCGGGCGAGGGCTCGGCGATGTGTTCGGCCAGATACTGCTCCCCCTCGCTCTCGGCGGTTTCCACCGCCGCTATGGGCGGAATCGGGAGCAACTGCTTGATCATGGGGATCTGCCGCGCCATGCTCAGAAATTCGGCATACACGATATGGACTTCGTCGTAGGTGCCGTCGAGGTAGAGACTGACGAGTTTGCGGCCTTCGGTTGTCGCAACGTTGAAACCGAAGGTGGAGCCCACAACGCCGATGTGCTGCTCGACAATGGTCAATTTGCTGTTCCGCAGCCAGTCGCGCCCTTTTTTACCGAAGGCAGTAAAGGACACATCGATTCCCTGCCCTTCCTTTTCTTTCCGGAAGGCGTCGGCCTTGTGGGTGAGGTTGGCATTGAACCCGCCGCAAAGGCCCCGGTCCGAAGTGCACAGAAGAACGTGAACTTTTCTCACGTTCTCGCGCGGCACCAGCAGCGGGTTGGCTTCCTCGCCGGCCCGTTCGGCCAGACTTCCCAGAACATCGGCAAACTTGCCGGCGTAAGGCCGAAAGGCTTCCATCTTGGTCTGCGCGCCGCGCAGCCGCGAGGCGGCGACCATGTTCATCGCCTTGGTGATCTGTTTAGTCTTTTTTACCGCCTGGATTTTATTGAGGACATCTTTTAGTCTTGGCATCTGAATCCGCCTCTATACCGCAGCGAGAATGGAAACTTGAAATTTGAAGCTCGCGATTGAAGATCGACCTCGATTTTTATGTGACGCCCGCAAGGCCGATCGGATCCAAGGTTCAATTTTCCAGTTTCAAGTTTCTATTTTATCGTGTCTTTGAATTCCTCGTCGTAGGCTTTCAAAGCTTCGGTCATCTGGTTGGTCAGATCGTCGTCGAAGGCCTGTTTTTGTTTCAGATCGGCGAAGACCTTCGGAAATCTTTCTTCCATGAAGGGATAGAGTCCGGCTTCATACTTGGCCAGAACATCCAGCGGGTACTTGTCCAGGAACCCCCGGGTACCGGCAAACAGGATGGTCACCTGCTTTTCCATGGGCAGCGGCTGATACTGGGGCTGTTTGAGGATGGTCACCAGACGGGCGCCACGGGTCAGCTGCTGCTGCGTGGCCTTGTCCAGGTCGCTGCCGAACGCGGCGAAGGCCTCGAGTTCGCGATACTGGGCCATATCGAGCCGCAGGGTGCCGGCCACCTGTTTCATGGCCTTGACCTGCGCCGCACCGCCGACGCGCGAAACCGAGAGCCCGACGTTGATGGCCGGTCGCACACCGGCAAAGAACAGGCCGGGTTCCAGGTAAATCTGCCCGTCGGTGATTGAAATCACGTTGGTCGGGATGTAGGCGGACACGTCGCCGGCCTGGGTTTCAATGATGGGCAGCGCCGTCAGGGAGCCGGCCCCCAATTCGTCGTTCAGTTTGGCGGCGCGCTCGAGCAGACGCGAGTGGTTGTAGAAAATATCGCCCGGATAGGCTTCGCGTCCGGGTGGCCGCCTGAGAAGCAGGGACACCTGGCGGTAGGCGGCCGCCTGCTTGGAGAGATCGTCGTAGATAATCAGCGCATGGCGCTTGGTGTCACGAAAATATTCACCCATGGCGCAGCCGGCATACGGGGCGACATATTGCAGGGTGGCCGGGTCGCTGGCGCAGGCGGCAATGACGGTGGTGTACTCCATGGCGCCGTATTTCTCGAGCACCGCGTGCACCTGGGCCACCGTTGATTTCTTCTGGCCGCAGGCGACGTAAATGCAGTAGACGTCGGTGTCCTTCTGGGCCAGAATCGCGTCGATCGCGCAGGCCGTCTTACCGATCTGGCGGTCACCAATGATCAGCTCACGCTGGCCGCGACCCACCGGGGTCATGGCATCGATGGCCTTCAGGCCGGTGTAACACGGTTCGTGCACGCTTTTTCTGGCAATGACGCCCGGGGCGACCATCTCGACCCGGCGAAACTCCTTGGCGTCGATGGGTCCCTTGCCGTCGAGCGGCTCGCCGACGGCCGAAACCACGCGGCCCAGGACCGCTTCGCCGACCGGCACCTGTGCGATGCGCTTGGTGCGCTTGACGATGTCCCCTTCCTTGATGTGGATGTCCTCGCCCATGATCGCGACACCCACGTTGTCTTCTTCAAGGTTGAGAACCAGCCCGAGGACATTGCCGGGAAATTCCACCAGTTCCAGGGCCATCACCTTGTCGAGACCGTAAACCCGGGCAATGCCGTCACCGACCGACAGGACCACGCCGGTTTCGCTCAGTTCGACCTTTTTGTCATAATCGGTAATCTGCTCTTTGATAATCTGACTTATTTCTTCAGCTCTTAGTTCCATTAGGCACTCTCACCCCTTTTTAAAGATTCTCTCATGTTGGCCAGTTGTGACTTTATGCTTCCGTCCAGAACAAGGTCACCGATCCGGGTTACGATCCCGCCGATCAAACTCGGATCCTGTTCAACCTTCAAAACGATATCCTTACCTGTCCGCTGGGACAGGGCGTCACGAATCTTTTCAACGGTTTCAGCCGACAGCTCGGTGGCCGAAATCAGGCTGGCCTGGGCAACGCCTTTGAGTTCATCGGCCATTTTCTCGTAAAACTGGCTGATCTGGCCGATGAAGCCGATCCGTCGCTTGTCGAAGAGCAGCGTCAGAAAAGAGGACATCACCCGCGAAAGACCCAATCGTTCGATCACGGTCGTCAGCACTCTCCTGCGGCCCTCGGAATCGTAAAGGGGGTTTGACAGGGCCTGGTCCAGGGCCTGGTCTTCGGCGATCAGCCCCGCGACCGCCGAGAGTTCATCCCGATAACCGTCCGCCTGACCGTCTTCCTTGCCGATAAGCAGCAGAGCTTTGGCATAACGCCGTGCGATCGCCAAATTTTTCATTATGCCTCCACCTTCGATAGATAGTCATCCACCAACCGTTCCTGGTCCCCATCCGATATCCGGTCCCGGATCATCTCTTCAGCCTTTGCCAGGGCTTTGTCCAGGACGTCGGCCTGAAGATCCACCCGGGCTTTTTTGAATTCGTGCTCGATGTTCCGGTGTGCCTGTTCCTGAAGCTTGCCGGCTGCGGCCTCGGCCTCCTGGAGGATCCTGACCTTGGCTTCCTCGCCTTGCTGCACGTACTGCGCAATGAGCTTCTCGGCTTCCTGATCCAATTTCTGGAACTTCTGGTTGTATTTGGTCAGCTCTTCTTCGGCGGCCGCCTTCTTGGCCTCCAGCTCGCTGAGCTGGTCCCTGATCCCTTGGATCCGGTCACCGAGAGCCTGCTTGACCGGCTTGCGCAGTAAAAAGACCAGGGCGATGGCCAGAACGGCAAAGTTCATCACTTTGTAGGTATCCGTCGCCACCCACCCCTTGGCCGGTGCGGCGGCATGCCCGGTGCCATGCTCACCGTCGGTGGCCCCCAAGACGCCGCCGCCGACGCACAGCAGCAAAAGAACTGCCGCGACCAGCATGGCTGCCGTTCGGCCGGCGCTGAAAAGGCCTTTGCGACCCGAACCAGGTATTTTCATCAGAGCGCCCTCCCCAATATTTTATGGCCGATGGCCTCGGCAAAACTATCGATTTCCTGCATCAGGGAACTTCTGGCCGCCTCGGCTTCCGCGGTGATCTTTTCACGCACCACGGCCAGGTCGGCCTGAGCCTTCGCATTGATTTTGGCGATGATCCGCTTTTCTTCTTCGGTCGCCTCGGTCATGAGGGCTTCTTTTTTCTTCATCCCCTTGGCCCGTGCATCCCGGATGGCCGCCATGAAAGCATCTTCCTTGTCGGTCACGTCCTTGCGGGCCGAGGTAATGCCCTCCTCGAGACCCGACACTTTCTGCTGCCGGCGCCGCAAAACATTGCGAATCGGTTTGTACAATATCAGGTTCAGGATCCAGACCAGAAAGAGGAAATTGGCCATCTGCAGCAGGAAGGTCCAGTCGGGAATGACGGTGAGGCCGCCGCCGCCTTCCGCGGCAGAAACCGAGTCGGCGGCCAGAAGCAGCAGCAGTGCCGCAAAGATGGGTGACAGGAAAGGCGTCTTCTGCTTACAGACAGCACACTTCATGGGAAATCCTCCATCACAGGAGCGGGATTGGGATGTAATTGAGTTTAACTATTGAAGAAAATGCGACAATCCATTTCGACTCGCGCGGTCTATACCATCCGTCACAAACGGTTGTCAAAGGTTTTTTGAAAAATTTTACTTGGCGATCGCCTGGGGGTCGGAAACTTTTTTTTCCGGCAGGAGCCTGGGCTTTTGAACGGTTTCCGGGTGCGGGGTCATCGTGCAGCGGCCGTTGAAAAGCCCACCCTCTTCGATGGTGATGACAGGGGCTTGAATGTCGCCGGTGATCCGGCCGGGCGGATAGACTTCGATGCGATCGCTCGCGGTGATGGTACCGGTCAGCCGGCCCATGACAATGGCGGACCCCACGGCGATTTCGGCGTCGACCACGGCCTGCTCGCCGACGATCAGCGTGCCGTCGCCGCTGGTGATTTTGCCCTTGATGGTGCCGTCGAGCCGGATGGTGCCCTGAAAGGTCAGCACCCCTTCCAGACCGGCATCGGGCCCCACAAATGTCGATATCGAATCGGTCTTCACTCCCTTTTTTCGCATGAGTCGGTCGTCTCCCGAGAGGTTAGAATATGGATGAGAAGGGGCAGCGCTTCAGGGGGCTTGCGGGCGCTGGCGGCCGAATGGCAAGCGCAGCGCCGCCGTCATTCCAGGGTGAAGCGCCGCATGCTCACGTTGATGAGCAGTCCGATGGACACCATCATCGTAGCGATCGAAGAGCCGCCGTAACTGATGAACGGCAGGGGAACCCCGACCACCGGCATCAGCCCCATGACCATGCCGATATTGACGAACACCTGCCAGAATATCATGGCCGATATCCCCACCGCCAGAAGGTTGCCGAACGGATCCCGGCAACTGTAGGCCACATTCAGCCCCCAGACGATCAGCAGCAGGAAAACGAGGATCAGAATCGCGCATCCCAAAAATCCCCATTCCTCGGCGAAGACGGAAAATATGAAGTCGGTGTGCTGCTCCGGCAGAAAGGAGAGCGCATTCTGGGTGCCTTTCAGGTAGCCCTTGCCCGCCAGCATCCCGGAGCCGATGGCGATCTTGGACTGGATGATGTGGTATCCCGCGCCCAGGGGGTCGCGGTCCGGGTTCAGAAACGTCAGGATGCGCTGTTTCTGATATTCCTTCAGCACGAACCAGACCATAGGCACGGCGAGCACCCCGACGACCAGCAGCGAGAGCAACGAGCGTTTTTCGATCTTGGCAAACAGGGTCATGGAACCGGCGATGATCACCAGCAGCAGGGCGGTGCCCAGGTCGGGCTGCCTGATGATCAGGGCCACGGGAGCCAGCACCAGCGCCGCCGGGGTAAAGAGTTCGCGCAGCGTGAAGCCCCGGGTGTAGGCGTTTTTCGAATAATAGCGCGCCAAAACGATGATAATGACAAGCTTGGCCATTTCCGAGGGCTGCACCGAGACCGGGCCCAATACCAACCAGCGTTTGGACCCGCCGGCATATTTTCCAACCAGCAAAACGGCGACCAGCGTCGCCAGACAGCCGATATAGACGGCAAAGGCGTATCGATCCAGCAACTTGTAATTTACCAGGCAGGTGATGGCCATCAAAACCAGGCCGCCGCAGAACCAGAGCAGTTGCTTGAAGTATAGTGCTTTTTCGAGCGTCATCGCATCGGCGCTGACCACGCTGTAGAGGGTGGTCAGCCCGAGCCCGCCGAGCACGACGGCCAGGCCGAGCAGACCCCAGTCGAAATATTGGACAAATTTGCGGTCAAACATCGGGTCTCGTTTCCGTGGCGGATATCATTTT
>JBAPSB010000031.1:0-2377 GCA_049281435.1 Desulfobacterales bacterium
GTCAACAAATTTATCTATGGCGTCAAACTGCCTTACCTGCAAAAGGTGATCATTCCTTTCAAAGACCCCAAGAGGGGCGACATCATCGTTTTCAAATTCCCGATCGAACCTGAAAAGGATTTCATCAAACGGGTCGTCGGGGTGGCCGGCGATGTCATCGAAGGCCACAATAAAACGATTTATGTCAACGGCGCGCCGCTGGTCGAAAACTACACCATCAAAACCGACCCGCACATTTTTCCGGGCGGCGTCCAGGCGCGCGACAACTTCGGTCCGATTACGGTGCCCGCGCACTCGCTTTTTGTCATGGGGGATAACCGCGACCAGAGCTTCGACAGCCGCTTCTGGGGCTTCGTCGACTTGAAAATGGTCAGCGGCAAGGCGTTCATGATTTACTGGTCATGGAACACCGACAAATTTTCGGTGCGCTGGAACAGGATCGGCGACCTGCTGAAATAACATAGGCTCTAAGATCCTCTGGAATCATCGCGTCAAGTACGGTATAATCATTTATTTATTGCCTTTGGAACCGCTGCTGCGGTTTCAGGGCAATAAATAAATAGATGCATGCGACCATCAAGGTGTATTTCAGGCCATGACGGATTCCACCCAACAAAACATTCTGGTTGTCGACGATGAGCTGAGCATGCGCGAGCTGCTCGAATTTTTGCTGTCGCGCGAAGGCTATGGTGTGTCGCTCGCCCATAACGGCCAATCGGCCATCGACATGCTCGCCAAGAACCAATATGACCTGCTGCTCTGCGACATCAAGCTCGGCGACATGACCGGCCTGGATGTGTTGAAGGCCAGCAAGCAGAAAAGCCCGGAAACGACCGTTATCATGATCTCGGCCTATGCCACCACCGAAACGGCCGTGGAGGCCATGAACCGGGGCGCCTACGATTACGTGCCCAAACCCTTCGACAACGACGAGCTGAAACAGACCATCGCCAAGGCTCTCGACCTGAAGACGGTCGAACACGAAAAAGAGATCCTCGAACACGAACTGAAGCAGAATCTGCATTTCGGCCTGATCGTCGGCAACAGCCCGGCCATGCTCCACATCTACAAGATGATCCGCCAGGTGGCGCCCACCCGCACCAATGTTCTGATCACCGGCGAGAGCGGCACCGGCAAGGAACTGGTGGCCCGCGCCATGCACCAGGAAAGCGGCCGCAGCGACAACCCCTTTGTGGTCATCAACTGCGGCGGCATTCCCGAAACGCTGATGGAAAGTGAGCTTTTCGGGCACAAGAAGGGGTCTTTCACCGGCGCCACCCACGATAAAAAAGGGCTCTTCGAGGTGGCCGACAAGGGCACGATTTTTCTGGACGAAATCGGTGAACTCAGCCTGCCGATCCAGGTCAAGCTGCTGCGGGCGATTCAGGAGCGGACCTTCAAGCCGGTGGGCAGCAGCGAAGAGATGTCGGTCGACATCCGGATCGTGGCCGCCACCAACAAGCTGCTCGAAAAAGAGGTGATCGCCGGCAACTTCCGGGAGGACCTCTTCTACCGCCTGAACGTGATCGAAGTCAGGATGCCGCCGCTGCGCGAGCGCAAGGGTGATCTGCGGCCCCTGGCCCAGTATTTTCTGGACAAATACTGCCGCGAGATGGGCAAGGAGATCTCCAAGATATCCTCGTATGCCATCAACATGCTCAACAAATACGATTTTCCGGGCAACATCCGCGAACTGGAAAACCTGCTGGAGCGCAGCGTGGCGCTGTCCACCACCAACATCCTGCTGCCCGACAGCCTGGCCCTCTCGATCCACAAACGCCGCTGGATCGAAGGGGTCAAGGACCGGCGCTTCGACGTCGACGAGGTGTCGCGCGGGGTGGCCCTCGACACCATCATCGAAGAAATAGAGGGCGCCTACCTTCTAAAAGCCCTGGAAGTCACCAACGGCAACAAGAACAAGGCCGCCGAACTTTTGGGCATCAGCTTCCGCTCGCTGCGCTATCGCCTGGATAAGCTGGGGAGCGCTTAACCCCGATATTGCATAAACAACATGGTATGTTGTTTGCCCTGAGGGAAAGCCGGAAAGCTTCAGATCCCGTGTTGTCAAGGGATTGCAGTAGGAAATTACAGCTTCACCCTTGACGCCTTGACTCTGAAGCCATCCGGATTTTGCAACTCTGGGGTTAATACATAGTCCCCCGGCGCCGATCACCCCGTGTTGAAATTTCGGATGCCATCCGCAAGACGCCGCCGGCTGCGGTACAAAGCTATTCATAGCGAAGTCCTTAACTCTTCAGATTCTCTTTTCCTACTCTCTACAGCTCGACGTCATTCTTCTCTTTAAGTCCTTTGGTGATCCCCAATCAATGCCAGGGGATGCCGTTGAAAGTCCACGTATTCCCATACCCCTTTCTCC
>JBAPSB010000032.1:0-21990 GCA_049281435.1 Desulfobacterales bacterium
GCCTGGTTTTCCGATGTCGTGCTGCCGCTTTCCCCCTACCTGGAAAGAGAATCCATCCTGGCCTCCAAAAACGATCTAACCCCCTATTTCTTCACCCGCCGCCGGGCCGTGCAGCCGCGCTACGACACGCGCGCGGACTGGGAGATCCTGTGCGGCCTGGCCCGGCGCCTGGGGCTGGCGCCGCTCGACTTCGAGAATATCGAGGCGATCTGGAACCATCAGCTCGACGGCACGGGCGTCAGCCTGGCGGACTTCGATGAAACCGGCTTCGTGCCGCTGGCCGCCGGACCGCGGTATCGCGACAGCCGGGAACTGGCCTTCAAGACGCCTTCGGGTAAAATAGAGATGGTTAACGCGGCCTGGGACGACCAGGGGATCAAGTCGCTCAAGCCTTACGAATCCACCCATCCGCCGGCCGGCAGTTTCCGCTTGACATTCGGCCGCTGCGCGGTCCACACCCAGGGTCACACCGTCAACAATCCGCTGCTGTTCGAGCAGGTGTCGGAAAACACCCTGTGGATGAACGAGGAAGCCGGCCGCGGACTCGGACTCGCCGACGGCGACATGGTGTGGGTCTCGGGCAACGGCCATTCCGGAAAACTGCCGGTCAAGCTGACCGAGATGATTCATCCCGAGGCGGTGTTCATGCTGCACGGGTTCGGCCACACCCTGCCGGTCGAGAGCCGGGCCTTCAACCGCGGGGTGGCGGACAACAAACTCATGTGCGGCGGAATGGACCTCTGGGACCCCGCCGGCGGCGGCGTTGCGATGCAGGAGAACTTCGTCACGGTCAGCCGGGCGTGATGTGAGAGAGGTTCAGGGTTCAAAGGTTCAGGGTGCAAGGTTGGCGGATGGAAGCGGTTTGAGGTTCAGCCCAGCCGCTGACTGCAAGCATCCAGTTTGATAAAAGAGGGCACTTTTGAGCTTTCGAAAAAATTCCAAATCGCAAATAACAAATACCAAATAAATCACAATGACCAAAATTCAAAATACAAACTTGTTTGGATCATTAAGGTTTAGGGCTTAGGGTGCAAGGTTTCAGGAAAAGGTTCAAGGTTTAGGGTGCAAGGTTGGCGGATGAAACCGATTTGAGATTCAGAGATTCTATTGCCACATAGGATCGGGTTCGAATTCCTATTTGCGAGTTTCGAGTATCAAGTTTCCATTTTCTATTTATAAGTTTCCATTAGCGGTTCGTCCTGCTGCTGGCAGCCCAGCCTGATCTTGTGAACAGACCCCGCAGGCCGATTCACCGACTTTTTGGTGATCGAAAGGAACTTTTTTTGAAGACCGATGCCGATAACGGCCGCAAGCCACCGGCTGACGCGATCGGCCCGCGGCGTTTCGATGAGTTTGTCGAAGCCACGACGCGGTTTCACGGATATCCCGCGCCGGGGGTGCTGATCGGGTGCTGCATGGTGGAAGCGGCCCGGCGGCGCCTTCCCGCAGACGTTTTGTACGATGCCCTCTGCGAGACCACCTGGTGCCTGCCGGATGCCGTGCAGATGCTCACGCCCTGCACGATCGGCAACGGGTGGCTGCGGATCCTTGATCTGGGCCTTTTCGCCCTGAGCCTGTATGACAAGTACACCGGCGAGGGGATTCGGGTGTTTTTGGATCCCCGCAAGCTGACGCGGTGGGAGGACGTGGCCGACTGGTTTCTGAAGCGAAAACCCAAGCCGGAGCAGAACTCCGCGCGCATCCGCGAGCAGATCCGCGCGGCCGGTGAGCGGATAGTCAGCGCGGCGCCTGTTACGGTGCGGGCCGATTTTTTGATCAAGCGCAGCAAGGGACCGGTCCGGCTCTGCCCATCGTGCCGCGAGGCCTATCCGCAGCGACACGGTGAGACCTGCCTGAGCTGCCAGGGCGATTCACCCTACCGGGTAAAGCAATAAGATAGCGGTCGGGAGCGGTGATGCCGCCGTTCTCAAGAGCGGTGTGACGGGATCGAGCGATGACGATTTGTGAACGTCTTTATGAGAGCAGTGCCGCACGGGCCGCCGAGACAACGGTCGCGCTGCTTTCCATCGGGTTGGGGTATACCGCCGTCAGCACCACCGACGGCGGTCTGGGTCTGTCTTACACGTCCTTCGAGAACAAGGCCGGCTGTACGGTGGTGTCCAACAGAGAGGAGTATGAGAACGCCCCGGCCCTGGAACTGCTGCGGCTGATCACCGCGCCGAACCCGATCCACCGCAGCATGGCGCTGGCGCTGGTCAATGCCCTCAACCACCGGCGGGCATTGGCCCTGCCCGAGGACCACTCCAACGAAACGCTTTTTGATTTGCTGGGAATCGGTCGCGGCACCCGGGTGGCCATGGCCGGGTACTTCGGACCGCTGATCGCCAAGCTCGAAAACCGGGCCGCCGACCTCGAGGTGTCCGACACCAGCCGCCGCATCGGCGATCCGCGGGCGTTTGCCAAAAAGCTGGACCACTGGGCCCAGGTCTTCATCATGACCTCGACCACCATCCTGAACGACACGGCCGACGAGCTTCTGGCCGCGGTGGGCCCCGGTGTCCGGGTGGTGATGATGGGCCCGAGCACCCCCCTGCTGGCCGAAGCCTTTACCGGTCTGCCGGTGGCCGTCCTGGCCGGCACGGTCCCGTTGGACCCGGAAGGCATTTTCAAAGCCGTGCGCCACGGCAAGGGGACCCCCGCCCTACAGCGCTTCGCCCGCAAAGTCTACCTCCTGCTCTCGGATCTCTCCGACGCCGTCAAAGAATAATTCCATCTATTTTCCTATCGCCAGTCGACGCAAAGACCTGGCAAAAAAAGGTTGATACCGTCTCAAGCTTCCACGATCACATCGCCGGTTCGGGTGTTCTCACTGCCGGGGATCGACGCCAGTTCTTCATGGAAAAGCCGCGTCTGCAATGTGTCCAGAAGAATCTTGACCACGTAGTGGTCGACTTGGTCGTGGGGCACCACCAAATATACAGCGGACCGATTCGATCGCACCGAAATCGAGGCCGCAGGCGTCGGCCACGACGCGCAGCCCAAAGACGACGTCGGCCAGACCATGGGCTACCATCCGCGCACCCTTCAGGTGGCTAGCCGTTTCACGGTCATATCCTCGGATCGCTTGCTTAGGAATCCCGGACCGCTCCAGGTGTCGTCGAGAAGAACCCGCAGCGTCGCTCCGGGTTCTCGATTCACACCTTCCCACCATCGGGGTCGAGCAGGCCGTCGGCAGACCGCAGGCTGTTCCTGAAGGAATGCTCGCCGGCCAGCGGATAGGCCAACAGGCGACCGCGAAGCTTGCAAACCACCACTCTGCATATTCCGCGATCGGCGCTCTTGACCAGTTGAATCGGTTGCTCGGGCTTGTTGAGCCGGTCAACGAAAAGGTCTTCCACCCCGCAGCCTTCTTACGCTTGCTGTGGCTGTTCAATCGCCACGGCCGGCAGACAGGCTTTAGCGGTTTCAAAAAATTTAAATGCAACCGCCTTTAAGAGAATAGGCCATGACGATTCTTTTTCAACCCATCGGCTATTTCGCAACGCCCCATAAGAACATCATCGGCATGCCCATCCAGCCTACCGGTGCTAAGGGGATTTACGGAACCATCATCATACCTTCCGAATATAGTGAAGGCTTGAAGAAGAGGAGTCATAGCTATGGCGACATTTATACTCGTGCACGGCGCATTCCAGGGTGGCAGGGTCTGGCGTTTCGTAGCCCGCGATCTTCGAGCAATGGGCCACGACGTCCCTACGCCCACGTTTTCCGGATGCCTGCACGCTTACGACAAGTCCTTTTATCCGCAAAATGGCCGAAAAAGCGGTCTCTTTGGGATGGCCGGTGACTGAATTGGAATCCGGTCATTGCCCGATGGTGATCAAGCCTTCCGAACTGGCCGGATTGCTCAACGATTCTTTAGAGCTTACTCGGAATGCATGAACGGTTTTAATCTGAGCCGATAATTCAGCTCTGTTTGACAAAGTCGCATCAGCCTGGCCATGTTCTTTTCAGGCGAGCCGTGGTGCCGCACACTCCGGTGGTGGCTGTGAACCGGGGACAGTCTAATCACATCCGGAGCTTCGCCGATTTGACCAAACCGAGAATCCGCCTTGGGTTGGGCGACCCCAAGGCCAAGGCCCTCGGCCGGACTGCTGCGCAGATATCGAAACCTTGCTGGACCTGCCGCTCGTCATGCCCCCGCTGATTGCAGGTGCAGGCCTCCTGTGTCTCTTCGGGCGCAGCCTGCTTGGAGAACTGTTGGCCAGGATGGGAATTCAACTCGTGCTGACTCCGCTGGGGGCGATGGTGGCTCAGTTTTTCATTGCGACGTCCATCGTTATTCACAGCGCACGGGCGGCCTTTGATTCCGTGGATGCCGGGTTTACGGAGGCTGCCCAAACGCTTGGTTCGGGTTCGATGACTATTTTTCTGAGGGTCAACCTGCCTTTGGCTGATCGAAGTATTGTGGTTGGACTGATTCTGGCTTGGGCCAGGACCATGGGTGAATTCGGAGCAACTTTGATGATGGCCGGTGCAACCCGCTTTAGCACAGGAACGCTGCCTATTGCCGTTTACCTCAATATTTCGAGCGGAGAACTGGGTATCGCTGTATCCTGCGCTCTGGTTTTGCTCGGCGTAGTTTTCATATTGCTATTGTCCGTGATGGTTTTCCAACGCTCCAAGCCTGATACGGCATTCAGGCCGGTTTGAATCGGCCGGGATACGGCGTAAATGGCCGCGGTCGAGGGAACACGCCCCGGGGCGATAGTCGGGGCGAATATCCGGGGAGATCGAAAACAGGCGGCCATTCACAGTTTCGGCAGTTTATGCTCGATCGCTTCCAGGAACAGTTGATCGGATTGCCGTATCACGCTTTGGTTGAGGAGGTGAAAGAGATCGATCAGCGCCGTGGCAAAGTCGGTCAACTGGGAGCCGCGCCCCGCCACGCCTCCGACGCTGCGCACTAGGAGCGGCCGGCCCAGACACTCCTCAGTGGTCTTGATCCGTCCCCAAATGGCCTGGGTGCTCATCTTCAAATCCTTGGCGGCCGCATTGATGGACCCCAGCCGTTGAATCGCTTCGATTGTTTTAACCCGGCCCAGTCCGAGGACCACATCGCCCTTTCCATCCGCCAGCCACACTTTGGATCGAATCTGTAGTCGCGGCGCTTGCTTCAATGTGCCGCTGACGTAACACGGAACCAAAAGGGAAGCAAGAAACCGGATCCGGAAAAGTTCCATAAGCGTTAAGTCAAAATTGACATAACGTTTTTAGTGTGTTAAAGCCCATTCTCGTTTGGGCTTATTTTCTCTGTCAACAGAACGACGAAAAATCATCCAAACAGTCTTTACCCGACAGCAACAACCCCTGAAATAATTCGATGAACCGAAGACTCTTACCAGATGCAGAAGCTGTTCCGGGCGGTGTTCAAGACCAACAACATCGACCATTGCGCCCGCACGTGACATGAGCCGACGGTCTTCGGGCCGGCGACCACGTTCGGGTCGGGGGTCATGAAGAACTCCTTTAGCGAAATGGCGCGGGCCAAGATGATCATGGTGATCGGTTCCAACATGGCCGAAGCGCATCCTGTGGCGGCCACTTTCGTCAAGAACGCCGTTCTCAAGGAGGTCAAGTTCATTTTGGTGGACTCCCGCCGTCACAAGCTGGCCGAGTTTGCCGATCTGCACGTGCCCATCCGCATGGGAAGCGACATCGCCTTTCTCAACGCGCTGATGCACGTGCTCATCGCCGGAAAGTGGTACGACAAGAAATTCGTCCAGTCGTGCACGGAGGACTTCGACAAGCTGGCGGCCACGGTGATACGCTACGCGACCGAGTACGCGGCCGATATTTGCGGGGTTTCGGCCGAGATGACCCGCGATACGGCCCGGCGCATCTCTTCGGTCAAGCCCGTGATGCTGTGCTACACCCTGGGCATCACCGAGCACGCCTGAGGCACCCACAACGCCATGAGTATCGCCAACCTTCAGATGCTGCTGGGCAACATGGGGGTTGAGCGCGACGGGGTCAATGAGATTAGAGAAAATATTGGGCAAGCATTCAACGTGACTGACGACAAGAAAAACCAGGCCGGTGTAACGGTACCGGACCATTCGCCCACGAAAGTAAAACTCGAAATATACGGAGAGGAGATGATCGAAAAGCGGGTCACTTCCAGCGGGAACAGCGGGCGCGTCTATTTGCCGCCGGACTGGGTGGGGCGTCATGTGAAGGTCATTCGAATCGATTGACATGTTTTCATCGCCTTTGATCGGCATTGGAAGTAATGATGATCAGTATAAATGTTCATGAAGCCAAAACACATCTGTCACGTTTATTGGAACGAGTTGCCGCTGGAGAGGAGATCCTTATTTCAGAAGCCGGTAAACCCATGGCCAAGCTGATCCCGCTTTCCAAACCAGAGGTGGATCGGGTTCCCGGGCTCGATATATAGCCTGAACGTCGGCTGTCCCAGGGATAGACATCTATTTGCGTGTCTGGGGAAATGGCTCTGCCTTACTATCGGCAGTGAGGCAGACGAGTGGATGAAAGTTCTCAGGAAAGGAGGTGATTGGATAACGGTTTCGTCAGTGATGAGGATGGTTTTTCCACCGCAGGCAGCGCGGCGGGCTGTCGCTTCTTCTATCCCCGAAAGGAGGTGCGGGGAACGCTTTGAGTTGAGTGATGACGAGGAGTTGTTAGAGGATTGTTTTTGATGATGATGAGGATGTTTTAATTGCACGTCATTTCAAGGAGGAATTACAGATGAAAAAGTTTATGATTATCGCCCTCGCCGTGGTGCTGGTGGCTTTTTTTGCCGCCGTCGCAATGGCCAACGAGTGGAACCTTTACGGCAGCGCCCGTATGGCGACGTTTTACACCAGCCAGGATCTCAGTGATGGAAATGCATTTGCAGGCCGAACGGTCGGAACGGACCAATTCGGTCGCGACAGCGTGGACAATCTCAACTGGGAGCTGCAGAGCAACTCCCGCGTCGGCGCCAAAGTTAAAGGCGACATGCTCGAAGGCCAATTCGAATTTGCCGTCACATCCGACGGCAGCGGTGGCAACGTCGGCACCCGCCGGCTGTACGGCGTGTGGAAGTTTGCGGATGACTGGGGGCTTAAGGTCGGCAAGGACTATACCCCGATCACCTTCTTCCTCTCCGGCCAGGTTTTCGACGCCGACCAGGGCCTGAAAAATGTGGGCCAGGCCTACGGATTCCGCCGCGGTCAGCTCGCGCTGGAAGGCCATGGCTTCAAAGTGGCCCTCATCTCCCCGACGGCCGGCGTTCTAACCAGAGAAGTGCCTCTCGGTGCGACGGTACAGCAGACGACCGAAACCTACATCCCCAAAATTGAAGCGTCATATCAGTTCAATCTGTCGGATGCCATGAGCCTGCACGCTTTCGGCGGCTACCAGGCGTTTACGCTGTACCAGTCGACCACGACGGCGGGTGGTGCGGTGCTGGATGCCGATGACGACGTGAGTTCCTACATGGCCGGCGTGGGCGCGGACCTCGGTTTCGGCCCGTTCTTCGTCAAGCCGCAGGTGAGCTGGTACAGAAACGGCGCGGCGGCCGGCTGGCTCAATGCCCTCCTCGGCCTGGGCGGACCGCGGCGGAATGGCGTTCCTATTTCGCAGCTGCCGGTTCTGGATGTCACCGGCGGACTCGTCGATGTTGACAGCCTCATGGCGATGCTGGCCATCGGCTTCAGCCCGACCGAAATGCTGCGGTTGGAGGCCGGCGGCGGCTACCTTTACAGCGACTATGACAACGGCTCCGAGAATACGTACATGGAGTACTACCTCCAGGCCGTGGTCACTCTGGCCAAGGGCGTTTACATCGTGCCGGAAGTCGGCTTCCGCGATTACGGTGATTTCGAGACAAACAACCCACTCGTGCCGAATATCAATTTGGGCGACCTGTGGTATGCCGGTGCCAAGTGGCAGATTGACTTCTAAAATAGATTCGGCTTCGCCGAATTTATAGTGATAAACAAAAACCCCGGAGCCAAAGGCCCGGGGTTATTTTATGGCGGCGGTGACGCCGCGATTGTTCAACATTGCCGGCAAAGGATCGCCCATTTCTTAATGGTGGCCTCTGCTTAACGCCTTCTTTCAGATGGTCAAAGCGATCGGGATCCATTTTTCGTGGACGGTGCCTGAAAGGATTTTTTCCGCGAAGCGGGCCGCATTTTTTTCTTCCGGGACATCGTTGGCGTGATAGACCCCGTGGGCAAATTTTCCGGTGTCGTGCAGCAGGCCCGCGAGCAGGGCCGGCTCGGCCTCGCATCTCTCGGCTCGGGCGATGTGGCAGGCGATGCGGCCGACCCTGGCGCTGTGGGCCCAAAGGCTGGAAAATATCTCCCCGGCGGCGTCATGTTGATAAGCGGTTTCCTGGTCGATCAACGTCTGCCGAATTGCCTGGATCACGTCGGGCGCAATGGATTTCAGCGCGTCCGGGCCCGGTATGGAGGGTTGCAGGCGTAAGACGTTTGTCTTTTCGGAATCTCGTTGGATCCTATCCGGATTGGACCCCATCAAAAAAAAATATCCTCAAATCTATTTGTAAGTACAGGAGATCATCGTCGGTGACACCGGGTGGCCCAACCTTTGGCTTCGGCCGTGCTCTTCTTTGGTTCGAAAGATTATACCATAACTTTTTCGCGGCCTTCTTGACAACGGAATCCGTTGGTTCAGAGTCATCCTCTGTAAAATAAAACAATGCTTCCAGAAGGTTGGCGAGCTTCAGATGAGATGGATGTCCTCGGACGCCACATCCATGAAAATACGTTGCCCGGGCGCGAGGTTCATGCGGTGCACCTGACTGGTGGGAAGATAGGATTCGAACCGGACTGCAGACGCCGTTACAAACACGTCGGAATACACCCCCTGATTGTCGATTCGGGATATGACGGCCTCCTTGCAATTGGTTGGAGGGCTTTCGGGCGGCGCGACAAAAAGCCGGATATGTTCGGGCCGGATGGCGATGCGGGTTTGTCCGCTGTGGGGCGCCTTGGTCTGAAAAGACAGTTTTCCGACCCTGGCCCATCCGTCTTCCAGTGCGGCCGGAAAGATATTCTTCATGCCGACGAACTCCGCCACGAAGGGCGTGGCCGGCCGTTGGAAGATGTCGGTGACCCTTCCCACCTGCTCGATGCGGCCGGCATTCAAAACCGCGGCGCGCCGGGCCAGAAAATGGGCTTCGGAAAAATCGTGGGTCACCATCAAGACCGAGATGCCGGTTTCGCGGTGCAGGTCTTTGAGAAGCCGGCGGATATCTTCACGGAAATTGGGATCCAGGGCGGACAGCGGTTCGTCGAGCAGCAGGACCGCGGGGTCGACGGCCAGGGCCCGCGCCAGGGCGACGCGCTGTTTCTCGCCGCCGCTCAGATTCTCGATCGAGCGGCCGAGCAGGTGGGTCAGCCCGAGGCGGCCGGCCAGCGGTTCGATGGGGGGGTGCGCGGCGGACCCCGGTTTGCGGTGATAGCGAAGGCCGAAGACGATGTTTTCGCGAACACTCAAATGGGGAAAAAGTGCGTGGTCCTGGTAAACGATACCCACTCCCCGTTTTTCCGGCGGCAGCTGAGTCACCTCGCGGCCGTCGATCAGAATGCGGCCGCCGGACGGCCGCACCAGGCCGGCAATTGATTCGAGGATGACGGTTTTTCCGGCGCCGGTCGGACCGAGCAGGGCGAAGAATTCCCCCTTTCCCACCCTCAGGCAGATGTCGTGCAGCGCGAACCCGCTGAACCGAACGTTCAAATCATGGAGTCGTATCATGCGGTTTTCTTGGGCGGCATCGAGAATAGTCTGAGCAGCAGGAACAACAGCAGGCACACGAGAATGAGCCAAAACGCCACGGGCTGCGAGTACTTCAGGCCGTAAGCGGTAAAGCGCTCGTAAATCATCACGGGTGCCACCATGGGGTGGTAGGCCACGATGACGACCGCGCCGAATTCACTCACCGCGCGCGCCGTGCACATGATCATGCCGACCACCATGCTGCGCCAGCCCAGGGGCAGGGTGACACGGAAAAAGGTGCCGGCCGCCGTCGCCCCCAGGCTGCGGGACACGTTTTCAAGCCGCTCCGGGATCGCTTCGAAACCGGCTTTGGCGGTGTTGATGTAAAACGGCAGACCCACGAAGGTCAGGACCGTGACCAGGCCCGTGACGGTGCCCATGATCTGGATGCCGACCTGCTGCATAAGGCTTCCCAGCCAGTGATTCCGGCCGGCGATGCTCAATATCGCGATGCCGACCACCGGGTGCGGGATCATGATCGGCAGGTCGATGACGCTTTCCAGGAATTTTTTTCCGGCAAAATCACGGCGGGCGAGAAGATAGGCAAACGGAGTGCCGAACACCAGGGAAATCAAGGCGGCCGTTCCGGAAGTATAGATGCTCAGCCAGATGGAGGATATCACGTCCCGGTCGGCGGCCGCCTCGCCCAGCGACGCCAGCGATGGCTGGGTCACCATTTCAATCAGGGGCAGCAGGATGAAGGCGACGATCACCGTGCCGCTGAAGGCCGCCAAGCAGAAAAAGGGCCCGGTCCTTGAGAATGTCTTTCCAGGCAATATTAACATTTTCGATAATGACTGCTGGCCGTTATTGCAACCCGACCAGTATAGTAAAGGCGGCTGCCGAGGACCGCAAATACGCGATACTCATGACCACCCGTTGCAGGCCGCTTCAAGCGGTTGTCAGTTCTTGACTTCTACCAGCTGCGGCAGGTTGCCGGGCAAGCTCTCCTTGACCTGGACCGATGAGACCCGCGCCGGAGTAAACGGCGGCTGGCCCATTTCTGCCAACACTTTCAACCCGCCGTCGGGCGCCAGCATGAATTCGAGAAACTTGACCGCTGCCGCATGATTCGGCGCATTTTTAACCAGGGTGATGCCGTAAGTGATCGACTGGCCCGTGCGGGTGATGGTGGTGCCCGGTTTTTCTCCGCTGACGTCGACGGCGGCCAGCTGATAGAACTCATCGAACTGGTAGTTGCCCAGGTTGATGTGATCGTCGAGCTTGACGTATTTGAGGTCGTGCTGCACGGCCACCGACAGATACTCCCAGGCGTAATCCATGTTGCCGGTTTTAAGCAGGGAGACCAGTTCGACGGATTTCGGGCGGATATTTTTCGCCGGTCGGTTGGCCAGCAGACGCTCGTTCAGGCCCGGTTGGCGGTGGAACTTCTCGGCCAGTTGCAGGACCATCAGGCTGCGGTATCCCGCCGGATCGAGATTGGGGTCGGAATGGCCCCAGACGACATCCTTGCGGGTCAGGATGTCGAACCAGTTTTCGGCATTCACCTCGGCGGCATAGCGGCTCTGGGCCGTGTAGCACAGCACCATCTGGTTGGTGGCGAAGCGGATGTTCCAGTTCGCCTTTTGCGGGATCAGGGTCTTGTCGATGACCTTGTAATCGGCTGAGGCCATGATGTCTGCGGGCTTGTCGACTTCCGATATCAGGCGCGCCATTTTGGTGCTGCCGCCGCCCTCGCGCAGGACGTCGATGCCCGGGTTGGCGGCCTCGAAACGTTTCTCTATTTCGGCCAGCGGCACTGTCAGGCTGCCGGCATGGAATATGATGACCTTCTCGGCGGCTCCGGCCGGAAGAATCGCCGCAGCCAGCAGGAAAAGTGCGACAAGAGTCGCCGCAGCCGGCATGCTGCCCGTAAAAATGACGTGCTGTCTCATCAGTCAACCCCCTTTCGGTGTCCGCCGTCGAATGCCGGATCGGTAAAGTGGATCCTTTTTACGCGTGCGGCAGGTTTATGGGAAATATCTCATAATTAAACGCACATGCCGGCGATGTCAACCGGTTTCAAGCCGATAAAGAGCGGCAAATTCTCAAATGGCTGAAAAGGGGCATGCGGCCGGGTACGACCACCGGGACGGAAAGGTTCTGCCGGCCGCCAATCCATCGGACTTGCGGCCGGTTCCGTTATTGAGCCGGTTGCACCGGTGCGGGCGGTTTGAATGTGTTCCACGGCGTCCGGAACATGGGGGCATACCCTTTGTCCTGGGCCAGCATGTCCAGGTGGGCCAGGCCGACTGCGGCCGTATCGAGATGGGGAAAAACCCCGGTTTCCCGCAGATCGATGCACGGAAGGTAATGGTGGCAGTGGTGACAGACATCGACCCGCTCACCGGCGTCATCCTGCACGCGCAGGTACATTTTCTGATCGGTCAGTTCCCGCTCGCAGGCGGCGCAGAGGGTGCGGCTGACACGCCAGTTATGCCCGCACACGGCGCAGTGCAAATACCGCCGGCCGCCGCCGCCCACCAGAAACCCCGCGTTTTCGGCTGCGGGTTTCGAAAGGTAGCTGAGCGACGGCAGCGAGCCGCAGATGGGGCAATAGCCGCGCTGCCAGTTGCCATCTTTAATCCTTTGTGCCAGCGAGGGCGCCAGCGACTGGAGCACCGCCGACAGGACCAGGTTGACCACAAACCCGAGGCCGGACGGGTCGATGGGCGTTTCCGAAGCATTGATTGACTTACTGGAGCCGGTGAAACTGCTCTCGAGGCAAGCCCCGGCCAGTGCCACCAGGTTTAGAGACGCGTCGTGGTGAGCGGAATTTATGCGCTCGAGGTCAGCGGTGAACGCCGGAAACAGCCTATTCAAGACGGGCACCAATGCGCCGAAAGCATGGTCCAGCGCAGGCGCCAGAGAATCGAGTGCAACGCCGGCCAGAAGCGGGACCCCATCGGAAAGCCGCCGGGAGGCACTTAAGTCCGAAGCGTCTCTATCCGCTTCTTTCTTCAGCGTGCGGGCCACGCGGGATTTTTCGATAAACAGCTCGGCAAAGGGCTTGACGAGGCTTTCCAGCGCGGGGCGTTTGGCCATCGTCGCCTTGACCAGGCGCTGAATGCCCTGCTCGACATCGGCTGTGACCGGATCCGTAGACTCCATCGGTTGACTCCAAGAAGCGTGATCCCGGAACCGCCTGAAGCCGGCGGTTCCAGAAGACTGTTGTCGTCGGAAGGCCAGCGTGGTCAGCTGGCCTTTCGGGCGCGAAAGTTAATGTATAGCTTTAATTATTTGCCCAGCCTTACAGCTTCAGGATGGCCTCCATGCCTCTTTGCAGCGGCGCGCACAGCTTGGCCAGAAACATCTTGCGGTCCAGGCCGGTATCGACCTGGGCCAAGGCGTTTTTGTGGTAGTTTGCCGGGGCATCGGTGAGAAGATAGATCACGCTGACGGCATCGGGGTCGGCCAGCTGGGCCTGGGGATACTGTTTGCGGACGATGTCTAGGCGCCGCCGGGCCAACTCCAGCATGTCCTGCCGTTCGCCGAAGTTCATGGTGCCGGTCGGACAGGCTTTGACGCAGGCCGGAAGCAGGCCGCGTGCCACGCGTTCGTGACACATGGTGCACTTGACGATGGGTCCGGTTGACATGTCACGCCGGGGGATGTCGTACGGGCAGGCCGCGCGCACGTCTTCGAATCCGGCGTCCGAAATTTCCCTGGTTTTATCGGTGTAGACGACCGCGCCGGTGTCCGGGTCTTGGATGACGGCCTCGGGTACCAGTTTATCGGCCTCATATTTGCATGGCGGTTCGAGGCAGTGCCGGCATTGGTCCGGGAAAAAGTTCCAGCGGACGGTTCCATTTTCCAGGTGTTCACTGAAACGGACAACTTTGTAGTTGTTGGGGTTGAGGTCCGGCGGATTCTGGTGGCTGCCCCTTTGCTTGGTCGGGTTGGCCGGCAGCTCATACCATTCCTTGCAGGCGAGCTGACAGCCGCGGCAGGCGGTGCAGCGTGAGGTATCGATGAAAAATGCCTTGGGCATGGCAATTCCTCCTTTGGTTGAACGGGCGGGTCCGGCCCGCCCGACTTTCTATCAGGCGATCTCGGTCAGCTTGCCGGCCTTGCGGACGTCGACCAGACAAGCCTTGAGTTCGTAGATCGTCGTGTTGGGATCGGCCACCGAGGGGGTCAGCCGGTTGGTCGAATCGCCGCACTTCGGCGTAGTCCAGCCGTAGCAAAAGGGCATGCCGACCAGGTGCACGGTCTGGCCCTGGACCTTGAACGGGCGGATGCGCACCGTGACCATGGCGATGGCCTCGACCGCGCCGCGAATGCTTTTTACAATTACACCGTCCCCGTTTTTTATGCCCCTGGTTTTGGCCAACTCCGGACTCATCTCCACGTAGAGCTGGGGTTCGGATTCCAGCAGGTTGGGGACATTGCGCGTTTCAGCGCCCCCGCACCAGTGTTCGGTGAGGCTGTAAGTGGTCAGCACGATGGGGTAGGCTGGATCGGCCGGCTTGGCCAGCTTGTCCAGACTGCTGGTCACGGATTTGTACACCGGGCTGCTGAGCTGCTTGGAAAAAGGGTGCGCGGCGACCGGCGTTTCCACCGGCTCGTAGTGCTCGGGGAAGGGGCCGTCGACGCGGCCCGGGCCGAAGATCGCTCCGCTGCCGTGCACCTGCATGATGAACGGGTGCTTGCCTTTTTCATCGGCCATCGGCGGCCAGGGGCCGTCGGGAACGTCTCCGACCCACTTGCCGTTTTCCCGGGCGATCAGGGCCTTGTCCGGGTTCCAGGGTTTGCCGGACGGGTCCACCGAGGCGCGGTTGTAGATGATGCGGCGGTTGACCGGCCAGCACCAGGCCCAGTTGGGATACAGGCCGATCTTTTCCTGCATGGGGGTCTGCTTGGGGTCCCGGCGCTTGGTCTTGTTGCCGTCTTCTTCGGTGAAGCTCCCGGCATAGAGCCAGTTCAGGCTGGAGGTGGAACCGTCCGCGGCCAGCGCCGAAGGTCGGCACGAGCTGACCCTTGGTGTACTGCTTGTCCCCGACCTTGGCATCGGCCAGGAAATACCCGTTGATCCGGCGGGTCCACTCCTCGGCGTCATACACCGCGGGCCAGTCGAGATTGAGCAGGGCTTCGGGCAACACCCCGCCCTCGCGGCGGTATTTTTCGCGCAGCGTGTTCATCAGACCCACGATCATGAAGCCGAAGGTCTTGGCCTCGCCCGCAGGCTCGATGGCTTTGTTGTGCCAGAGCGCCCAGCGGCCGCTGTTGGTTATCGTACCCTCTTTTTCGATGCGGTGCGCGGACGGCAGCAGGAAATACTCGGTCTGGACGGTTTTCGGGTCGACCCCGGGCCGGCGCCAGTTGTCGGTCGTCTCGGAATGATGCAGTTCCGAGACCACGACCCAGTCCAGCTTGTCCATGGCCGCTCGGGCCTTGTGGGTGTTGGCCAGGGAGTTCATCGGGTTGAGGCCGATGACAAACCCGCCTTTCATTTTGTCCTGGAACATGCGGTCGAAGAGATACATGTAGGAGTAATCCACGCCCTTTTCGACCTTGGGCAGCAGGCCGTAACAGAAATCGTTTTCCTTGTCGGCGTTGTCGCCGTACCATCCCTTGCGCAGGCTTACCACGTACTTGGGCCGGTTCTGCCACCAGTTGGCGCTTTTGGGGTCCTTGGTGACCGGCGTGTTGGCCTGCTGGTAGTCGGCCAGGCTCTGCCAGTCGGCGATGGGCACGGGGTTGTATCCCGGTATGATGTGGTAAAGGAGGCAGTGGTCGGTCGAGCCCTGAACGTTGGGCTCCCCGCGCAGGGCGTTGATGCCGCCGCCGGGAATGCCGATGTTGCCCAGCAGCAGCTGGATCATGCAGGCTGCGCGGATGTTCTGCACGCCCACGGTATGCTGGGTCCAGCCCAGGGCATACATGACCGTGCCGGCCTTGTCGGCCGCGCCCGTGGTGCCGTAGGCCTGGTAGACTTTGAGCAGGTTCTCCTTGGAAACGCCGGTAATGGCGGCGACTTTCTCCGGGGTATACCGGGCGTAGTGTTTCTTCAGGAGCTGGTACACGCAGCGGGGGTCCTGGAGGGTCTTGTCGCGCCGGGGTTGACCGGTGTCGTCCGTCTCGAAGGACCACGAGGCCTTGTCATACTGACGCGTCTTGGGGTTGTAGCCGCTGAAAAGACCGTCTTTGAACCCAAAATCCTTGTTAACGATAAACGCGGCATTGGTGTACTCCACGACATAGTCCTTGAAGTACGAATTGGTGTCGATGATGTATTTGATCATCCCGCCCAGAAAGGCGATATCGGTCCCGGAACGTAGCGGGACGTGGAAGCTGGAGCGGGCCGAGGTGCGTGAGAATTTGGGATCCACGTGGATGACGACCGCGCCTTTATCCTTGGCCCGCAGCACCCACTTGAAAGAGATCGGGTGGTGCTCGGCGGCATTGCTGCCCATGATCAGAAACGCATCGGCGTTTTTAAAGTCGATCCAGTGATTGGTCATTGCCCCGCGACCGAACGACTCTGCCAGAGCCGCAACAGTGGGGCTGTGTCAGGTACGGGCCTGATGATCGAGGTGAACCACCCCCAGGCCGCGCGCCATCTGGTGCGCGGCCGCGCACTCTTCGTTGTCGGCGTGCGAGGTGCCGATGAAAAACATGGATTCGAGCCGGTTGACCGTCTGGCCCTTGTCGTTTTTCAGGATCAGGTCTTTGTCGCGGGTCTGCTTGACGCGCTGGGCGATCTACTCGAGCGTCCATTCCCAGCTCTGCTCCTGCCACCGGTCGCTGCCGGGGGCCCGGTAGAGCGGCTTCATCAACCGGTGCTCGTTGCGCGTCATGCTGAGCATGGCGGCGCCCTTGGCGCACAGCGCCCCCTCGTTGATGGGGTAATCGGGGTCGCCCTCCGTGCTGATCAGCCGGCCGTCCCTGACATGCGCGATGATGTGGTTGTGTGGGACACTACGGATTCGGAAGAAAAGAAGGTGCGGGATGCCACAGGCTTTCCGGCGACCGGCCGGCGGCGCGCTCGACCCGCGCCGCGGAGCGCAGGGCCGATGCCAGCTTGGCACGGATGGCCGTCTGAACACCGTCATCCGCGCCATGGGCGGCCAATCGCGATCCGTAGCGCGCCTCGATGCCGACGAAGCGGTCCTCGGCGATCAGCTTGTCCGCCAGGAAGACCACTTCCGCCTCGCGGATCGGGTCCTCTTCCACGACGGTCAGATCCATGTGGGTGGCAACGATATCGGCCATTTGCGGCATGTCCAGCTCGCGGAGCAGCTGCGCGCCGCGGCGGGCATGCTCGGGCGCGCCGCGGGCCATATCGTGCACGAGTGCGGCGGCGTAAATCAGATCGAGATTCAGGGGAAAGCCCGCGGCGTTGAGAGCCCGGCCCATGCGAAGGGCCATTTCGGCCACGGCGCGGCCGTGCGCGGCCACGGCCGGCAAGACTTTCAGCCGGTCGTTTAACAGCCCCGCGCATTCGGTCGGGGACAAGACGTCACGGCGCTTAAACCGTTCGACCATGCGCCGGTAATCTTCGGGCCGGTCCAGGTCCTGGTGGATGAACTTGTCGATGACGGCCACCTCCAGGGCGTGTCGCTCCAGGCGGCCGAGCAGGGTCCCCAGGCCCCCCGGCGCCCCCCATTTCAGGATAGCTTCTTTGTGACGGCATCCGATGAGCGGCGGGTGACCGCGGCGGCCGCCGAAGGTGGGGTGGCAGATCGCGGCGTCTCCGGCGGGAAAGGCTGCCAGGAGGTCGCGCACGGTGGCGGGCCGGACGAGCGGAATGTCGACCGGCAGGACGAAAAAGGCACGGGTTTTCTCATCCAAAGCGGCTACGCCGACCGCGACCGAGGAGAACATGCCCTTTTCATACTGCGTGTTTGAGATGGCACGTGCACCGCATGTTTCGATCAGGGGAATCACCTCTTGGGCGCGGTGGCCGACCACCACCAGCACGCACTGTACGCCGGTGGACCGAAACAGCCGGATGACGCGTTCTACGACCGTCAGCCCGCCGAGATCGAGCAGGGGCTTGAAGTCGCCCATGCGCTGCGAAAACCCGGCCGCCAGAATGAGGGCCGCGGCGCCTTCGGGTTTCACGAGCCTCTTTTCCGCGCGCGAACCCGGACCAGTTCGGCGACGATGCTCAAGCCGATCTCGGCCGGGGTCTCCGCGCCGATGTCAAGCCCGATGGGGGAGTGCACCCGTTTCAGGTCGGCCTCGGTGACGCCCTGTCGCCGCAGCGCGCCATAGATCTTATCGCGCTTGCGCCGGCTGCCGATCATCCCGATGTAAGCCGCGGGCGTGCGCAGCGCCTGCCTCAGCACCGTCTGGTCGTGCAGGTGCCCGCGGGTCACGATGACGATGTAAGCGCCGGGGTCGATTGAAAGACCGTCAAAGGCGGTATCGAAATCGGCGGCCACCCGGATCTCTTGTGCCGCGGGAAAGCGCTCGGCGTTGGCGAATTCCGCCCGGTCGTCGGTTACCCACACGCGAAAACCGACCAGGGCCGCGAGCCGGGCCGTGGGCTGGGCGACGTGGCCGGCCCCGAACAAAAAAACGGTCTGCGGCGGTGCGACCGGTTCGCTGATGACCAGGTATTCCCCGAGAGAGGTGGTTTGCAGGGCGCCGCCGTCACGCGGGTCCTGGATGAAGTTCATGACGGTCGGCGGCGGATTGCCGCAGACCACGCGCCGGTTTCCGATCAGGCAATGGTCGCTGCTCGCCAGGGTTTCGCCGGTGAAGCAAAGAATGGTCAGAAAGAAATGGGGCTCCGGCGCCGACTGCACCGCCCGCCAGCAGTTGACCACGGCCGCCGCCGGGCTCTCGGGATCGATGACCTCCAGGAGTACTTCCACCCGTCCGCCGCAGATCATGTCCGTGGCGGCCGCTTCGGCATGCGTCATGTCGAAGGAAAGCACCATGGGGTGCCGGGCGGCGAGCACCTCGGCCGCTTTTTGGATCACCTGTGCTTCGAACAGGCCGCCGCCGATGGTGCCCATGGGCCGGCCGTCCTGCGCGATGATCATGCGGGTGCCGGCCGTGCGGGGGGCCGACCCGTGGCGGCTGATGATGGTGGCCAGGACGAAGCCCTGGCCAGCGCCCAGAAGTCGCGCGGCCATCTCCGGAATCGGATTCATGTGATCGATATCTCCTGTCTGCGGTCGATGAGCCGCCGTTTGGCGGCTCCCGTCGTGAACCAGCCCGCGGGGCGCATCCGGATGCTGCCGATGTCGAGACGCCCGCGGGCGACGGCGCCGCGAACCGCAGGTACGTGCACCAGGGCCGCGCGCACCGCGACCGCTGCGTCCGGAAACCGGCCGGTGTCGCAGTGGATCGTGAGGCCGAGCCGGCTCGCACCGTCTGTCGTGGTCAGCTCCGCCTGAAAATCGAGGACGCCGGGAACAGCGAAGATCGCCTCGTCCAGGTCGGCCATGCGAAGCCGGATCGCGGGATCCAGCGCCACCCCGTCGGCCAGGCGCCCCGCGATTTTGCCCAGCCGGCGCAGGGCGCTGCCGCAGGTACAATCGCCGGTCAGAAACCGGGCCGCATCGCCGGTGCGGTAGCGGATCAGGGGCATGGCGCGGCGGATGAGGGTGGTGACGACCACCTCTCCTGAAACGCCATCCGGCAGTATTTGGCCGGTCGCCGGGTCGATGATCTCGACCAGCAGGTCGGTCTCGCGCAGGTGGTAGCCGTCGCGCGCGTCGCACTCCACCCCGCCGCCGTAGCCCATCTCGGTCATGCCGTAGTGCTGATAGACCCGGCAGCCCCAGGTGCGCTCGATCTCCTCGGCCAGGGCGGCGGGCACGTAATCGGTGCTCAAGAGCACGCTGCGGATGGTGCCGCGGGGGATGCGGGCGCCTTCGACGTGGCGGACCAGGGTCAGGACCTGCACCGGTATCCCTACCAGAGAATCGGCGCGCCTGGCAAGGATCTCGTCGATGGCGGCCGCGGGGTCCCGCAGCGGGCCGTGAACGAATCCGGTTGCGCCCAGGCGCGCGAGCCCCTCGACCAGCAGGTCGCCCACGCTGCCCGGCGCCCTTCCGGGCAGCAGGATGAGCACGCGCTGGCCGGCCCGCACGAAGGTGGACATGCCGTGGTGAAAAAAATCGACGGTCCGCTCCAGGTCGGCCGCGTCGAAAAACACGCGCTTCGGTTGACCGCTGGTGCCCGAGGAACAAAGCGTCACCACCCGGGCCACTTCCGATTGGGAAACGCACAGAAAGGCGAGCGGATCGCGCGCCAGATCGGCGGCCGTCGTAAAGGGCAGGGCCGCAAATGCCTTGAAATCGACGGCGTCGAGCCCGGAGGCTCCGGAAAACAGGCGGCGGTAGAAGGGACTGGACCGGGCGGCCTGCGCCAGGCTGTGACGAAGCCGGTCCAGCTGATACTGCCCCAGGGCCGCGCGCGTCAAGCCGGCTCCGGCACCAAGTCCGATGCGGCGTGCGATCCAGCCGTCCAGGGGGCTGAGGGCAGGGGGCGCCATCAGCGGTAAAAGGCCTTTCCATCACGGGCGGTCAGGTTGTAGGCGCAAAAGGGAACCAGGCCGTAACGCGGGTCCAGCACGTGGATGCAACAGTCGCGCAGCCGCTCCAGGTCGATGGTCCAGGCGTCCTGAAAGGCCATGGCGGAGACCGAAAACGTGTGCGCGCGCGCCCGATCGAGAAAATCATCCAGCCGCATCCTCTCGCCATCCAATGAATCCTTACCGCCGCCGGGGGTAGCGGTAGAGGACGGTCCGGGTTCCGCAGTGCAGTCATTGGTGCCCGCCCACTGCCGGGCCACGTGGGCGATGGCGCGCCGCGCGCCCTCGGCGGCCGGAACGGACGGGCAGAAGTGAGATTTTGATGCGGGCGGCCCGAGTCGGCGGAGCCCGCCGCCCGGCAGGGTGAGGTACTCGGCGTGAAACGAGCACCAGGCGTTTTCGCAGCCGGGCGGATGGAAGTCCGCCGCCCTGATCATGCCGGCACCCTGGTGTTCGAGCGCGCGCATCAGCTCCGGCAACGTGAGCCGGGCGCCGTTGTTTGCCGGCGGCGGGCAGCGCCCGAAGTAGCTGACGGGCTGGAAGTGCACCCCCCGCACGGCCGGCGACAGGTCGATGGCCAACCGCAGGAGCGCTCCGATCTGATCGGTATTCACACCGGGAACCAGCGTGGGCACTAGCACGACGCCGATGCCGCAGGCGGCGCAGGCCGCGATCGCCCGGCGTTTCACGTCCGTCAGCGCCCGGCCGCGCAATTCGAGGTGCACCGCATCGTCGGTGCCGTCGAACTGCAGAAAGACGCTGGCGAGGCCGGCGTCCTTCAAGGCCTTCACGTACCCGGCGTCGTTTGCCAGCCGGATGCCGTTGGTGTTCAGCTGAATGAAGCCAAAGCCGCACGCGCGGCCCTCGGCGACGATGTCGGGCAGGTCGTCGCGCAGCGTGGGCTCACCGCCGGAGAGCTGAATATTGCTGCCGGGGGCCATCTTCCGTGCGATGCGATACCAGTCACGGATCTCGTCGAGACCAGGGTCGCGGTCCGCGTCCGGCCGGGCGTCGGCAAAGCAGACCGGGCAGCGCAGGTTGCAGCGGCGGGTCACCTCCAGCAGCACCGTGCAGGAGCGCTGGCGGTGCTCGCGGCAGAGTCCGCAGTCGAAGGGGCAGCCGTGCGAGGTCTCCTTGCGCCCCGGCTGAACGGGCGCCGGGGTCTTGGGGCGCCGCCATTCTTTCAGATGCGGGGGGCCGTTCCAGATGACCGTTTTGAATTCTCCGTGATCGGGGCAGGTTTTTTCCAGCAGCACCTGCCCGTCGTGATCGACCCGCTCGGCTGGGATGCGCCTCAGACAGACCGGGCAAAGGCTTTCAGTGGTCTCGCGGGCCATGCTGGCACTCCGATCAGGCGCCGGAGGGATCGAAACCGTTGGCGGCCAGGATCTCCAGCACTTTGGCATAGGTGTCCGCCACGATCGCGCCGCAGCGCTGGCGGGCGGCGGCCGGGCCTTCCTCTCCAACGATGGTTTCGCAGGAAATCCCGCCGTGGGGCCCTCCCACCCGCTCCTCGAACCAGTCGGACAACTCCTGCAGCATCAAAATCAGCCGCTCGGAGCTATCTTCCCCGTCCTGCCCCTTGCCGGCATAAAGGGCCAGCGCGCAGCAGCCCCCGGTCAGCGTGCCGCAGGTGGCGTGACCGCCGCCGCAGCCGTAGGCCAGGCCGGCCATGGCGCGCACCAGGGCCGGGTTGTCCTCGCCGCGTGCCTCCAGAAGCA
>JBAPSB010000033.1:0-14366 GCA_049281435.1 Desulfobacterales bacterium
GAGTTGACGATGGCAGGCGTTAACCGCGTCCGAAAAAGGAATGGAGAATCGGAGAATCCGTGTGAAGGTATTTTCAGGGTCGTTATGCTGGATGAGGCGTTTTTCGATATCGTCGGTTTGGCCGCAGTAATAGCGGCCGGCGGTTTGGCTTTGGAGGATGTAGGCACAGTGTTTCATAATAAAAAAGGCCGGTATTAGCGGCCTTTGTCTTTTTTGGCTCCCCGGGTAGGACTTGAACCTACGACCTAGTGATTAACAGTCACCCGCTCTGCCAATTGAGCTACCGGGGAATATTTCAACCTCTTAATTTGAGTTGGAATAAATAGTTAAGGATCGGCGGATTGTCAAGGAAAAAGTATTTACGAATCGATTGTGTTCATAATACAAAAGGCATTCGATGGGGATCAGCAGCAACGAAAAGGAGACAAAAATGGACCTTAAATCGCTTTATGACATAGTGCCCTGGGAATGGCCTAAGAACGCCGACAAGTTGATTCTCGGTGTGCTCCGGGATGATGGGGCCGATACATCCGACCGAATCCTGGCGGCCACACTTGCCGGCGATTCCGTCATTGTCAACGATGAATTGGTGGATGTTTTGCTGTCGGTTCTGGGAAATGGCGCGGAAGCCGATGATCTGCGCGGACGGGCAGCGATCTCGCTGGGACCGGCTTTGGAATATGCGGATACCGAATGGGTGGAGGAGGCCGATACTTTCGATGATCCGTCTGCCGTGCCGATTTCCGAAAAGACGTTCCGCAAAGTTCAGGAAACGCTGCACAATATTTATCTGGATGCCGCTACGCCAAAGAATGTGCGGCGGCGGGTTCTCGAGGCCGCCGTGCGCGCCCCGCAAGACTGGCACGAGACGGCCATCCGGGAGGCGTATTCCAGCGCCGATCCGGACTGGAAACTCACGGCGGTCTTTTGCATGCGCTTTGTGCGGGGCTTCGATGACGCCATTCTCGAGTCGCTGACCAGCAAAAATGAGGACATCCGCTATGAAGCGGTTTGTGCGGCGGGCAACTTCGAGGTGGACGCGGCCTGGCCACACATCACTAAAATTATCACGTCAAAAAAAGCCGATAAACGCCTGCTGCTGGCCGCCATTGAAGCGACGGCCGGTATTCGGCCGGATGAGACCTTAACGGTTCTCTACGACCTTTTGAACTCGGAAGACGAGGATATCGTTGATGCTGTCCACGAGGCAATGGCCATGGCTGGTGATGACTGGGCCGAAGGCTCGGACGATGATGAGGACGATGAGTGGTGATATCAACCTCTGGTGCTTAAGAATGGAAATAGAACGTGTTGAGCGATTCAGAGTCACGCCGTGATTTGTCCTAAAATCCCGGTAGCTTGAATTTGAGGGTCACTTCCCCGGTGGCCTTGTCGATCCTTACCAGACGGCCGTCCGCGTCGCTGGCCGCCAATTTCTGTCCGGTCGCCATTTCGAGCAGGCCGCCGATAAACTGCATGCCCGAATTGAGGACGGCCTCGATTTTTTCCGGCGGCTGTTCGGCCAGGATGCCGGCGGAGTCACTGTCAGGGCGCTCGTCGGCACCCGGCCGGCCGGTTGCGGCGAGCTGCGGCGCATCGGGCGCCTCGTCGGTCTGTTCTTCGCCGGTAAAGTCCACTGGGCCATCGGGTTGATTCAGCACTTTCGGATTCAGAAAATGGGGGGTGTCTTCCTGGATTTCCTCTGAAGGCCGGGTGTCCCGTGGTGGCAGAACGGGTTCCTCGCCCATCATTTCCCGCAGCCGGTTCAGCAGTTCGGTGCGTTTTTCATGCGAAAATTCGACCACGTCCGGACCGTCGTTGAAAACGCCGTTGAACAGGTCTGTTTTTAGCTGGATGCCGGCCAGGATTTTTTCCTCGATGCTGTTCTTGGAAATCAGGTTGACCACATTGACGCAGCGGCTCTTCTGGCCGATGCGATTGACCCGGCCGATGCGTTGGTTGAGCCGGGCGGGGCTCCAGGGCAGCTCGAAATTGACCACGCAATCGGCCGCCTGCAGGTTGAGACCCGTGCCGCCGGCATCGGTCGACAAAAAGACCTTGCACTCCGGGTTGTGGGTGAATTCATCGATCAAGGCCTGCCGTTTTTTGACCGGTATCTTGCCGGACAGTTCCACGAAGGGAATTCCGGCCTCGGAAAGGTGACGGGCGATCAGAAAGGTCATCGTGGTCCACTCGCTGAAGATCACCATCTTGCGCTTGTTCTGCACCACCAGTTCATCGACGACGCCCTCCAGTTCCTTGAGTTTGGGCGATATGTGAGTCTTGCGATCGATCAGGTAGGTGGAGTTGCAGACCATCCGCATCCGCAGCAAAAGTTCCTGAATACGCCGCAGATCCATGGGGGTCAGAAACTTCTTGTCTATCAGCGGGAGCAGGGCTTGCAGGTACCCGTTGTGGATTTTGAGCTGTTTGTCGTGCAGGTCGATATAGTAGTTATTCACGACTTCGTCCGGAAGATCGGTCAGCACTTCCTCCTTGCGACGGCGGATCACGAGGGATTTGAGCTGCGCGTTGAGCCGTTCCAGATTGCGATAGCCCAGAATTTTGCCCTTTTTGTGACGGCTGAGCATAAAATGGTCGGCCGCAAAGCGCCACAATGGAGACAGCAGGCCGGGATCGAGGAACTGAACGATGGAGTAGACGTCTTCGAGTTTGTTTTCCAGTGGGGTTCCCGTGAGCACGAGGGCGTGGCTTCTGGGGATCCGTTTGACCGCATCGGCGGTTTTGGTGGAGAAATTCTTGATGCGCTGGGCTTCATCCAGGATGATCAGGTCCGGTTTGAAACCCGAGATGACCGTGACATCCCTGAGAACCGCTTCATAATTGGTGATTTTGAAGTAAGTCTCCTTATTCGCGTAGAGGATCCGGCGCTGGAAGGGCGTGCCGGCGATGATCAGGGCTTTTTCATCGGTGAAGCGCTCGATCTCCCGCTTCCACTGTTCCTTCAGCGATGCCGGCGTGATCACCAGGACATTTTTAAAGCCGAATATGTCCTTTTTTAGAATGGCCAGCGCGATCGCCTGCAGGGTTTTGCCGAGTCCCATTTCGTCGCCGATGAGCGCAGCCTTTTTAAACAGGCCGAATTCAATGCCGGCTTCCTGGTAGGGATAGAGGCGGGTTTTCACTTTGGGGGCCGGAGGCGTGACGCGGGCGGCCAGCTCGGCCATCTGCTGTTCCTGGAGAAATCCGTCCAGGTGGTCTATTACCGTTTCCTGCATGCGGATGCGCTTGTTGCCGTTCAATCCTTTGAGCAACGGCAGGAGCGCCGAGAGTTCCTTGCCGGCAAATGTGCCATCCGGGTTGAAGCACCCGGATAGAAGGCCGGTCAGATTTTTTATCCTGCGCGGGGGAAGTTCCGAAAACACCCGCGGGCGATTGTCGACCGAGTCCCAGAAGATATCCACGAAGGGGAACCGTTCGCGGGTCAGGCGATTTTTATAGCCGCGTTTTTTTTTCAGGTAATCGACGAGAAAGAGCAAGTGCTTGCAGGTTCCCAGACGGTTGGTCAGAAAATCCGGGCAGGTGCAGTGGCCCTGTCCATTGGCCGGATCATGCAGGGTGACGACATATTGCCGCCCGGTGGTCGTTTCCAGCAGGTGCTCGCCCTTGAGCATGTCGCCTTCTGTCACTGTGAAGGCTTCAGTGCGGGCACGGCGTTTGCGGTCGTCGAGGGCCTGCTGTCTGATTTCCGCGGGTGTCAGATACGGCTCCTCGACCGGTTCGGCACTGCCGGTGGACTCCTGCCGCCAGCGCTGGACCACATCGCGGGTATTGAGCAGCGCCGCCACCGTATGCTTGCAGCCGCGGCCGGGGTAGGGGCAGTCACACGACGTCTCCACCGTGTCGCCGGCAAGTTGAACCTCGATAGTATAATCCCCGTAGTTTCCATCCATTTCATAGGCGAACCGGCCGTTATCCATATCGGCTTGTTTCAAAATGAAGGATCCGTGTTCATAGAGGCGAATCCCCCGCTTGAAAATGACGGCGGAATCCGCCAGGTGGTCACGGATATACTCACGGGACAGGTCAACCATGAGTGATTTCTCCCTGGAGAGTGGCAAGCACAAGATATTGTGGGGTAACGAGGTATTGCGGTACTATATACATGCAGATACCATAACTGTCAAACACTAAACGCGCCGGCTCGGTGGGATACAAGCAAGCCGGATTTCGACAACCTGACTGCTGATCGGTGATTGAGAAAGAGATGGCGATCGCGGCTGCTGGCGCCGGTCGTGGGGATATTTGGAGGCAAAAAAATCGAAGAATGAGGGGGACACGAAAGGCCGCGCCCGTCCGCGCCAGAGGTATCTTCCGTAATAAAGCACAGACGGTTCGTGGTGGACCGACGCCTCGTTTCCGTCCGGTTAGCGGAGTTTAACCGGCGGTCTGTTGGCCATTTCAGGGCATCCGGTAGACCATGGAATTGATGTTCATCCCCGCACCGACCGAGGCGAAAACGACAATGTCGCCCGCAACCAGCCTGTGATCATCCAGCTTGCCGCGCTGAATCAAATCCAGCAGCGTCGGCAGCGTGGCGACCGAACTGTTGCCGGTCCAGGAAATCATCATGGGCATGATGCCGGCCGGAACATCGGCTTTTCCGTAGAGCTTGAAAAGCCGTTTGACGATCGCCTCGTCCATCTTCTCGTTGGCCTGGTGGATCAGGATTTTCTTGACATCCTCGATGCCCAGTCCGGCCTTGGCGAGATTTTTCCTGACCACCTCGGGGACGGTCCGCACGGCATATTTATAAATGTCATGTCCCTGCATCTTTATATACAGGTCGTTGTCGTTACGGTCGTGGTTGTAGGATTTCCCGATCCACAACAGATACGCTTCGTCGAGGGTGTCCGAGCGGGTGACGTGCGAGAGGATGCCCGCATCCCGAGTGGAGGCCTCGAGCAGCGTCGCGCCGGCACCGTCGCTGTAAATCATGCTGTCCACATCGTGTGGATCCGAAACCCGCGATAATATTTCCGCGCCGATGACCAGAATCCGTTTGGCATCGCCTGATTTGATGAGGTAGTCGGCCGTGATCACCGCCTGCAGCCACCCCGGGCATCCGAAGGGAATATCGAAGGCGACCGTATAGGGATTCCTGATTTTCAGTTTGTGCTTTACCCGCGCGGCGATTGTCGGCACCATATCGGTTCTGTTGTTGTCTGCGCGCACATCGCCGAAGTTTTGAGCGACGATGATATAATCGAGGCTCTCCCGGTCCAGGCCCTCCAGCGCCTGTTCCGCCGCCAGAAAGGAAATATCCGATGTGGAGAGCCCGTCGGTCACGTAGCGCCGCTCCCGGATCCCCGTAATCTCGTGGAGTTTTTTTATGATTTCAGGATTGGAGCGGCCGAGCCTGATACCGTCGGACCCATAGAATTCATTGTTCAGAAAAAACTCGTTGGGCACGATTCGAGGTGGAAGATAACTGCCTGTTGCTGTAATAATTGAGTTTGCCATGTCAGATATTTTTCACCGTCAGTATCAAATTGGAAAATATGAAAATTACGCGGCCCCTTGTTTAAACACCGAACTTCGCGCAGGTGCCCCGGGAACCTGCGGCTCTTATGTCGCTGATCCAAACGTTTTCTAATTTGGGTTTGACTTTTAGGCCACGGGTGCGGTAAAAAAGCGACACTTCACGTCAGAAGCCGCTTGTGGATCGACACCGAAGGGCAATCACCAGCCATGAAACAAACTCCAGCGACCGACACCATGACGCGTGACAACGACATCCTGATTGAATGCCCCCATTGCGGCTTTCAAAAGATCGTCAATATAGCAAAATTTTTTAAAAGGTCAAACATCGGAAATTTTGACGCGGCCTGCAAGTGCGGGTATTCCTTCAACGTCGTTTTGGAAAGACGAAAATTCGAGAGACAGTATTTCGACACAAAAGGAAGCCTTCTTTACGAGCGCAGCCAGGGCAAACCCGAAAGTTTCGCCATCACGGTCAACGATGTTTCCCGGTCGGGTGTCCGGTTTAAAACCGAGAAAATGCCGGCATTTGAAGCGGGCGCGGGCATCGTCGTCACTTTCGAATTCAATGACAACCGTAAAACCTACTTTATCAAGGAAGCGACGGTGCGAGATGTCACAGAAAACGACGTTAGGGCTGAATTCAAAACATTGTGTGGTGATATCGCCGTATTGACCCATTCAGCGCCCTGATTTTTGCGGACTCCGCAAAAAAAACTTGACATATCAGCCAACTTATTTAGATATAGCAGTATCAGCTTTTTGGTTTTTCCTGTTTGATTCCCTGTATCGAATAGAATCCAACGATCTATTAGATAGCGTTCTGCCGCGGTTTCGTAGACCCTGATTGGTTTTTGATTCAGAAGTTTGAGCCACGGTTTCATTGCAGTCAAGCCGCTTCCGGCACGATAGATATAGGCTTTAAGATAAAGATTTTGGCAAGGCCAGAGAAAGGCGGCTGTATAGTCATACGCCAACGACCGATACCACAGCCAAAACCTTTATCTTAAAGCCTTGTATGCATCCCAGTCATGTTCAATCCTCGATCCTGCAGGAGCACCGCTGATGACGAGTCCACCAGCTAAGAAAACCAAAGAGTTCGATCCGGTCCGGCGACGCTTCATCAAAATGACGATTTTTTCGGGGCTCGCCGCTTTTGTTCCCTTCCGTGCCTTGGCCGCCATCCCGGACGTCTCCCCGCAAGACCGATCGCTTTCGCTCTTCAACCCCGTCACAAATGAAACCTTATCCACGACCTACTGGTTTAATGGACAATACGTGACCAAGGCCCTTGAGGGAATCGATTACATCATGCGGGACCATCGCACCGGAGAAGTGAAATCGATCGACCTGGGCCTCGTCAATTTGTTGCACACCATTAAAACTCAACTCAACCTGGACGAACCTTTCCATGTCGTTTCAGGGTATCGCTGCCGAAAATCAAACGACCTTCTGCGCCAAAGCGGCCGGAAAGCGGCCCGCAACAGCTATCATCTCAAAGGCCAGGCGGCCGATATCCGGCTGCCGGACGGCCACCTGGCATCTTTGCTCAAAGTTGCCACGGTCATAAAAGGCGGCGGTGTCGGGTATTACCCGCGCGATAACTTCGTGCATGTCGATGTGGGGCCGGTACGGTACTGGTCCCCCCGGTCCAAGAAGTCTGCCGGCTGAAACGGCGCCTCTTCGTAATGTCAGCCAAATCCTGGTCAGTTGCCACAGCACAAATCGATCCGATTCATTTAATTGACGTTTTTTGGCAGAAATCTTGACGCTTTTTGTCACTTCTCCGCGCTTGCACTCCGGTCACCTCCTTCGTATTTTCTCTAAGTACTTAATTTAATTTGATTTGCTTAAAATTGTATTACTTGGCATGCTTGTTGTATAAGGATACGGCAAAGCCAAAAGGACCCACACCGGCTTGACGCTCTTTAAAAATAAATGTTTGCGGCTTCTCGAGTGTGCGTGCATCTTCCCGGCGGGCATTTAAGGCTACCCAGCTATGCAGCGTTTGAGAACAACGGCATTCCGGAGGCCCAAATCTTTAAAAGGACAAATAAAAAAAGCTCTCACTCGTCCTCCTCCCCAACAGTTCGGATGCACCCCTGACCACCACCCAGCGGCGCAACCGAACTGTTGTTTTTTGGCCCGCGCATCCAGTCTTTATTATCCAACAATATCAATATCTTAAAAACAATATCGGCGAGATATGTCCGGTATGTCGCAATTGTCGGCGTGTTGATTTTCGCCGGGTGGGCCGCCGGGGCGAATACATCTGACACCGGCCGTCGGCGACAAACGGGCTTGACGATTTGGCTGGATCCATTATCATGGGCGCAAATCGGTCATAATAAGGGGAGAAAAGCGATCATGCTGAGCGGATACCAGAAAAAGTATCTCAAAGGCTTGGCCCACGGCCTTAAGCCAGTGGTGTTTATCGGACAGGCCGGCCTAACCGATGCGGTTATTGAAAATGCAGATGCCGCGTTGAAAAAACACGAGTTGGTAAAAGTGAAGTTTATCGCGTTCAAAGAAAAAAACCAGAAAAGCGACCTCATAACCGCTTTCTGCCAGCGGACATCGGCCGGGCATGTCGGCACGATCGGCCACACCGCCATTTTTTTCCGGTCCCATCCCGAAAATGGCAAGAACCGGATTGTTCTGCCAACCAAGCCTTGATCCTGCCGGCACCGTCCATTGCCCAAATTTAGAACAACCGACTTTTCATCCGCTAATCATGATTGGTTTCCGGAGGTGCCTCCACGACCTTGTAGATGACCAACCGGTCGCCGGGATGAATGCTCCGGTTGTTTTTCAGGTCGTTCCAGACGGTGAGCGCCCGCAAGGGAACCTGAAAACGCTCGGCGATACTCGAAAGGTTGTCTCCGGCCTTGACGGTGTAAACGTGCTTGTCGGGATTTTTTTTCCACTCGGCAATCGCAGCCTCGAAACGTTTTTCGAAACCGCTGCCCGAACCCTTCGGGACGAGCAGCGCGTGCGTACCGGCCGGCAGGTAGTGACCGCGAACATCCGGATTCAAATCCTTTATCAGCTTGAAATAGGTGCCCGTTGCCTGGGCGATGAGCCGAATCGGCGTCCGTTGTTCACACAGCACCACGACCTCATCGAATTCGTAAGGCGGGTAATAATCGTCTGGGGTCAGGTTGAACCCATATTTTTCAGGATTCGATAAAATGAGTTTGGCCGATATGATGCGGGGCAGGTAGCGCTGGGTTTCGAGGGGCAGGTACAGGCGGTAGTAGTCGGTGACCTCCTGAAGCAGCATTTCGGATTTGAGGCCTTCTTCGCCCATATTGTAAGCGGCGGCCGCAAGTGTCCACGACTGAAACTCTTCGAAAAGAAACTTGAAATAGGCGCTTGCGGCCCGGGTCGATTTGTAGATGCTGCGGCGTTCGTCAATGACGGTGTTGACAGACAAACCGTAATTGCGGCCGGTGCTCTGCATGAATTGCCAGAACCCGACGGCCCCGGCGGTCGAGCCGGCATGCGGCCTAAGGGCGCTTTCGGCGATGGCGACGTATTTCAGGTCCAACGGCAGGTCATTGGCCGCAAGCTCTTTTTCGATCAGCGGCATGAACCGATGGGATCGTTTCAACCACAGGATAACCTGGGGCCGATCGGCCAGCGTGAGGAGCATCTCCTTTTCAAGGCGTTCGCGAACCTCCGGGTTCTCGAGGGGTATCGCTTCGCCACAAAAATCCAGCGGCTCCCTGAACCGGATGCTCTCCATCAGCGCGGGAGTCCCCTCTTTATACTCGGTGTTTTCACCACCGGCCGTGCGGTTGACGGCGGTCACGAATACCAGGGCGGCGATAAAAAGCAGGGATACGTTTTTTTGCATCAACGGTTCGACTTCAAGGCTAAAACGGTTGGGCGGGATCCAGGTTGTGGGGTGCCACTGTCAACATCCGCCGAAACTCACGCAGCCATTCCGCGCACAGCGGAAACCAGGGTCAACACGCCGGCAACCAGAAAAAAGACGCCGGCACCGATTTTTATGTAGTGCGCCGGTATCAAGCGGCTGATGGCACCGCCGAAAAATACCGCCAGCGATGCGCTGAGGACCAGGGCGGCAGCCGAGCCGATGAAAACCGAAAACTTGGGGTCACAGTCCGCGGAAAGGCAGAAGGTGGCCAGCTGGGTTTTGTCCCCCAGTTCGGCCAGAAATACCATGCCGAAGGTCATCAACATGATTTTATAGTCCATTGGAAAAAATCTCCTGATTATGTCGCCATCAGTTGTCTGGCTTTCTGAACGATGTTCTCGACGGTCATCCCGAACTTTTCCATTACCGCCGCGCCCGGAGCCGATGTGCCGAAAGAGGAGATGCCGATCACTTTGCCGCCGCTGCCCGCGTATCGTTCCCAGCCGAAAGGGTGCCCGGCTTCGATGGCAATGCGCCGGTTGACCTCAGGCGGCAAGACACGCTCCTTATAGCTCGGCGGCATTTTCTCGAACAACTCCCAACACGGCATGCTGACGACCCGCGTGGCAATGTTCTCCGCCGCCAGGGCCTCCTGCGCCGCCAGCGCCAGGTGAACCTCGGAGCCCGAGGCGATCAGAATGAGGTCGGGGATTTTCGGAGCATCGGAAAGGATGTAGGCGCCGTTTTTAACGCCGTTCGCCGGTGCGTAGCGGGTGCGGTCCAACACCGGGAGTTTCTGCCGGCTGAGGATCAGCGCGACCGGACCGGCTGTGGAGATGGCCTGGCGCCAGGCATGGGCTGTTTCCGTGGCATCGGCCGGCCGGATGACGGTCAGGCGGGGAATGATCCGCAGGGCCGCCAGGTGTTCGATCGGCTGGTGGGTCGGGCCGTCTTCGCCGACGGCCACGCTGTCGTGGGTGAAGATGTAGATCACCGAGAGTTTCATCAAACTCGCCAGCCGAATGGCCGGCCGCATGTAGTCGGCAAAGACCAGAAAAGTTCCGCCATACGGCCGAACGCCATTGTGAAGGAACATGCCGTTCAATATGCCCCCCATGGCGTGTTCCCGCACGCCAAAGCGGATATTGCGCCCATGGCCCGCATTTTTTTGAAGCTCCGGCGCGCCGTCGATAAACGTTTTGTTCGAGGGGGCCAGGTCGGCCGAGCCGCCGATAAGGGTCGGCAGGGCTGCGGCGACAGCGTTCAATACCCGGCCGGAAGCCGCCCGCGTGGCCAGGGGGCCGTCGGACGGTAAAAATTCCGGCAGACCGGCATCCCAGCCCTCGGGCAGAAAACCGCTGAAGGCGTTCACCCACTGGTTGGTCAGATCGGGATAGGTTTTGGTGTAGTCCTTGAATTTTTTTCGCCACTCGGCCTCGGCCTGCTTTCCAGCGACCGTGCCGGCCCGAAATTTTTCGAGAACCTCGCCGGGAACGCAAAACTCTTCATCTTTGGGACACCCCAAACATTCCTTGGTCAGGCAGACCTCGGCGCCGCCTAAGGGGGCGCCATGAGCGTCGGCGGACCCCTGCTTGTTCGGACTGCCATAGGCGATTTCGGTTCGCAGCACGATCAGGGAGGGCTTGGTGGTATCGGCCCTGGCTTCCTTCAGCGCCGCTTCGATGGCGGCCAGGTCATTACCGTCGCCGACGGTGAGCACCTGCCAGTTATATGCCTCGAAGCGCCGGGCCACATCTTCGGTGAAGGTGATCGCCGTGCTGCCTTCGATCGAGATGCGGTTGTCGTCGTAAATGCAGATCAATTTATCAAGTCCGAGGTGACCCGCCAAGGAAGCGGCTTCGGAGGTGATGCCTTCCATCATGTCTCCGTCACCACACATGACATAGATGTGGTGGTCGACGAGTTTGGCATCCTTGCGATTGAAAACTGCCGCCAGGTGGCGTTCGGCGATCGCCATGCCGACGGCATTCGCAAACCCCTGACCCAGCGGGCCGGTGGTTGTTTCGACACCGGGCGTGACCCCGAATTCCGGATGGCCGGGAGTCTTGCTGCCCATCTGGCGAAAAGATTTGATATCTTCAAGGGTCAGATCGTAGCCGGTCAGGTACAGCAGGCTGTAAAGGAGCATCGAGGCGTGGCCGCCCGAAAGGACAAAGCGATCCCTGTCCAGCCAGTCTGGGTTTTCGGGGTTGTGTTTCATGATGCGGGTAAACAGCACATAAGCGGCCGGGGCGAGCCCCATCGGTGCGCCGGGATGTCCTGAATTGGCCTTTTGGATCGCATCGATCGCAAGGGCCCGCACGGTGTTGACGCACATCGTATCGATATCCTGCCGGCGCGGTTTCAAAGCGTCATCCATCTTCGAGAATTCCTCCTTTAGCGGCGATTATCAGCCTTGGCTTTTAGCATTCAAGCACCCCGCAAGGCAAGCAAATACCGCCGCCATCCTTAAAATTGCGGTGGCGGCGCGCGCATTTTTGCCAGCGCGCGATGCCGCCGATTCACCCGATTAAAACCAACCCAAAAAGTTTAGCAAGACGGGGCGTGATTTCCTGCGGCGACCGGTGGGACCCAACACCGGCGGTTCTTTCTACAACGCCCGCAGATATTCCGGCTTCAGGCCTATCCGGCCGGCGAGGGCCTCGTCGATCAGCTCGAGGGTGGCCTCGCGGTCCCGCGGCAGCCTGGCCCGGATCGGAAGATAGTTGGAGGCATGATTGGCGTGAAACAGGCCGCGGCTCAGGTGGGTGTGATCGATCATGGTTCGCAGCTCCTGCAGTGTTTCGGCCGGCGCGAGCAGTTCGAAGCGGCCGGCTTCGAAATCATGGCACAGCGGTGTGCCGGGTATCAGCATCAGGCTCAGGGCGCCGACGTACTCCGGGTCGATGGCCGAGAGTACCCGTCCGGTTTCCCGGGCGTGGATCGCCGAGCGGTCGCGGCCGGCGATGCCGAGCAAAACCGTAACCGACAATTTTAAACCGGCGGCCCGCGCCTTGCGGCCCATATCGATCATCTCCGCCGCCGTGGCACCCTTGTCGATGTTTTCAAGGGTGATGTCATCGCCGGTTTCAAGCCCCATGTAAGCGATTCCGAGACCGTGGGCCTTGAGTTCTTCCAACTCGGCACTGCTTTTCATCTTCAGGCTTTTGGCGTTGGCATAGGTGCCCACCCGCGTAACCCAGGGAAGCTGCTCTTCGATGGCGGCCAGGATGCCGAGGAGCCGGAGCTGGGGAATGATCAGGGCATCGCCGTCACACAGGAACACCCGGCGCTGCTGCCGACAGTACTGCGCCGCAAAGGCGATGTCGCCCATGATGACATCATCGGGCTTGATGCGGAACCGCTCCCCGCGGTAAGTGCCGCAGAAAGTACACTTGTTGCGCGAGCAGCCGACGGTGACCTGCAGCAAAATACTGTTGGCCTCGCTCGGTGGCCGGATGATATTGCCTTCGTAATGCATCGACGCCTCTTTTCTCCAAAGACACCTTTTAGCTGTCAGCCGCACGTTCTCTTGGCGGCGTCGTTTTTGATGAAGTCGCAGAAATTACCCGTATAGGAGCACTGGATGATTTCCCTGACCTTGCGGATGATGTACTCACTGGTGGCTGCCTCACCGTCGATTTTCAGACGAAATGCCAGCAGCCGCCGCAGTTTCTCATCCGATTTATCCTTATCGGGAACCATGCGGATGACCCTTTGGAGCATGGCTTGAAATGGACCGTCCTGGTCTTCCAGGCTGATGATTTTATTTGTCATGAAAATGCCCGCATTGCCAATATCTCATTGTCGACTGCGCTCACAGCGGCCCGCTATCGGACCGATTCATGTAATCTAATGGCTTTTTTGTTTTTTTTCAACCGCCACACCGTCGCTGACTTTTTTCTCGCCGGGCGCTCAAGCGCCGTGAATATGCTGTTGAGTTTGATTTTCCTAAATGCTAAATTGTTTTCAATTCTGAGATCAACCAATTTCCGCCGCCGGGTGCAGTTTCGGCGACAGTGACGGTCGCAAACGTCCGGTCCACAAGCCGCGGGAATCGGGGACAGGAAGCCATTTCAGGCGCAAACCATATACTGATCCGGAGAAAGACTTATGAATGATGAAAGACCGTTCCCATCTGGTGAAGACGGGGCGTCGGCCGGCGACGACTGGGACCGGCGCATCCTGTGCAGCGACGGTAACTGCATCGGGGTGATCGGTGCGGACGGGCGCTGCAAGGAGTGCGGAAAACCATACGAAGGCGAGCTTCCCGAAAGCGGCGCGCGCGACCCGGACACCGTGGGAGCAGTGCCGCCGTCCGATACTCCGGAAGAAGAGGCCGGAGCGATGGCGGTGGACGAGGCGCCGGCCGCGGATACCGCCGAGGGTGAGAGCGTCGGTGACGACGACTGGGACCGGCGCGTCCTGTGCAGCGACGGCAACTGCATCGGCGTGATCGGTGCGGACGGGCGCTGCACCACCTGTGGAAAACCCTACGAGCCGGAATCCGCCCAGTAGAGCACCGGGAGTGTGAGGGCCGATTAATTTCCTTCGGCAGGCTTGAGCCGGGTAAGAAAGAACCGTCATGCTGCTGTTCGACATTCCCGTTCCGACCTGGCGCTATATCATCGATATCCTTTTTCTGACCATTGTCGTCTATCAGCTCTACAACTGGTTCAGGGAAACCCGCGCCCTACGGGTGCTTATCGGCCTGGCCGTATTGGGAGCCGTCTATTCGGTGGCCCGGTTCTGGGGCTTGTTTCTGGTCACCCTTGTTTTTCAGGTCCTGTGGCAAGTGCTGCTTATTTTGCTGGTGATCCTGTTCCAGTCCGAAATCAAGCAGGTCCTGGAAAGAGTCAGCCCGCTGCGCTATGTGCAGTCGCGCCGGCGTGATTTCAGCGGACAACTGGCCGATGAGATCTCGCAGGCGGCTTTCGATCTGGCCCATGAACAAACCGGGGCCCTGATTGTTATGGCGCGC
>JBAPSB010000034.1:0-4342 GCA_049281435.1 Desulfobacterales bacterium
GTCTAACGCCAGGCGCAAGTTGGCATTGGCATCGATGTCCTTCTGTGCGCTGCGGAGGGCTTCCATCTGGCATAGAAGGCGATCGACGGGATTTAACTCGGCGGCTTTCTGAAGTTGGTCCGCCAGATCGGTGTTGACGATGCGCTCGGGAGCGAAGCGGCAGACGATCAGGTCCCGCAGCCAGGTCAACAAAGCGCTCAAGGCATCGGAGACCAGCTCCTTTTTGGCCGACAGAGTTTCGGCAAAGGCGAGCAGCCGGCCGGTGTCGCGCCCACCGAGGGTTTCGGGCGCCTCCAGTCCGGAGGCGGTGATCAACCAGTTACGATACCGCAGCCAGTCCGATTGAAGCAAGGTTTTTACCCGCGTCAGGCTGCCGTCGGCCACGGCCGCCAGAACCCGGGCCGCCTGCTGTTCGAGCCCGTGCCCTTCAACCAGATTGGCGGCAATCATGCGCCGGGCAAGGGGATAGAAGCGCACCGGCCGGCACCTGGAGACGATGGTCGGCAACAGATCGGTCGACTGCCGCGCGGTGAGAATCAGGATCGTGTGCTCGGGCGGCTCTTCGAGCATTTTGAGCAGCGCGTTTCCGGCGGCGGGGTTCATGGCGTGGGCATCGGTGATGATCACGACCCGGACCCTGGCCTCATAGGGCTTCAGCGACAGTGTCTCGCAAAGCGCCCGGATCCGGGCGATGCGGATGGTGGCGCCGGACGGCTGGATGTGGATGATATCCGGATGACTGGCGGAGATAATCTTGCGGCACGCCGGGCAGATGCCGCAAGGTTCGTCGTCGCCAGGCGCCGGGGAAGGCGACCGGGATGAAGCGGCGACAGCGGCCCGCGGCGTCGTTTTTGTCGCGCTGCAATTGCAGAGCATCGCCAAAGCGACCGCAGCGCTGTATTTCCCGACACCCTCCGGCCCGGTGAACAGCAGCGCATGCGGCAGGGCCTTCTTGCGATACAAGGCCCTCAAGATCGCGACGGGTCGTTCCTGGCCTGTGATGGCTGCGAAAGCGGGCACTGTTTCACTGTCCTTCTTCGACCCGCTCGCGCAGTTCCTTGCCCGATTTGAAAAACGGGAGTTTTTTTGGGTTGATCAGCACCTTCTCGCCGGTCTTGGGATTTCGGCCGGTGTAGGCTTTGTATTCCTTGACAAAGAAGCTGCACAGGCCCCTGATCTCAACCCGCTCACCGGCGGAGAGCGCCTCGGACATGCGGTCGAAAAATATTTGTATGATCCTCGCGGCTTCGGATTTCGATATGTCGGCCTCGTTTTTCAGCGCGGAGATCAATTCCAGTTTGTTCATGCCTCCTCCTTCCCCAGGCTTCAAGATAAAATTTTGACTGCTGGTATCGGTCGTTGGCGTAGTCCACTACAGCCGCCGCCCTCTGGTCTTGCCAAAATCTTTATCCTAAAGCCTATCACAAAAAGAATGGCGGATCTCAAGGCCGTGCTTGTAATACAAATCCTGATAAAAAGTCAAGCAGTTATGACAGGATGTCGGGCAGTCTTTCGACTTCGGACAGGTCCACGTCAACCCCGGCGTGCTGACCCAGAGCTGCGATGTTGACCACCACCCGCCCCTTGCCGCGGTATCGCACAAACGTTCCGGAGACACCGGCGAAGGGGCCGGAGACCACGATGACGCGGTCGCCTTCCCTCAGCCGGGCCCCGGTGGCGATCGGCTGTTCCACCGACACCATGATTTTCAGCGAGGCGATGGTGTCATCGGAAACCGGCACCGGTCCAGCCTTGGTGCCGATGAGGCGCACCGCGCCGGTGGTCTTGAGAATATCGAGGTGCCGGTAGGGGTTTAAGTCCGATTTCACAAAAAGGTAACCGGGGAAAAGGGGGACATGAATCATCAGGCGGCGGTCACGCCGTTTGCTCTTGACCCGGACCTTCGGCAGAAACACTTCGATTTTTTTCTTGTCCAGCCCGTCGTGGACCACGCTTTCGAAGCGACTTTTCGTGTGCAGGACATACCATGAGTACTGAAATTCGGTTGTCATGGGACGGTTCCGTTCTAAGGGGTGGCAGGTGACGTCAATAGCTCGTTTTGAATTCGCCCAGGCCCAGGAGGTTGACGGCGAACTCGATCTTCCGATCGGAGGGCTCCTCGAGATAGGAGACCTGAATCCCCCAGCAGCCGGCGCGATACAACATGCTGACCCCGGCCTGAAGCCGTTGATTGGTACGAATATTTTTTTCGTATAAAAACCCTGTCGCCAGATATGTGTTCCAGTTGACCAGCAAATCGGTGGCAATGGACTGGACGTTGTCGCGCGTGAAGCTGTATCCGGCCGACAACCGGTCTCCGCGGGTGTCCGAGAGCAGCATGGACACACTGGTCGAGTCGAGGCGGTAATCGTAGACATTCCAACTGGTTCGAGTGTCGAGGGCCACGTAGGGTGAGAGCCAGATATCGAGTTCGGCGCCGATTGGCGAAAAGGATTGCTCCTTTTCCGCTTCGGTCGCGTCCTCACGGGTGGCCGGGTCGAAATAGTAGCTCTGTTCCACGTTGAACCGGACAATTTCGCGATAATCATGTGGCGGCATTCCGGTACCAGCCGCATCCGCTGCGCCGGGCGTCGACGAGCGGGTAATGAAAAAGTTGTTGAGGGAATAGGTGACGAGGTTGGTGGCGGCGATGCGGTCGATGAAATCAAAATCGGGCAGATCATTCTGGCCGACATCCGGCACGTATTGATAAACGATCGTGGGCCGAACGATGTGTTTGATCTTGTCGAAGCCCAACCGGTCGACGGCGAAGATGTTATAGAGGTCGGATTTCATCTCGACGCGCGCGTCCCACAGCTGGCGGTCGGAGAACCGGCCGTCGTCACTGGTCGGGTCGGTCCACCAGAGAGTTTGCCGCAAACCGATCGACGGCTCCAGGGAGACGTATCTGCTCCAGCGCGACGGCCAGTAGAAGCGGGGATAGACATCGAGCCGCTGCCCCGTTTCACCGGCCTGGCGATAAAAATAATTGTAACTGGAGATAAGATCGAAAAAAAGGTCCGACGACAGCAGGCGCTGTTTGACGCCGTAAAACGACACGGCCGGCAGCCGCTGCAGCGTGTCGTCGTTTTCAGCGAAGCGGCGCTTGATCACATCGTCGGTCCACTGAAAATTGATATCGAGGTTGAATCTGCTCCAGGTCCGGCTCAGGACGAAGCGGTTCAGCCGCAGCGGGTCGGTGTAGTCGTCCAACTGCCGGGCGAACATGCTGAGAAAATAGGCGTTGGTGGCGTTATAGCCCGAATACCCGTTCCTGAACTCCGTCAGGTAATCCTGGTCGCTGACGAAGTCCACTTCCAGCCGGCCGCGCCAGTCCGCAGGCGTCGTGAAATAATGGCCGCCCCTGACCCAGTAGCGGTCGCGGTTGGGGCGCAGGAAGGCGTCTCCGGTATAGCCCCATTTTTCGCTGTTGTCGCCAATGCCGTCGTCGACCTTGCGGTCGTTGAAATAGTCGACCATCCAGGCGCCCTTGCCGGTTTCACTCAATGCGTAGCGATACTCGGCGCCTATTTTGTTGCCCCGCTCGCTCATGTACAGGTCGTAGAATGTCGCATCGCTGCTGTCACCGATGGCCCAGTAGAATGGCTGGTTGACGAAGAAGCCCCAGCGGGTCGATGTCCCCAGTTGGGGCGCCAACAGGCCGGTCTGCCGGTCGGTGTTGGCCGGAAAGACGAGATAGGGAGAGTAGAGGACCGGAACGCCCCCGGCACGAAGCGTGGCCCCCTTAACGATACCGTATCCCTCCAGCGTTACGTCGATTTTCTTGCCGTGGATGATCCAGTCCGGTTGCTCCCCGTCGCAGGTGGTCACCCCGGCGTTTTCGATCTTGTAGGTGGTTTCGCCGGTCTTCAGAATTTTTTTACCGGTGATGTGGAAATTGTTTTTCCTGAGAAAGATCGAGCCGTCATAGACGATGCCGGTTTTCTGCTCGAGGTCGAGTTCGACCCGGCTGCCGGTGAGAAAGTCACCCCCGGTGGTGACCTTCACGTGGCCTTCCGCCCGGGCGGTCACGTTGGCCTTGTCGAACTCGACCCGGTCGGCGGTGATGACGCGATCGCCCTTGGTGATCACGACATGGCCTTCGGCGACGTAGCGCTGCGCCATCTCGTCGAAGCTCAGGGTGTCGGCGTCGATGGTCCATGGCAGCTGGGTGTCGTCGCGGTTGAGCCGGTTCAGAAACCCCTGGAAATCCTGCGCTGCGCCGGTGCCGCCGGCCAGCACCAGGCACAGGCAGGTCGACAGAAAGATGCAGAGCCGCGCCAGAGCGGTCCGACCCACTGCCCGACCCGCCGCCGCAGGCGGACGGTCGGCGGCAGTGGAT
>JBAPSB010000035.1:0-2707 GCA_049281435.1 Desulfobacterales bacterium
CCGGAAAATTTGCGTATCTGCTCGGCAGCCTGCTCACTGACGGTCATCGTCTTGATAGGCCGGACCATTTCAATAATTTCTGTTTTTTCTTTGCATGCCGTCAGGACGACCGCTATGCAAAGCAGCCAAACCCTCTGTTTGAATCTCTGTATGGGCATATTGGACCTCATTTTAAGTACCGGTTGTGGTTACCTGGAATAGAATTCCAGCGCTATTTCTCGATTCTCTTTAACGGTATTTTCCCTTGAATGGTATACCTGATGGATTCAACTGCAATCGCCACCAGTACTCCCGTGAATAGAAATCCAAAAAGTCCTATGACAATCGCAATTATTTTTGTCAGAGGATACGATGGCGAAAAATCGCCATATCCAATCGTGAAAGCGGTGATGAATGCATAATAAAAAGAATCACCGATATTCCAGCCTTCTCTGATACCCGTTAGCAGTCCCAACAGAGCAATGACCAAAATCAACATCAAAAAAACAGGCCAGATGAAATCAATCAGTCCGAAGACATGCCTGAAGAAAACGACACTCGCGCGAAGCCCGGATAGGCGACGGAGATTATTGGGTTTAAGTTTTTCATTCATATGCTGGACTTTCGCATTATGTCACCGACTCGTCCTTTTCACAAGATGGCCCTTAAATTCTTGGCAAGTGTTTAATAATGGGCAAAGAGACGATGGGTCATAGCTGGGACTCGATGGGCAGGATGCTCAACAAGCCAATCCCCAGCCGCCTCCAGTATCCCGTATAGGGATCGACGTCAAAAGTTTTCTGCTCACCGTCCACCACGCCGTGCCAGAGTACCTTTTCAGTCCCGTCTTCATTTTTGACCAACTCCAGCCGAAACGCGATTTTTTCGATGTTCCGGTCGAACCAGTCGCCCATTCCCATCGCAATGTCAGCCTGGCTTATCACGACGCCGATTTCGGTATTGTGAAGGAGGGCCCGCGGATCGAGGTTGAGCGAACCGATAAAAACCTGCCGGCGGTCGAAGACAAAGGACTTGGCGTGCAGACTGGCCTTTGACGAACCCCCTTTGCCTTTCTTTTCTTCGCGCTGTTCCCCGGTCAGTTGCCTGTTCATTTCGTAAAGTTCGATTCCGGCGCGCAGCAGTTCCTTACGGTATTTGGAATACCCCGCATGGACGATTCCCACATCGTTGGAGGCCAGGGAGTTTGTCAGGATGCGCACCCGAATCCCCTGCCGGGCCAGCCGGGTCAGAAAAGCCGTTCCCGCCTTGCCGGGAACGAAATAGGGGGAAAAGAGTATTAATTCCTTATTGACTTCCTCCCAATAGGGCTTGAGCTGCGAAGACAGATGGTATTTCGTTTGGTCGAAATCATGGAGAATCTTTTCCGGTTGATCATAGACAACTTCGGCCTCACCCCAATGAAAAACCACTGTGTCATTTCTGATGTTCTCGGCCAGAGACGACGTACGCAGGGCCTGCAGGTATTCCGAATCGGCCTCTTGCGCCACGAATTCATTCAACCCCTGCCGCATTCGCTGGATTTCTGCAAACGTTGGCTTGTTGCCCGTGAGAACCGCTACCGGATAGGCCAGGTCGCTGTTCCAGTATCGATCGAATGCGGTGGAGACATCCTGGACCACCGGCCCAACCGCCATGACATCCAGATCCGCGAAAGCCAAATCGGGATCGGCCTCGAAATATTCGTTGCCGATGTTGCGCCCGCCCAGAATGGTCACCTGGTTGTCCACGGTGAAGCTCTTGTTGTGCATGCGGCGTGTTACCGACCCCATGCGGGTTATGAACTGGGAAGTCCGGCCTGCATTGCGGCTGAAAGGATTGAATACCCTCACCTCAATATTGGGGTGTGCATCCATGACCGCAGCGCCCAGGTCCCGGCCCGCCAGGTCCATATCATCTACCAGGAGGCGCACGCGCACCCCCCGGTCGGCGGCCTTGAGCAGTTGGTCGGTGAACAGGTGCCCGACGAGATCATCGTGATACAGGTAATACTGCACATCGATGCAGCGCACGGCCAAATGGGCCAGAACCGCGCGGGCGACGAAGGCATCCAGTCCGTTGCCGAGCAAATAAAAACCGGATTTGCCCGGGTTGGCGGCCTTTTCATCCGCAAACGCCCTGCCCAATGCCGTATCCTGTGTATTGGTTATTGCAAGCGATTGCGGCCGGTCAACGTTTTCGGGCAGGGTCGCGCAGCCAACAAATACCAGCAGCAAAAACATTATCGGCAAACAACCGTATCGCCTGACCATACTGTCGCTCCATTTTTTTAAATATTTACTCCAAATTATCCGGATTGAAACACACCCTTTTCCCGCGCAATCTGTACCAGATGTCGCGCGCAGACCCATCAAAACCAGAGAGAATGGCGGCTCTTCCAGAACTTTTTCATTTTCGAGCACCCGCACCGAACAGTGCCTCTGCCAGCAGCTTGTCCCGGCCGTACACATCCTCAAAGAAATAGAGCGCGTTGTCCTCCGGGTTAACATACGCCGTGCGGTACAATATGTACACCGGCACCGGCTGGTCCAGCACGGCCACCTGTCGTTTGCGGCCGGCGATGACCTCATTGACCCGCGCCAGGCTCCACCCTTTCTCTGCCCCGCCCAGGACCCAGGCGGCCATTTCCGCGGGTCGGCCCATGCGGATGCAGCCGTGGCTGAACGCACGCTGCTCTTTTTTGAACAAGCCGTGAGCGGGCGTGTCGTGC
>JBAPSB010000036.1:0-4073 GCA_049281435.1 Desulfobacterales bacterium
TAGAGGGAGGAGGCTGTATATGTCATACGCCGCCGACCGAAAACGTCGTCCGGAATCTTTACCTCAAAGCTTAAGCAAGCATTTTATAGGCTTTAAGATAAAGATTTTGGCAAGGCTAGAGGGAGGAGGCTGTATATGTCATACGCCGACGACCGATAACGCTGTCCAAAATCTTTATCTTAAAGCCTATATGTGACCCCGTTTCTACTGGAGGCCCCTGTCATGGAAACCAGCCACGTTGTCATCATGTTAATCCTTCTCGGGTGTATGGCCACATATATCCCGGTATTCATGTGCCTCTTCTTCACTGCCGTGCTGGGCTTTCTCTTATTTACCGACCTGCCGCTGCTCCTGCTGGCTCAATCGCTGTTTCGCAGCATGGACAACTTCGCCCTGGTGGTAGTCCTTTTCTTTATCCTGTGCGGCAACATCATGACGGCCGGTTCCATCGTCGAAAAGTTGATCAAGGTCGCCAACGCGCTGGTGAGTTGGCTGCCCGGCGGTCTCGGCATGGCCGGCGTGCTGGCCTGCGGGCTTTTCGGTGCCATTTCCGGCTCGACCGTGGCGACGGTCGTGGCGCTGGGCGGCTTCATGATCCCGGCCCTGCTGGAAAACGGGTTTCCGGAAAAATATTCCATCGGGCTGATGACGACCTCGCCCAATCTCGGGGTGATCATTCCGCCCAGTATCGGCATGATTCTCTACAGCATGATCAGCAACGTCTCTCTCGAAGGCCTGTTTTTAACCGGCTTTTTACCGGGTGTTCTGATCATGCTGGCTACCTGTGTCTACACATACTTTATTTTTCGAAAACGGACCGAGATTGTCCGCAAGCCGATTCCCAATCCGCGCGAAATGGTGGGGGTGTTGAAAGAGGGATTCTGGTCGCTGATGCTGCCGGTCATTATCTTCGGCGGCATATTTTCCGGCGCCTTCACCGCCAACGAGGCAGCGGTCGTTGCCTGCGTCTACGCCTTTATCGTGGAGCTGTTCATCCACCGGTCCATGAAGCTCTCGGCCGTCAAGAAGATTACCGTCAGTTCGGCCGTCACTTCGGCCACGCTACTGATCATCGTCGCCGGCGCCACCTGTTTCGGCCGCCTGCTCACCCTCGAGAACATCCCCGGCAAGATCACCGAAGCCGTCCTGGGCGCCATCGACTCCCAGGCGGTTTTTCTGTTGGCCATGAACATATTGCTGCTGGTGGTGGGGATGTTCATGGACATTATCTCGGCCACCATGATCCTGGGCCCGGTTTTCTTGCCGATGCTCAACGCGTTCGACATCAACTGGATGCATTTCGGTTTGATCATGACCGTCAACCTGGCGATTGGGTACTGTACGCCGCCGATGGGCGTGAGTTTGTACATCACCGGATCAATCGCCAACCGGGATCTTATCTACGTCTCAAAGGCCGTGGTTCCCTTTCTGATCATTCAGATAGGCGTGCTGCTTCTCCTGACCTACATGCCCGACGCGGTCCTGTGGCTGCCCAAGGTCATGGGGTTTGTGAGATAACGCCATGCAGACCGATTTGCTGCAAAAAGCCAAGACCTATCGCTGGGTGATTTTCGCGATCCTGGCCCTCGGGTACATCCTGGTCTATTTCCACCGACTGTGCCCGGCCGTTCTGGCGGTCGACATGATGCGCGACCTGCACACGACCGGTGCCCTCACCGGCCTGCTGGGGGCGGCCTATTTCTACCCCTACGCCTTGATGCAGCTGCCGGCCGGGCTGCTGTCCGATTCCTGGGGCCCGCGCAAGACGATCACGCTTTTTTTCTTCGTGGCGTTTGCCGGTTCGGTCCTGCTGGGGGTGGCGCCGTCGGTGACGGCGGCCATCATCGGGCGCGCGCTGGTCGGCCTGGGCGTTGCCATGCTGTTCGTGCCGACGTTGAAGATTCTGGCGGAATGGTTTCACGTGCGCGAGTTTGCCGTCATGACGGGCATTCTGATGGCCCTCGGCGGAGTGGGGTCTCTCATTGCCGCCACCCCGCTGGCATGGTTGAGTGCCCGGGCCGGCTGGCGCTTCAGTTTCGTGGCGGTCGGGATTTTTACGCTGATTCTGGCCGTGCTGGTTTTCCTTCTGGTCCGCAACCGCCCGGCCGACATGGGCTGGCCGTCTCCGGCCGGAAACCGGCAATCGAGCCTGGCGCCGATCAAGTTGTCGGCCGCGATCGGCAAAGTGTTGACCAGTCCGGCTTTCTGGCCGCTGGCCGTCTGGTTTTTCTTCGACTGCGCCATTTTCTTTTCCTTTGGCGGCCTGTGGGGCGGGCCCTTCCTGATTCAGGTCTACGATCTCGACCAGCGTCAGGCCGCGCAGATTCTTTCGATGCTGGCGGTCGGCATGATCGTCGGCAGTCCCTTGCTGAGCTACGTGTCCAACAGCGTTTTTCGGGCCCGCAAACCGGTTCTGATCTTATCGAGCATCATCGTAGTGGGCCTGACGGCCGTGCTGGCGTTCAAGACCCGGCAGATTCCGGTCGCCGGACTCTTTGCCCTCTGTTTCGGGCTGGGCGTTTTTGCGAGCGCGATCGTGGTCATCGGGTTCACGACGAACAAAGAGCTGTTCCCGGTCCAGATGGCCGGCACCGCCACGGGCATCGTCAACCTGTTCCCCTTTGCCGGCGGCGCCATTTTCCAACCGGTCTTGGGGGCCATACTGGAACATCACGGCCGTATTGACGGCAAGTTCACGCCGGCCGGATATGAAAAAGCGTTTCTGATCCTTTTTATCTGTGCCCTGGTGGCCATGGGTGCCACTTTTTTCATGCGTGAAACCCTTGTCCGCGACCAGGGATGACAACCTTTGTGGATTTTGGGGGTCATGGTCCTCGGTCACCATTTCGGATGCCAGTCAATTGTCCGCCGACCGGCGGGGAATATCACCCCTGTCCGCAAACACCGGCATCAGCGTGTTTTTCCGGCCGGCGGCCTCGATACCCCGCAACCGGCCGTATCGGTTTGAGCCTTTTGCTGCGGATGCAAACCCGGCCGTAGCTTGACACGAAAGGCGTATCTTCTATATGGTTTTAAACATGCGGTGCGGGTAACCAGCACCGGCACCTGACGCCGTTTGCGGTCACCGGCGGGAAGAAAGAGATCCGGTTCGGGCGACAGGCCCACGGGGGGGGGCGGTTAAACGCCCGGCCCGGTTCGCAGTTTTCAACAGGCCATATATGGATGGACACTATCCTGATTCGTAACATGGAGGAGCAATGAAACTGAAACAGATTGTCATTTCGATTGAAAACTCTCCCGGCCGGTTGCTGGAGGTGACGGATGCTCTCGGCAAGGCGGGCATCAACCTGCGGGCCTTGAATCTGGTGGACACCGGCGCTTTCGGTCAGTTGCGCCTGCTGGTGTCCGATGTCGCCCGCGCCCGGCAGATTTTAATGGAGATGCACATATCCGCCTTCGTCAACGAAGTCATCGCGGCGGAAATAGAAGACACTCCCGGCAGCCTGGCCAAACTGCTCCGGCCGCTCAGAGACGCCAACATCAACGTGATTTACATGTATGCCTTCCTTGGTGCCACCACCGACAAGGCGGTCATGATATTCCGGTTCAGCGACAATGACGCGGCGATCGAGGTGTTGAAGAAAAGCGGCTACAGACTCCTCGACGACACTGCGTTCGGTATTCTTGAAACCGAGAGATAAAGCGTGACCCATGAAAAAGGTCCGGCCGGCAGAAGATTTATCCGTGCACCGTGGCCCTGCGGACGACCCCAAAGTCCGCGATGAGAGGTACCGGGTCTTCATCGAGGCCGTTGCCGACGGATACTATGAAACCGACCTGCGGGGTAGTTTCACCTATTTCAACAATGCCCTGTGCCGGATCTTCGGCTATGCCGGACACGAGATCGAGGGCCGCAATTTCCGTGATTTCATGGACCGGGACAATGCGGCTTCGGCCTTTGCGCGCTTCAATCAAATCTATCAATCCGGCGAAGGCATCACCGACATCGTCTGGGAGATCATCCGCAAGGACGGCCGCAAACGCATCATCGAGCTTTCCGCCACCCTCATCGTCGAGGACGACGGCGCCAAGGGCGGTTTTCGCGGCATCGC
>JBAPSB010000037.1:0-5526 GCA_049281435.1 Desulfobacterales bacterium
ATGCGTGGGAGCAGAATACTGATAACTATAGATATAAGCGTCGCTGCCAGCGTTCCGTAAATAATTAGATTTCTGCGAGCCCATAAGACCGTAATAAATGAATTGAAATTCATCTCAACGTCCTGTGTTTCTTCAGTTGAAATTTTCTCTGACACGATCTACTCCTTTAACGATATTCGCATGTTAAAACATTGCGGTTTTCACTTTTAAACCAAAATTATAAAATAGTAATTGCGTAGCTTTTTCAGAGCAACAAACGAATTTATTTGATTGCGATATCAATGACGGACTGTGCCGCCACCTGTAGATTCCGTTCGATAATGTCCTGGAAATAGGGATCTTTCAATATTTCATCCTTTTCCTTCCTCCTGAAAGGTTCTAACTTCTTCAAGCATACGTCGAGTTTTTCCAAACGCTTTTCGATACCGCTGAATTCCGGCTTCATGATTCGAACCTCTCAATAGTTCTTCTCTTTGAGTACGAAGAACGGGTAAAAAATCGCCATAGAGGCCGAGTGTCAAACTTTCAAAATCAACTCGCGCGGCCTTGGAAATTTCATAAATAACGGTGCCGGTAGCGATCACGGCATATTTGAGTTCGATCGGCGAGCGGTTGAGAATCACGATATCGATCCGGTCTGTGTCCAATACCATTGCCAACTGGTGCGCTAAGGCGTATTTCACGTGGTGATCGGGCATGGCGGAAAAATATATGGCAATGTCAAAATCGCTGAGCGGTCCCGCGGTATTCGCTGCATGTGATCCGAAAAGATAGACCAGTTCAATCGCAGGATCGAGGGTTAGATTCAAAAAATGTCTTTTTAAATCGGCGATTTGTTTTCTGACGTTTCGTTGGCTGATTTCAGTGTGTCTCATGATATATCATTAAAAAAACGTGCTCACTGCAGCGTTACGATGCGGTCTGGCGTGATGCCGTATTTTTTCAACTCTTCTGACTTCAAATCCCCGAATTCGGAGGTGGTCAGAAGAATTCGATCGAAAATAGTCGAATCCAGCACGGCGGCGGCCTGGACCGTGTGATCGAAAAATTTCTTTCCGACGCGATGGTCGTCCAGGACCGCGGCCAGCTCGATGCTAGTTTCGTGCAGCGAAATGTAGGCGATCTCGGCCAGATCGGTCGCCCCCAGAAAAACAACCCGTGCTACCCCCTGTGATTCCAGATCCTTCAAAAGGTTTTGTATTTTCTTACGAACCTCTTTGAAAAATACGTAGGACAGCTTGATGTACTCATAGGTCAGGCGGCTTTTCTCGGCCATGCCTTGGGGCGTAAGAATGTACTTGACCCGGTTTTTGGGTATGTGGGTGATCTTGAAAAATCCTTTGTTGGCTAGGCGTTTGATGAACGAATTGACCAGGCCAAGGGAGATGTCGAGGTGCCCGGCAAGTTGACGCTGACTCGGAGAGTGATTTTTCTCGATTACTTCGAGCAGGTGCAGCGTGCGCATGTCAACAGGATTCATTTACTGTAATGTAAAATCAGCTGATCAAGGGAAAAAAAGGTGTGCGTCGGGTATAGCTCCGCCGGGTGACTTACATGAAAAGGAAGCCGCCTGCCGGGAGTACTAATGTGGAGTATCGATGTAAAATCAGGGTGTTCAAAACTTAGCGTTCAGCCTTTGAACATTTTTTCGATCATTTGTCAATGAAATTTTCCTCTAATTAAACCCGGGAAATATACGAAGACGGCCAACGGAATTACGCGGGCAACAAGGGGGTTTCGCTGAAAACACCCTCGATTCTCTGGCCTTGAGTGAGATCCTCGGTGAGGATTTTTTCGAAATTGAGGAAAAGGGCCTTTGGTGGACGGAAAATAGATTCTAAGACAACGACCAGGTCGTATCGAGAACCTTTCTGATGTTTTCAGCCGTCACCCGGCCTATTCCCTTCGCGCCCTTCAGCGCCTCCACGGAAGCGTTCAAAACGGCGGCCACCGATCCAAAGTGAATCAGGAGCCGTTTGGCCGCATGCGGTCCGACTCCCGGAAAGCCCTGTAGCACATAAAGCTGCCTGGACTTCATGCGGCGAGGACGATATCCCGCCCGCACCGGCATAAGGCTGGACATTTTTTCGAATTGGCGCGCCATCATTTGCATCAATTCGACTGAATCCTCTGCCGACTGCGAATAAACAACCGGTATGTTCCACACCATCTGGACATTGACCAAGGCGCCTCTGATGGCCAAACGGCTCATTTCCAATCCAGTCTGAAAGGGATTGCCTTCGATGAGCAGCACCGGGTGATCGCAATTCTTTTTCAAATTGGCCATTTGTCTGAATAGTCGGCCGTCGATGATCGACACGATGAAATCGCATGCCGTTTTCCGCTCAACAGTCAGGATACCATCAATAATGAAATCCCCGCAGGCGACTTTTCCAAGTTGAACGTCAATATCTGCCCTGGTCATCAATTCGACGATGCCCGATGGTTGTTCACGATAATCGACAATAGCTTTCATGCGGCCCCCAATTATTTCGTCCAGTCGGTAAAAAACGAACCAGCCGCCGGGTTATTGCCGGGCGGCTGGTTTGGTATCTGCCGGAATGGGTCGGTTCTCAACGGCGCTTGCGAGAACAGACTTTATTGAGTGGCGATTTTTTTGTTTACCACGATGCGGTCCTTGTTGATTTCAAACGTTTTGACTCCTATTCCCGGCACCTGCACGATGTCCTCGGATTTTGCGAACAATCCGTGGGCTTCCCGGTAGGCAACGATTTTGGCGGCATAGGCCGGCCCGATGCCCTTGAGTTGCGAGAGTTCCTGAACGGTAGCCGTATTGATGTTGACCTGCTGCGGTTCGGCGGCCCATACGGAACTGAAAAGAACAAAAATGGTGAGAATGGCGGTCATGATGGCGAAGCTTCGGCTGATTGTCTGCATGGTGGATCTCCTTTCAGATGGCTGTTGAGAATGTGGTTGAGTAAGTGGAGCGCCGCTTGACTTGACTGATGTGTTATCCTGCAAAATCCGCCCTGACAATCCCAATAAAATGCTTATGATTCCCGTATTTAGACTGTTTTTTATACTTAGGTGTTTTGTTATTATTGTGTTAAGTATCTTATATTATTACTATAAATATTTACTGTTTTTATAACCGGCCTTCCGAAAAAATAATTAAATATTTTTTCGACAACTTTTCAGTGCTGTTGATTTGAGAGATGCCGTCGAAAATGCAGCGGCGAAAGAGGGGTAAAGGAGGATTTTGGTGATGAGCGACACCATCGATACAATCGAGGTTCGTGCCAATGTGGTCATGACCACCGCGTCATTGAAGGCCATCGTGGAGAACACGAAGAAATTTGCAGATCCGGACGAGAAAGGTCATTACAAGGTGGACACGGCGGATGCCGTAAGCAGGATGATCAGCCGTTTTCTACTCGAACGGGATTTCGAGGCGTTTGCACGGGACGAGGGAAATTATCCGCCCTTCGATCACTGACTGATGACTAGCGCGAGGCCGTTTACGGTTCCAACTCCGCTTCGACCTTCGCCATGGCGTTCATGAAGGCCGCGCGCGCCTCTTTGGCATAAGGATTGTAGCGGTGCATGTCGAAAAACAACTGGCGGGTGTCATGCTCGACCACGTCCAGGATATGCAGCAGGCGTTTGTAGCCTTCCGTGTCGATCCCCAGTTCCCGGGCACCGAAAGCGGCCAGGGAGCGACCGATGAAATGGGTCAGGGCCAGGCTGACGGCAATTTGGCGGTCATGCTCTTCCGGGGTAGCTTCGATGACGATCAGCCCTGCAGCCTTTAGAAAAGCAATCACTTTACCATATTGCCCATCCTCGATTCTCACCCGGCACAAGGCAATTTTCATCCCGTCCAGCCCGGCGGAAGCGCTGTCAGGACCGAACATGGGATGGGTTCCGAGGATGGATACCGATTCGGGCAACGCCGTTTTCATCCACATCACCGGTTCTTCCTTGACGGAGCAAACATCCGCCACCAGGGCCCCGGGCTTTATCAGCGGTGCGGCGGCGGCCAGCACGTCCTTGAAGGAGGAAATCGGCATGCAGAAAATAACGATCCGTTGGCGGCAGACGTCTTGAAAAGAGTCGGCGCGGACATTTTGCGGCATTTTTTCCTGCGACAGGTCCCGCCGTCCGCAGACAAAAACGGGGTATTTTTCGCCAAGAAAACGTGCCGCCAGGCGTCCGAAACGGCCGTATCCGATAATTCCGATCATGGGAAGTCACCGCCCGCTTCGCTCGAGACGCTAAGAACGCAGAGAGGTTATTTTAATTCGCCACCTGAAGGGCGGCAAATTTAAGGCACTTTCGTGAAGTAACGACGTAAGAGCCAGTGAACGCAAACAATCATACTTAATCCCTTTGACACCGAATTCGTGTTGCGTAAAAAAATCATTCTTGTTTATTTTTTTATTGCTTTCCTCTGCGCTCCCCGCGCCTTTGCGGTGAATCAGCCCCGGGCTTTCTGCCTCAGGGCGAAGTCCGCCAGCACCAGGGCCGCCATGGCCTCGACGATCGGCACCGCCCGCGGCACGACGCAGGGGTCGTGGCGGCCCTTGGCGGCCAGGGCCACCGCCCGCCCGTCGAAATCCGCTGTTTCCTGCGTCCGTCCGATGGTGGCCGGCGGTTTGAAGGCGACCCGGAAAAAGATCGGCTCGCCGTTGGAAATCCCGCCCTGGGTGCCGCCCGAAAAATTGGTGCGCGTTCCCAGCTTATCACCTTTTTTGACGAACGCATCGTTGTGAGCCGATCCCCGCATGCGGGTCCCGCCAAAACCGGACCCGATTTCGAACCCCTTGGTGGCCGGAATCGACAGCATGGCCTGGGCCAGCTTGGCCTCCATTTTGTCGAAGACCGGCTCACCCCATCCGGGCGTGATGTTGCGGCAAACGCAGCTGACGATCCCGCCGATCGAGTCCTTTTCCTCCTTGGCCGCCTCGATTTCCGTCTGCATCCGGTCCGCGGTCTGTGGATCGGGGCAACGGACGGCGTGCCGGTCAACGTTGGCCCTGGTTAACCTGTCGATGTCGATCTCCGGTGACCCAATGCTTCCGACCGCGCTGACCCAGGCGACAATATCGACCCCGCAGGTCGCCAGCAGAAATTTTTCGGCCATCGCCCCGGCCGCGACCCGCGCAATAGTCTCGCGCGCGCTCGAACGCCCGCCCCCGCTGGCCGCCCGGATGCCGTACTTCATCTGGTAGGTGTAATCGGCATGCGATGGGCGCGGAACGTTTTGCATCTGCGTATAGTCCGAAGGTTTCTGGTCCCTGTTGGCGACGACAAGGGCGATGGGCGTCCCCAAGGTCAGGCCGTTTTCGACCCCCGACAGGATCGTTACCCGGTCGGCCTCCGCCCGATCGGTGGTCAGGCGGCTCTGACCCGGCCGGCGGCGGTCGAGCTGAGGCTGGATGTCGGTCTCCGCCAGCGGGATGCGTGGCGGGTATCCGTCGACGATGGCGCCGACGCCTTTGCCATGGGATTCGCCGAAGGTCGTTACCCTGTAAAGTGTTCCGAAGGTGCTGGACATGGTTAGAG
>JBAPSB010000038.1:0-8373 GCA_049281435.1 Desulfobacterales bacterium
GCTTTTGCTGTAGAGCGCTGTTTCAGGGGAATTGAGGTACTTGGGCAGGGCGTCGTCCATGACCCGGCCGCCGAACCCGATGACCCGCCGGTTCACGTCCAAAATCGGAAACATGATCCGCTCGCGGAACCGGTCGTAGAAGCCGCCGCTGTTTTTCCGCGGCAGGACCAGGCCGCTTTTTTCGATCACCGGCACCGGCAGGTGTTGGCCCATCAGATGTTTGCAGAGGTGATCCCACCCCTTGGGTGCAAATCCGATCTGAAACTTTTCGATCGTGGTGCGGTTCAGGCCCCGTTTGGCGAGGTAGCTGCGCGCGCTTTCACCCGCCGGCCCTTCCATCAGATTTTTTTGGAAAAAATCCATCGCCAGGCGGTTGACGGCCAGCAGTTGCTCCTTTTCATCGAGGTGCCGCCGCTGCTCGCCGCTCATGCGCCGCTCCGGCAGCGTAACCCCGCAGCGGCGCGCCAGGTCCCGGACGGCTTCACCGAAGCTCAAGCCTTCCTGTTTCATTACGAAGGAAAATACGTCGCCGCCTTCTCCGCATCCGAAACAATGAAAAATCTGTTTGTCGGGACTGACGGTAAAGGAAGGGGTTTTTTCGGAGTGAAAGGGGCAGAGGCCGAGATAATTCTTACCGCCTTTTTTCAGCAGCACCACGCCGGAGACGATATCGACGATGTCGGCGGCATTTCTGATTTCAGCGATTTTTTCTTCCGGGATCAAACTGGTCAAAAAGAACACCCTCCACTTCTCTGGAACATGCGAAATCGTCCTGCAATGGAGGTGATTAAACGGAAAGAAAGCCAGCGATTTTTTTGTTAAAAGATTGAATGAACCAGCGGAATAACATATTTTATCAGTAACATATTGTCAAGGCTTTTCTATAATTCGCCTTTATCCCTGCTATTGGGCCCGATAGGCGTTGGCACTGGCGATGGCCTGTTTCAGGTCCAGCGTACCCGCATAAAGGGCCCGGCCGATAATCACGCCGCACACGCCTTCGGCCTCCAGCGGCAGCAGGCCCAGGATATCCTCGAGGGACGATATTCCCCCGGATGCCACCACCGGAATCGCCACCGATTGCGCCAGACGGCGCGTTTCTTCGATGTTCACCCCGGTTTGCATGCCATCCCGGTGAATGTCGGTAAAATTGATGGCGGCCAGCGGGCAGTCCTCGAAGAGGCGCGCCAGATCGACCGCGCGAACCGGCGTTGTTTCGGTCCAGCCCTCGACGGCCACCATCCCATTGCGGGCATCGATGCCCAGGACGATGCGATTCGGAAATTGGCTGCAGATGGCCTTGATCCGATCCGGATCCCTGACCGCCGCCGTGCCGATCACCACCCGGGCGGCCCCGGCTTCCAGGTAAGTCCGGATTGTGTGCTCATCCCGGATCCCCCCCCCGATCTGAATATCGACATCGACGCTGTCCAAAATGTCGCGGATGGCGGCCGTGTTGCGCGGTCCTTTTTCGAAGGCCCCGTCGAGATCGACGACGTGGATCAGCCCGGCCCCGGCTTCGGCCCAGCGGCGGGCCATGGCCGTCGGGTCATCGGAAAAGACGGTGACATCGTGCTGGCGGCCCTGCAGGAGACGCACGCACCGTCCGGATTGAATGTCGACGGCCGGTATGATGATCATGGCAGACTCAGGTGACTTGTCATATGAGGTTGAAACGAAAATGCGGTCGCGATCCGCAAGCCTTCGCCCGAATATCTTTCCAGAGACACCGGAACCGGGCAGGATCGAGGCGTCACCGTCGATGCGACGGCGCGCACCGGGTCAGCCGCCGCCGTCAGTTTTCGGGAAATTATCGAGCAGCTCGGACAGGCCCCTGTGCGCCATTTCATCGGCCGTGACCCAGCGTCCTTTCCGTTTCCAGAAAGCCGCCATGTCAAAAAGGTTTTCGGCCAGTGTCCGCTGGGTCTCATCGATGTAGCCAAACCACAGGTCCCCGCCGTCGGCCGACCGGATCAAGTGGATGCTGAAAGCCACCGACGCCGGCCGCGATGCGGCATAGGGGGTTCCGATCCGCTCCTGGTAGCGGTAGATGTAGCCTGTCAAAACGGCATCCGCCCCGGCCGATCGCCCGGCCTGGGCCAAGAGCATCCTTTCCGTGGGCCGGTTCGCGCCGAAAGATGCCTGGCTGTTGTCGAAAGACCGGTCATGGGTGATCAGGGTGGCGGCGGTGCGCGATCCCAGCGATTCGACCAGACGCTCGCTCAACCGTTCGGCCGCAGTCGGCGGTACGGGGCCGGCCTCGAAGTAATAGTCGCACAGGGGGCACTTGATCAACCCGGCTTCGCCGTAAATCTTGGACCGGTCGTCAAACGGCAGAACCAGTATGGAATCGATGCCGGCGGCCGAACCCGTCCGGACGGTCTTGACGTCCGCCGAGGTGCAGCCGGCGGCGATGAGCCAAAACAGGCCGATCACCAGCCAGCGCTTGGGGCGGTCGCCGCCGGGAGCGGTTTTCATGAATTTCGACCTGTTCTCAAAGCGCACCTTTCGTGGAGCGAACGCCTGTGATCCGCCCGTCGAATGCCGTCGCTTCATCCAGGGCCCGGCCGGCGGCCTTGAAGATCGACTCGATCACGTGGTGCGGGTTTTCGCCATAGTGGACGTTGATGTGCAGGTTCATGCCGCAGCGATTGGCAAAAGCCCGGAAAAACTCCTTGGCCAGGGCAATGTCGAACCGCACGCCGCTGCCGGTCAGGCCGGCGGGGTGGAAAACCATAAACGGCCGGTTCGAAAGATCGACGCTGACACTCGTGAGGGCCTCGTCCATCGGCGTGACCGCATGGCCGTAGCGCTTGATTCCCGAGCGGTCCCCGAGGGCCTGCCGAAACACGTCGCCCAGCACCAGGCCGACATCTTCGACCGTGTGGTGGTGATCGACCTCCAGGTCTCCACTGGCCGCCACAGTCAGGTCTAAAAAACCATGCACCGCGAAAAGGGTCAGCATATGATCAAAAAACGGGATGCCGGTCGTTATGTCGACGCTGCCGCTGCCGTCAAGATCCAGGGTGAGATGGATGCGGGTTTCTTGGGTGGTGCGGGTCGCTTCGGAAGATCGCGTCATGTTGCCTTCAGTCCCGTCACATCGGAAAAAAACCGATGAAAACCAATGAAAATGGTAAAGGTCCCTTCGTAGGCCGTCCCAACGCCGCCGTCGGTTCGAGATTAGAAAACAGGCCGCGGCCGGTTGACGCCGTCAGTCGCATCAAAAGTAGCACCCCAGACCGGTGGCCGACTAAAACTAACTACCAATAATTACGACAGATTCTCACAAAAAGTCAAGCATGAATTGCGCCGGGTCACCGTATGTTTGATGGGTTCCAGCGTCACCGCGAGCCCGCTGGTTCGGAACCGATGCCGAACAGGCGGCAGCCAGGCCTTGAGGTGTCGGCTGAATTGGGGTATACATATCCTGAAAAGGGCCCCGACCGCCGGGGTCCGAAACACTCACGCCCACCCCTTGAATCAGTAACGCTTATGCATCCGCGCCGCAGCAGCCAATACCACCGGGACTATCTGAGTTGCCCGCGTTACAAGGGGCATCACAAGAAACACGTCGCCGTGTGCGAGCGGTGCAGCCGGAAAGGCGGCTGCGCGGCCTATCGCCGCTACCGTCAACCGGAACTGCCCTTTAAACCGGCAACGGCGGTGAATTTACCTCAAGATGGGCTGCCGGAGAAATGAGACCCCCCTTGCCTATCGTCCTGCACACGGGGTTGCGGCAAAAACAATGGATTCGACGCCGGTTCTCCTTTCGGAACGGTCATCGTTACACGGCACCTGAATAGAAAAAAATCGTTTTTCTCCCCCGATTTCCCGGCACCGGAGGAGGATGACGAGTTTGCAGTTCACGTAATGCTGTGGTCAAGCCGCAGACCTACTGGCGCGGGCTGAGTTCGGCATGGTGTTGCAGCCACCGCTGGCCTTTGCCGGTCAACCGGTAACGCTGGGTGGGGCTGCGCGGGGAATCAGGCTGGGTGCGCTCGATCCACTCGTCTTCCACCGCCGGATTGAGGTAGTTTTCCCGGAACGTGGGGCGGTGAGATAGTCCCAAAGCCTGCATCAGATCGTTGCTGCCCAGTTCGCCGGTGCCAACCGCCCGGATCAATGCTGCTACTTGGTCGGTTACTTGGTCGCCTACTTGGTCGGTGGCCACTGCCTCGCGAATGAACGCAACTTGCCCAAGATACACTTACGCTGGCTAATATAGCAGTTGACATTGCAGGTGAAAAGCGGAAAGTTGCCGAACGGCCAGGCATACTAAGAGCGACGTAAGCCGCTGATAAATAATGTAAAAACACAAACCCGCCCAGCAACCGGACGCGGTTGGGGAACGGGTTTGTCTTTTTTGTAAATGGTGGAGATGGCGGGGGTCGAACCCGCGGCCTCAGCGTTGCGAACGCTGCGCTCTCCCAACTGAGCTACATCCCCATTGGTGAATCGTTATTTCTAACAGAGAAAATCAAATCGGTCAAATTAAAATCTCATATCGGCATCCCGATTCACAGTCGGCTTCATTGCCGGGTGGACCCTGTTCTGCGGACCAACATGATAAGCGGACAATCCAGAAAGCGGTTTTCATGGCCCGGCTTATTTGTTAAACACATGCTATGGTTTTTGACATGGTCAACAGGATAACTCCAAGGAAAATGCTATGACGGCGGTAATCACATTAAAGGATGCCCTCAAAACATACACGCGCGACCAGGACAAGGTCCTCTCTCCGGCGGAAACCGTGCGGCGCCTTAAGGACAAACTCAAACAGCTCGACCTCGATATCCTCGAGCGCACCGTCAGGATCGACACCGGACGCCTGGACATCCCGGTTTATTTCAGTTACTGCGGCCGGGACGCCGCCGCGCTGACCGGGACCAGGAAACAGATGGGTAAAGGCGCCACGGCACAGCAGGCCGAGGCCAGCGCCGTGATGGAACTGGCCGAGCGCTTCAGCCTCTTTAGCTTCGCCGGCGATCCGACCAATTTTATCACGGCCACCCGGCGCGAACTCGCACAGCCGTCGCTGCCCTTTGAAATGATTGCCGCTTCGGTTCACGATACCTCTGCGGACCTGGAAGCGGCGCGCGCAATATTCGAAAGCCTGCCGCTGAAATGGACCGGTGCCTGCAACCTCGCGCGCGGCGAGACGGTATTGATCCCTTTCGACTGGTTTTACGCGATCAACGCCTTCAATGGGCCGTCGGCCGGAAACGGGGTGGAGGAAGCCCTGTGCCAGGGCATCTGCGAGATCGTCGAGCGCCATACGTCATCGATCGTCAGCCGCAAGCGCCTTAAGTGCCCCGCTATCGACCCCGATTCCGCCACCGAGCCCCTGGTCAGGCAGATGATCGAGAAGTACCGCGCGGCCGGGATCACGGTGCATCTCACCGATTTCACACTCGACATGGGCATCCCGACCGTCGGGGTCCTGGCCTACGACCCGGAAACTTTTCCGGCCAGGAGCGAGATCGTCTGGACCGCCGGCACGGCCCCGGCCCCTGAAAAGGCCCTGAGCCGGGCCCTGACCGAAGTGGCCCAGCTGGCCGGAGATTTCAACAGCGGCACCCGCTATGTGGCCAGCGGCCTGCCGAAATTCAGCCGTCTCGAAGATGCGGACTTCGTCACCCGCCCGGCAAAAACGATGGCCGTCTCCGATCTGCCCGACATTTCCAGCGCCAACATAAAAACCGAGGTGGAACGCTGCGTCGCCGAACTCTCGGCCCGCAACCTGGAGGTCTTCGCCATCGACACCACCCATCGCCTGCTCGGCGTGCCGGCCTTTTACACCATCGTGCCCGGCGCCCACTTTCGGGAGCGTGCGCTAAACACCGGCGTCGGCATGTTTGCGGCCAAACTGCTGGTCGAGAAACTGGGCCCCGCCAAAGCCGACCGGGAACTGGAACGCTTCGAGAAACTTCTACCCGGCAAGTATTACACCAGTTTCTACCGCGGCACCTGCCATCTGGTGCTGAATGAGCCCCGGCCGGCCTTACGGTATTTTCGCCAGGCGCTCGAGCGGCAGCCCACCCGACCGGATACGGCCGCCATTTATTCCTACATCGGGATCGCCCACAAGGACATGGAAGAGTACCGTCTGGCGCTGGAGGCGCTCGAACAGGGCGCGGGATACGATGCGGAGCGAACGGACATCCACAATTTAATGGGGTTTTGTCATTTCAAGCTCAAGGCGCACGCGGAGGCCATCCGATGCTTTAAAAAGGTCATCGCCCTCGATCCGTCATCGGCGATCGATTATGCCAACATCGCCTCCAACTACCGCGACCTCGGCCAGCAGGAAAACGCCGTGCGCTATTACCTGATGGCGCTTGAAATCGATCCGTCGATCACCTTCGCCCGTGAAAACCTGGCCAAACTCGCCCGGGGCTTGAACGGTTCCGCCGGCGGCTGAAGGTGCCGGCGGCCATCACTGCTCGTTTTCGACCGCCCGGCGCAGCCGCGAAATCCGGTCGTCGATGTCGCCGGCCGCGCGCTGCATCTCCTGAATGAGGCCCGCAATTTTTTCGCGGTCGGACTGCTGCCGGTCGAAATGGGCGGACAGCTCGCCGGTGTCGTTGCTGTACGCCTGAAACCGCTCGGTCAGGTTCTCGACCAGCCGCCGCTCAACTTCCTCCACCAGCGGGAACAGGTAGGTGAACTTCAGGTTTTCGCGGTAATCGGTGAATTGAAACCGGAGGGATTCCTCGGTCTGGCGCTTCATCCGCCGCACCCCCTTCTGGAGCGCCCTGGCGTGCGAGCCTCCGGGGCCGCTTTCCCTGCGCTTCAAAATCGTATTGAAGAATTTGACCAGCGAGAAAACGCCCAGCGACAAAAAGGCTTCGGATTTTATGCTGGCCGAGTACGTCAGGAAAGCGACCAGCGGCGGCAGTTTCAGGCCGGCGGATTCCCTGGCTTCCGCCGCCGCCGGCACGTCCCGCGCACCCGCGGGGCCATCGGCCCGTCCCGCGATGTCAAGGCCGACCAGCACGTCTTTCAATTCGGACAACCCCTGGTCGACGATGCCCTCGTAGGGCCGGAAAACCGCTGCAAAGTGCCGATCTATTTTTTCTTCCTCCTGGCGGGTGAACCGCACGATTTCGGGGTACACGGCCGTTGTCATCACCGTGTCGAGGGCCAGTTTGAATTCCTGGTAAATCAGGTACAGCGTGTCGAGAAAGCCGTTGTCAGCCAGGCTGCTGTCGTGGCGGCCGGCCTCGATTCTGTAATCGCGAATGAATCCGACGATGGGACCGGCACACGCTCCGGAAGGAAAATCGAAGAACCGGTTGACATCGGCGGCCAGCTCTTTTTCGAGCTGCGGCAGGGCTCCGGCAATGCTGGTCGCGACAACGGTCTTGATCTGGCCGATCCGTTCCTGCTGCCGCGCCAGACCGTCGGCGATGTGCCGCGCGTCGCCGTCGCCGCGTGAGAGCACCTCGCGGTTGATACCGATCCAGTCGCCCACGCCGGCCAGGATGACCCCATGGCGCTCGATCTGGCCCCTCAGCATCAGCTGATAGCGCTTGCGGGCCAGTCTTTGCCTGAGATCGCCGATGAACCGCTGGTGTTCGCCTTTCGAAAAATCGACGATCTCCTTCTGACTGTCCCATTGCTTCAGGCGCAGCCGGTCCTTTTGGGTCAAATTTTCCCCCAGCGCGGTGAAAAGCCGGTAAAGGGCTGAAAACGTGTATATTTCAGGTGCGGAAGCCATCACCCCCAATTCGCCCGATACCCGCGCCGCGAGGGCTTTGAGATCGCCCAGCCGCTCGTGTTCGCTGATGTCGGTGTTGACCACGAAAATAAGCGTGTCGATCAGTCCCATTTTTCGAATGATGGACAGGAACTTGAGGTCGGCTTCGCGCACGCCGGTGCGGCTGCTGATGACATAGATGATCAGGTGGGCCTGCTGGAGATACTCCTGGATCATGGTCAGGTGCAGGGGGTTGGGCGAGTCGCTGCCCTGGCAGTCTGCAAACTCGGTGCCGCTGTCCAGGTTTTCGCTGCCCAGTTCCAGCTGCACGTCTTTGAGGTAGACCGCCAGCGCGTCATCGCTCACGAAACGCCAGTGATCGGTCCAGTCGTCATCTGCCAGCACCGTTTCGGCGTTGTCGTCCGCCAGCAGGTCCCGGACCCGCTCGAAGCCTTCGGCGTAGCAGGTCAAAAGGGACGTGTTCAGATTGCGGGTGCCGCGCGAAACCACCTGTTCGACCGGCAAGCCACCGAGCAGCGATCCGAGCGCCGCCCGCTGCCCGACGTCCCGAATGTCGAAGCGGTCGTTGGCGATCAGCGCTTTTCCGGCGGGCATCAGGGCCAGGGCCGCCAGAATTTCCCGGTTGACCTCGCCCCACGACTTGAATGTGA
>JBAPSB010000039.1:0-9189 GCA_049281435.1 Desulfobacterales bacterium
GAATCAAGACCCTTTCCTCCCTCTCCCTTGACGGGAGAGGGCCGGGGTGAGGGTGAATAAGACGACGAAATCTCTATCGATTGTATCCCCCTCCCCTTGGTCCCCCCCGCGGGGGGATGGGAAACGTGCCTTCTTACGGGATCGTCATGAAGTGGACACTCCGCGGTCTCTTAAAAAGACCGCAGGGGGGGCTTTTCAGAAAACCGCGGAAAGCCGATAAGGAAAGAAGAAAAGTGGAAACAGAACAGATAGCGCAGCTTTGCAGGAGTTTCACGGACCAGCATTTCGGAGACGTCATGGTTGTCGGCGGGGGCATCAGCGGCATCCAGGCCGCCCTGGATCTGGCCACCGCCGGTTTCAGGGTCTACCTGGTCGAGAAATCCCCGGCCATCGGCGGCCACATGGCGCAGCTGGACAAGACCTACCCCACCAACGACTGCTCCATGTGAATCCTGTCACCCAAACTGGTCGAGGTCGGCCGGCATCCGAATATCGAGGTCCTGAGTTACACCGAGGTCGAGAGCCTGGAAGGGCAGGCGGGCGACTTCACGGTAAACCTGGTGAAGAAACCCCGCTACATTCTCGAGGAAAACTGCACGGGCTGCACGACCTGCGTGGAGTACTGCCCCGTTCACTATCCGGATCAATTCAACCAGGAAATATCGCAGAACAAGGCGGTCCACATTTACTTCGCACAGGCGATTCCACTGATTGCCTACATCGACGAGAGTTGCCTGTATCTCAAAGAAAAAAAATGCCGCATCTGCGAGGGCGTCTGCAAGAACGCCGCCATCGATCTGAAGCAAACACCGGAGAAGATCCGGGTCAAGGTGGGCGCGGTCCTGCTGGCACCGGGCTACGAGGTCTTCGACGCCCGGGCCAAGGGCGAATACGGCTACGGGAAGATGCAGAACGTGGTGACCAGCATGGACTACGAGCGGCTGATGTGCGCCACCGGGCCTTACGAAGGCGAGATCCTGCGGGCCTCCGACAAGAAGCACCCGCGCAAGATCGCCTGGATTCAATGTGTCGGTTCCAGGCGGGTCACGCCCGGCGACAACAGCTATTGTTCGGCCGTCTGCTGCACCTATACCCAGAAACAGGTGATACTGACCAAGGATCACGACCCGGAGGCCGACTGCACGATATTTCACAACGACATCCGGTCCTACGGCAAGGATTTCGAGCGGTTCTACCAAAGGACGGAAAATCTTCCCGGGGTGCGGTTCATCCGCAGCTACGTGTCGATTGGCAAGGAGCTGCCGGAAAGTAAAAATGTCACCCTGCGCTACGCCACCGCCGCTGACGGTGTAAAGGAAGAGGAGTTTGATCTTGTGGTGCTGTCCGTCGGGCTGAACCCTCCCGCGCACCATGGGGAACTGGCCAAAAAGTTCGGCATCGAGCTAAATTTGCACGGCTTCTGCAAGGTCGATCCCGTCAATCCCATGGCGACCAGCCGGCCCGGGATCTTTGTGAGCGGGGCCTTTCAGGGGCCCATGGACATCCCCGAGTCTGTTTTCACCGCCAGTGGCGCCGGCGCCCGGTGCGGCGAACTCCTCGACTACCGGCGCGAAAAGCTGACCCGGGAGCGGGTGTACCCGGATGAAAGGGATGTGGCCGAAGACGAGCCCCGGATCGGCGTTTTCGTGTGTCATTGCGGCACGAACATCGGCCGGGTCGTCGATGTGCCCGCGACGGTCGAATACGCCCTGACCCTGCCCCATGTGGTGCACGCCCAGGAACAGCTGTTTTCCTGCGCCACCAATTCGGCCAAGGAAATAACGGATATGATCATGGAGAAGGGGCTCAACCGGGTGGTCGTTGCCGCATGCAGCCCCAGGACCCTCGAACCGTTGTTTCGCGACACCCTGCGCGAAGGCGGGATCAATCAATACTACTACGATATGGCCAATATCAGGGAGCATTGCTCCTGGTGTCACTCGAAGGAAAAGGAGGAAGCCACCCGGAAGGCGAAAGACATCACCCGCATGTCGGTCGCCCGCACGACCGCCTTGAAGCCGTTGCAGGAATTCGACCTGCCGGTCGACAAGGCCGCCCTGGTGGTCGGCGGCGGCCTGGCCGGCATGACCTGCGCCCTTTCCATCGCCAAGCAGGGACATACGGTGCACCTGCTTGAAAAAGATACCGAACTCGGCGGAGCGGCCAGAAGACTCCACAGCACCCTGGACGGGCTCGACGTTCAGGCCTATCTGCGGGATCTGGTCGGCAAGGTGTATCGGCACCCCTTGATTCATGTTTATACCGCGGCCGACATCACCGAGGCGACAGGCTATGTCGGCAACTTTGTCACCCGGGTGACATCGGAAAGGGGCGACACACGGATAAGGCACGGCGCCGCGGTCATTGCCGTGGGGGCCGACGTCTACAAACCCGGCGAATACCTTTACGGTGAAGATGACCGGGTCATGACCCACCTCGAGTTGGGAGAAAAGATCGCCCAAGGGGACGAAAGGATAACGGAAGCCCAGACCCTGGTGATGATCCAGTGCGTCGGCTGCCGGAATGAAGACCGCAACTACTGCAGCCGGGTCTGTTGCGGCCATTCCGTAAAAAACGCGCTGAAGCTCAAAGAAATAAACCCCGCGATGGAGATTTACATTCTCTTCAGGGACATGCGCACCTACGGGTTCAGCGAAGATTACTACCGCAAAGCCTCGGACAGGGACGTCAAATTCATCCGCTGGGATCCGGAGGATGCGCCCCGGCTCCAAGCGGCCACGGAGCAGGGCCGGGCGGTCCTTAAAGTCACGGTGACCGACCCGATTTTAGGCAAACAGCTGGCCATAGACGCCGATCTGCTGGCCCTGGCCGCCGCCGTCATCCCCTCGGCGGACAGTCGCCGGATTTCCCAGCTGTTCAAGGTGCCCTTGAACCCGGACGGCTTCTTCCAGGAAGCCCACGTCAAGTTAAGACCGGTCGAGTTCGCCGCCGACGGCGTTTTTCTGTGCGGCATGGCCCACTATCCCAAGCATATTCCCGAAGCGCTCAGCCAGGCTTACGGCGCCGCGGGGCGGGCGCTGACCCTGCTGTCGCACGATATCGTCACCGTTTCGGGATCCGTGTGCGAAGTGAACGAGAAAAAGTGCATCGGCTGCGGCGCCTGCATAACGGCCTGCACCTATGGCGCGATAGAATTTCGCGAGCAGAAACAGGGCAAAAAGGCCTTGGTCAATCCGGTCATCTGCAAAGGCGATGGCCTCTGCAATGCCGTCTGTCCCACCGGGGCTGTTGTGCTGAAGCACTTTACCGACGAAGAGATCCTGTGCCAGATCGATGCGGCGGTTTAACTCACTGAAATGCAGGGGCACGGCATGCCGTGCCCTTACGGGCGGCATCAGGTCTCATACGCTGTGGGCGGGCCAGATCGTTGGGCACCGCAGCCAACGGCCCGAGCGGGCTCCGGCGCACTTTTTTATGCACGGTGGTGGTCAGACAGATGTCGGCTTTGAGACACGAAAAAGGCCATAAGCGGATCATCGAAACGAAAGGGAGACGAGGATGGCGGCCGGAATTAGGTTCAAACCGAAAATTTTGGGTTTTGTGTGCCATTGGTGAGCCTACGGCGCGGCTGACCTGGCTGGAGTTTCCAGACTTCAATATACGACTGAAATCAGGCTTATTCGCGTCATGTGTTCCGGCAGAGTCGACCTGGAATTCATTCTGCGGGCCTTTGCCAACAAAATGGACGGGGTGTTTATCGGTGGCTGCCGCCTCAACGAGTGCAACTACATCACCCATGGAAACTACCACGCCCTCAACCTGGTGCTTCTGTGTAAAAAAATTATGGCGTACATCGGGATGGACCCCGAAAGAGTGCGGGTCGAATTCATGTCCGCCGGCGAAGGGCTCCATTTTGCCGAAGTCGTGGATGATTTCGTCAAAAAGATAAAAGAGCTGGGACCATTGGGAACGGGCTCAGAAGTAAAAACGGACAAGCTGAATGCCAGGCTCGATGACGCCAGAAAACTCGTTCCTTACATCAAGATGGTCAAAAGAGAAAAGCTGGCCGGGAGAATTGAAACCGAGGCGCAATACGAAGACTATTTCTCCAGCGCGGAGATCGAGGAGTTGTTCCGCGACGCGGCATCCTATTACATCGATCCGGCCAAGTGCCAGGCCTGCATGATCTGCCTTAAGAAATGCCCGGTGGATGCGATTGACGGCGGCAAGAACCGAATCCATGTCATCGACCAGGAGAAGTGCATCAAATGCGGCACTTGCTTCGAAGCGTGTCCCTCCCGCTTCGGGGCGGTCAAAAAGATTTCCGGCGAGCCGGTGCCGGAAGCTGTTCCCGAGGAAGAAAGAATCATTGTCAGAAAAAGTAAAAAATAAGTGAGTTCCGTCGGAAAAAGCGCCGAATCCTTTCACGTGATGCGGTGGTCCAAGGGAGTTTCCCGCACCGCGCCCGAAGAATTGATCGGGGAGGAGCCCCTTCTGATCCGGATCGACGGGAAACCTTATTCCGTTGTGATGCGGACGCCCGGCGAAGAAGTGTATCACGCGGCGGGGTTTTGCCTGGGGGAGGGGATTGCGGATTCTGCCGATGACTTCGACGCCATCGGGTATTGCAAGGATTTGGATTCCAATGTCATCGAGGTGCGGCTCAAACCGGAACGGCGCGAGAAAGTTAAGGAGCTTCTGGGCCGGAGAAGCTTTGTCAGCCAGACGAGCTGCGGCATCTGCGGCAAGGAACTGGTCAAAGACCTGCAGCAGATCCTGACGCCCGCCAAAGACGGCTTTCAGGTGGCCATCGAGAAAATATTTAATTGCATCGACCAACTCTACCAAAACCAGAAGTATTACCGGAAAACCAGGGGTTCGCACGCGGCGATTATCTTCGACAAGCGGCTGGAAATGATCTCGTTCGCCGAAGATGTGGGGCGGCACAACGCGCTCGACAAGGCTGTCGGAAAGGCCTTTGTCAACCGGAACCTGTCCGATGCCCGCATCCTGGTGCTGTCTTCGCGGATCAGCTACGAACTGGTCCAAAAAGCCGCCCGCGCGCACCTGCCGGTCATGATCAGCAAGTCGAGACCGACCGCCCTGGCTGCCGAAATGGGCCAGGCGCTCAACATGACCCTCGCCTGTGTCGACAAAAATTCCGATTTAATGGTGTTCTGCGGTCAAAACCGCATTGTTTTTTGAATCATCATTTCCAAATGCAGAAAACTAACCGCAGTCTCATCGCTTTTTAATCTCCAGAAGATAGTATCCGAATAAGAATAGCGCTCTATTACCGGCGGGTCGTTTTCAGACGCCGCACACGGCAGGGCTCCGGCAGTCAGCCAGATGAAACCCCACAGGCAGAAGAACCAAACCCAGCCGGCGACGGCAGAACTCTTATCCCCACCGGCCGTGTTCAAGCGAACAGGCTTCCGGTCTGCCCGTGCAGCGGGCAAAAGGCGATCTCCTCGGAAATAGAGACGGGATAACTCATAAACACTTCGAGGCTGGCGACATAGCGGATGCGCTTCTCGCATTTGAAGCAGACGGCGTTGTTCTTGTCCTGATCCATCATCTGGCACTCGCGGCAGGGATTGATCGGCATGGCGGTTTCCTTTGCAAGAGAGGGTTTGTGTTCATCCGCAGCCACTATTACCCGCCGTCTGTTAACCCGCGGTTAGGAGCGCATTAAAACTTGATGAAGGCAAAGTGGAGCAAAATGAAATTATTTATGAAATTTCAATGAGGGTCGGGTTAGATCTGTATGAGGATAGGATAAAAAATAATAGAGAAGCGCGGCAGCCCTGCCGGAATTTTCAAAAAGAATTTCGAGCGCGGGCTGCCGGCGGCGGGCTAGCTCCATGGCTTAAAACAGTTGCCCTGCTTCATTTTTCTTGGCGGTCGTTGCGGGTCATTTCGCTTTTGCAATGCGGGCAATAAACGGTGGCGCAGTTGTGCTCGTCGACACACGCCTCCGATGGGATCGACAGGGTATATGACCCTTTTTCATCGAAGGGGCATTCTTTTTTCAAACAGCTGAATTCCATTCTTGCTCCTATGCGTTGAGGTTCATGGCCGAGTCAAAGGCTAATCATGGCTGGGGTGTTGTCAATTTCAATTGCCTCGATCGAGCGGCGCTAACCGCATTCTAACCCCATGCTCACAAGGGGCTTACCGGCCGGGCATAAAAATATCGGCTTTAGGATAAACTTTTTGGAAAGGTCGTTGGCGTATCACAATACAGCCGCCTTCCTCTGGCCTTGCCAAAATCTTTTTCTTAAAGCCGATAGGAGTTTTATCGTGGAACCGGTTCCGAGGACTCTCCGCGCTCCGGTTCCCCTGCGGCTCTTCATCATCCATAGGGGTTAGGCCTATGAAAATTGCTCTTGCCACCGACGCCTGGCATCCGCAGATCAGCGGCGTCTTCACGACCTTGACCCATACGATCGCGCACTTGCGCCGCATGGGGCATACGGTCCTCACCATCCATCCCGGCTATTTTGCAACGATCCCGTGTCCCACCTACCCCCAGATCCGCCTGGCCATCAATCCCTGGGCGGGTATTTCCAGGATGATGGACCGTTTTGAGCCCGATGCCATCCACATCGTCACCGAGGGACCGATCGGGCTCTGCTGCCGGCAATACTGCACCAGGCGCGCGCTCGGCTTCACGAGTTCTTTCACGACCCGCTTCGACGAATACATCGAGATGCGTTCTCCCGTCCCGGGCCGGCTGGTTTTCAGGCTCATGAAGTGGTTTCATGGGGCATCGGTGCGGGTCATGGCGGCCTCATTGCCATTGAAGCGGGAATTGGCGCAGAAAGGAATCGATCGAACGGTGCTGTGGCCACGGGGCGTCGACACGGATCTCTTGCGCATCAGGGACAAAGGATTTATATCGGATCCGCGTCCGGTCTTCCTGTATGTCGGCCGGGTGGCGGTTGAGAAAAATATCGAGGCGTTTCTCGAGCTTTACCTGCCGGGCACCAAATACGTGGTGGGTGACGGCCCGCAGCTCAAGCGCCTGGTGCGCACTTTTCCGAAGGTACGCTTTGTCGGTGCGAAGACGGGTGAAACACTGGCGCGGTATTATGCCGCCGCCGATGCGTTCGTTTTTCCGAGCCGTACCGACACCTTCGGTATCGTCATGCTCGAAGCCCTGGCCTGCGGCGTTCCGGTGGCGGGGTATCCCGTGCGAGGCCCGGCGGACATCATCCAATCGGGCGAAACCGGCTATGTCGACGAGGACCTGCAAGGCGCGGCCCTGCGCGCGCTCGAGCTGGACCCGCAAAAGTGCCGGGCCTTTGCCAAGCAGTTTTCATGGGAAAAAAGCGCCGAACGGTTTGTCGACAACCTCGTCCCGGTGATGCCGATTATTTCGTGCTACGAAAGTGAATGCGAGTTTCGCCCGGCGGTATACCAATCTGCGCAATGACTTCATGGCCGATCGATCGTGCTTTTTTAAACCGCAACTCCAGCAGGCCCTATGACATTTCTGATCCGTTTCGATGATAAAAGAGCGCTCGAGCCTGACCTCGTCGGCCGGAAATTCGCATCCCTGGCCAAGGCCGTCCGCCTCGGTTTCGAGGTCCCGCCCGCGGCGGCCATCAGCACCGAGGCCCATCGTTACTTTCTCTCCCGACGCAGATGGCCCGAGGGCCTGGCCGCGGAAGTCATCGCTGCGGGCGATGCGCTGGGGCTGAGCCGGGGACTGTCGATCCGTTCGTCGGCCATACGCGAAGACCTTGAAAAGCAAAGCTTTGCCGGGCAGTATCGCTCCTTTCTGCGCGTGGAAAACGCCGACGACCTGCGCGAGAAGATCGAGATGTGCTGGCTGAGTGCCGAAACGGAAAATGTCCGCTGTTACCTGAAGGCGGCCGATCCGAAAGAGGAAACGCCGGATATTCCGCTGATGGGCGTGGTGATGCAGCGCATGGTCAATGCCGTCGCGGCCGGAGTTGCCTTCGGGCGCAATCCGCTGAACCCCGCCCGCGACGAGATCGTGATCGAGGCTGTCCGCGGCTCGGGCGAGTCTCTGGTCAACGGGCACGTTTCACCGCATCGCGCGTATATCGGCGGCGGGGACCACCTGCGGATCGAACTGCCGGCGGAGGCCGAATCCGCGCCGCGCCGCAGCGATTGGCTGCTGGCGGAATCCGACTGGCGCCGGCTGGCCGCCTTGCTGCGGCGCCTCGAGCACCGCACCGGCGAGAGTCCGCTGGATATCGAGTGGGCCATCGACGGTGAGCGGACCTTGTGGCTGCTGCAGTTCAGGTGCATCACCACCATCGCGGAGGCGGACCTGAGCGCGCCGCCGGGAACCTGGACAAGAAGGATCGTCAACGACCTGTGGGCCGACCGCCTGACGCCCTTTTTGGCCGACATCATGCTGCAGAACGAGCCGCGATTCAACCTGTCGCGCGTGTCGAAAATCCTCGGCATCGCCGTGGTTTATCCGACCCTGACGGTTGTTGACGGCTACCTGTATCTCAACTGCGCCAGCATCCGCTCGGTGGTGGCCCACGTGCCGCGCCGTATAAGGACCGCGGACCTGCGGGCCCTTTTTCCGCAAGACGGCGAGATCGACACCGTTGCCGCGCCGGGTGCCCCGCGGCTGGCGGCGATAGCGCTGCGTGCCCTTCTGTTGCCGGTGCTGCAGCCCGAAGTCAATCCGCTGGTCTGCCTGTGGCTGACGCGGCGGCGACGGGCCGAGATCCACCGCCGCCTGGCCACGGTGCGGGCCATGGCCGACGATACCGCCGGGCAGTGCCTGGTCAAGGTGCGCCGCGCGCTGGACATCCTGCTTCAGATCCAGATCTGGAACCAGTGGCCCTACGGTTTCGCCACGCTGTCGACCCTGCTGCTGCGCTGGCTGATGGTGGATTGCCTGGGAAGGTCTCACGCCGATTTTCTGTCGCAGATCAGCCGGGGCGGCGGCAACGTCACCATCGACATCGAGCGGCGCTTCCGCGCTTTTGCGCTGCGGATCAGCCGGGACGCGAAGCTGCAGACGCTTTTTCTGACCCACGATGCCGCCGCGGTTTTACGGCGGCTGCCGGACGGATTCAGGGCCGAGCTGGATCGGTTTCTGGCACGCTACGGCTGCCGGTCGCGGCACCGGACCCTTTACATCGAGCGCTGGGCGGAAGCCCCACAGGAAGTCATCGGAATCCTGCAGGCGCTGGTGCGGCGCAAGACCGGGGCCGATGGGGTCGCGGACCGCAC
>JBAPSB010000040.1:0-21725 GCA_049281435.1 Desulfobacterales bacterium
CGAAATTGCGGGAAAGGGCCATTTATGGACGGAAACGAGAGAATATCGCCCCTGAGAGGATAGAGACGATGAAACAAAAATATGAGATCATTAAAGACGATGAAAAGAACATTTTGATTCTAAGGGAGTATGCCGAACTGGACAAGGATACGCTCTCGCCTTTGTGTGAGGAATCCTATGACATCTCCGCGATTTCTGCGGTTGTTTCAGGCGGCAAGAGCGCGCTGATCGCCGCCTTGCGAACCAAAAACATGTATCCCCCGGGGCTCTACGCCGAAAAAATTGCCACTGCCGTCATGGACCTGCTGGGCGGGGGCGACCGGCAAGTGGCTGAACTGCTGTTCGATGATATCGACCTGCTGAACCGGGAAAGGGAAAGCGAGATCCGCCAGGCTGAAGTAAAAGAAGAGGTCGAGGAAATCGACGAACTTCTGACCGATGAATTCGAGGAGGACGAAGACGAGTTCGAGGGGGGCGGTGAAATCAAGGACATAAACTCGCTGAAAGTCGCCGACGACGAATATGTCGACGGGGACGAAGAACCTTGAGCGGGGCTCCCTCATTCTTCGGACTGTCCCTGATTCTCCGGCGGGACACACCGGCAGCACCACAACCTGGGCGCGATTTTTGGCGAACCTGCAAAAACGCGCCAATTTTTTGACCGGAAATGAACCGGTGCCGTTAAAATGGGCGGATTGAAACGGCAGGACAGCCGGTCGACCTGCAGCCGGGCTTCTGCCGGTAGCGGCGCGTTCAGATAGATCTTGACACACGGGGCCGGATTCAATACCCTGCTATGTCCGTTCGAAGGACGCATCGTCGGCGTCCATCCCAGGTGCCGTTCTTCCACCGGAAACCCGTTGTGACGCTGCGACTCCGGCCGGAAAGCAGCATTTCCGTTCCGCCGTTAACGTCGTATAGGGGGTCAATGGGCCGATCAACAAAATATGTTTTTTATGAACGGGACACCGGTCAAGGCCTTGAAAGGACCGCAGACGGATGCAGCCCAGGGGACTATTCGTGGCGGGGGCCTAAGGGAATCCGATAATTTTTGAACGCAGCCAGTATTCGGGCGGTAAAGCCGTTCATGCCGGACTTCGGTAATGCCGACAGCGGGGCAGAACGGTTTTTGATGGTTGGTGTGATAGGCCGTATTCTACCCGCGGATGACCAATCCGCAATACAGACGCATCAAGGAGGTGCCGATGGAAAAGGAACAACAATTTTATGAAAGGCTGGCGGAAAGAGGCGTAAGCAGGCGCGATTTCATGAAGTATTGCACCTTTCTTACGGCGACTATGGGACTTTCGTCTTCCTTTATTCCCAAGGTGGCCGAGGTGTTTGCCGCACCCAAGGAGCGGCCACCGGTCATCTGGTTGCATTTCGGTGAGTGTACGGGCTGTTCGGAGTCCCTGCTGAGAACGCAATACCCCTACATAGATGACCTGGTTCTCGAAACGCTTTCGCTGGAATACCACGAAACCGTTATGGCGGCCGCGGGCCGGCAGGCGGAAGACCAGCTCCAGGCATCGGCGAAGAAATATGCCGGTAAGTTCATCTGCGTCGTGGAGGGCGCTATTCCGACCAAATTCAACGGCGGCTACGGCAAAATCGCCGGACGGCCCTTTGTTGAAATTGCCAAGGAAATCTGTCCCCAGGCCGCGGCGGTCATCGCCATCGGGGCCTGTGCCACTTTCGGCGGCATCCCGGCCGCTAAACCGAATCCCGGCGGGTACCAGAGCGTTACCGAGGCCATCGGCATCAAGACCGTCAACCTGGCCGGCTGCCCCCCCAATCCGGTGAACACGGTCGGAACGATTCTGAACTACCTGCTGCTGGGCAAGCTGCCGGAATTAGACGAACTGGGCCGGCCGAAGTTTGCCTACGGAAAGACCATTCACGATCAGTGCCCCCGCAGGTCCCACTTCGAGAACGGCGAGTTCGTCGAGGTGTTCGGGTCGGAAGAGGCGGCGCTGGGATATTGCCTGTACAAAATGGGATGCCGGGGACCGGAAACCTACAACAACTGCCCGATTGTAAAATTCAACGACGGCACGAGCTGGCCGATCCAGGCCGGTCACCCCTGCATCGGGTGCAGCGAACCCGATTTCTGGGACAAGTTCACACCCTTCTATGAGGAAATGTAGTCGATATCAACCGCAATCCGGTAATCCTTATTCTAATAGGGAGGAGAATATATGGCGCAAAGAATTGTAGTAGATCCGATAACGAGGATAGAAGGCCATCTGCGCATCGAGGTCGAAGTTGCCGATGGCAAGGTCGTGAATGCCTGGAGTTCGGGGCAGATGTTCAGGGGGATCGAGCTGATACTTCTGGGCCGCGATCCACGCGACGCGCATCATTTTGTGCAACGATCCTGCGGGGTCTGAACGTACACCCATGCACTGTCCTCGGTGAGGGCAGCCGAAATGGCCATCGGAGTCAAAATTCCCCCCAACGCGCGCATTATCCGCAATCTTCTGATGGGGGCACAGTTCCAGCACGACCACCTGGTTCACTTTTATCACCTGCACGCGCTGGACTGGGTCGATATCGTCAGCGCTCTGAAAGCCGATCCCCTCAAAACCGCCCAACTCTCCGACAATGTCAGCCAGGCTCAATTCGGGGGGTCAGCCTATTTCAAACAGGTGCAGCAGCGCCTGCAGACTTTTGTCGACAGCGGACAGCTCGGGCCCTTCGCCAACGCCTACTGGGGTCATCCGGCCTACAAACTGCCACCGGAGGCCAATCTGATGGCCGCCGCCCACTACATCGAAGCCCTGCGGCTTCAAGCCAGAACCGCCCGGCTGCACGCGATCTTCGGCGCCAAAAATCCCCACTTGCAATCGCTGGTGGTGGGGGGCGTTACCTCTATCCGCGACCTGAACCCGGACCGCATCGCCGAATTTCTCTTCATTACCAAAGAAACCCAGGATTTCATCAAGAACGTTTATATTCCCGATCTTTTGGCGGTTGCTTCCTTTTACAAGGACTGGGGCGGCATCGGGGGGACGACGAACTTTCTGGCCTGGGGCGAGTTTCCGGCGAGTGATGTCGAACCCGACAGCCTGTATATGCCCCGGGGCCTGGTCATGAAACGTGACCTGGCCAAAGTCACCCTGCCGGACCAGGAAAAGGTCACCGAAGACGTCTCGCGCGGCTGGTATGAAAACGGCCCGGCGTTGCAGCCCTACAAGGGACAAACCAAACCGTTGCAGGAAGATCCGCAGTACAAACCCGACGATGGCAAGTACAGTTGGTCCAAGGCGCCGCGTTACGAAAACGAGCCGTGTGAAGTCGGCCCGCTGGCGCGCGTGCTGGTGGCCTACGCCAAAGGCCATAAAGACGTCAAACCGATCGTGGACAAGGTCCTCAAGGATCTCGGCATTCCGGCCACGGCGCTTTTTTCCACCCTCGGCCGGACCGCGGCCAGAGGAATCGAGACCGTCGCCATCGGTGATGCCATGCAGGGCTGGGTGATGGAACTGGTTGAAAACGTCAAAAACGGTGATACCAAGACCTATCAACCCTGGACCATGCCGGAAAAGGGGATGGGTGTCGGCCTGAACGATGTGCCGCGGGGATCCCTGGGCCACTGGATGGAAATCGAAGGCGGCAAGATCAAGAACTATCAGTACGTGGTGCCGTCGACCTGGAACCTGGGCCCCCGCGACGCCAAGGGCAAGCTCGGGCCGGTCGAGGAAGCCTTGATCGGAACGCCGATCGCCGACCCGAAGAAACCGCTGGAAATCCTCAGGACGGTGCACTCCTTCGATCCGTGTATCGCCTGCGGTGTTCACGTGATAGACCCGGCCTCGAACGAGGTTTACAAGATCAAAGTCTTGTAATATGTCAATCCGGCGTTCTTCAGCCTCTGCACCTCGAGGGGCTGGAGAACGCTTCCGGCCGGTCTCTCTCTCTCTCTCTCTGGACCTGCCGGCCAGCAATCCACCTGCCTGCCGCTGTCTTGCCCGGCTGCCGAACCGCTTCTGCCTTCACCTGGTTGCCGTCCTACCGTCTTGCACTATCGGGGTTTCAGCAGCAGAAGAAGACGGCCGAGGTTCGTGGAGAATGACGATGAGCAACGATACCAAACAAGTGATGATTCTGGGCGTCGGCTGCATTCTTTATGCCGACGAGGGCTTCGGCGTGCGGGTGGTGCAGGAAATCCAGGCGAGATACGCCTTCCCTGAAAATGTTTCCGTGGTCGACGGCGGGGTTCTGGGCGTCAACCTCCTGGGCGTGATCTCTCAACCCGATCACCTGATCGTGGTCGACGTCATTCGCAACCAGGGCTCTCCGGGTGACCTCTACCGGCTGGCGGGCGAGGAGATCCCCCAGCGGATCCGGGCCAAGAATTCGCTTCACCAGGTCGATTTCCTGGAGGCGTTGACGTTGTGTCAGGCCCTTGACAAGGTTCCGCAAACCGTTATTCTCGGAGTGGAGCCGAAAGATATCGACACCCTCAGTATCGAGCTGACCCCGGTCACGAAAGCCAAGGTCGATGAGGTCATCGCCATGGTTCTGGCCGAACTGGACCGGCTGGGGGTTTCGTACACTAAAGGAAATTCGCAAGATGTGCCTCGCTATCCCCTCTAAAATCACGCGCATCGAAAACGGCATGGGCACCATCGATGTGGACGGTGTCCGGCGCACCTGCAGTCTGCTGCTGCTCGAAGACGCCCAGGTGGGCGACTGGGTTATCGTGCATGCCGGCTTTGCGCTGCACAAAATCGACGAAGCCGCGGCAATGGAATCCCTGACGCTTTTAAGAGAGGCGGCGGCTTATGCCGATGAGCACTATTCCTCCAATCCTAAATGACCATTGCAGCTCACAGCATTACCTGTTCCGCGAATCACGATGCGCGCACGCAGAATCCGTCACCTGAACACTCTCCGATGAACCAGCACTGTGAGGCCGGCCGGATCGAGGTCAACGGCATCGTGCAGGGCGTCGGCTTCCGCCCGTTTATCTACACCCTGGCCCGGCGGCACGGTCTTACGGGGCAGGTCTCCAATACCTCCGCGGGTGTGGTCATCGTCGTCGAAGGCCCGGCCGCTGCCATCGACGCCTTTGCCGCCGAACTCGTCAGCGATCCGCCGCCGCTGGCGCATATCGTCGATGTCTTGCGACAGCCGCTACCCGTTACCGGGTATCAACGGTTCGCCATTGTTCAAAGCACGGCTGCGGCCTCCCGGTCCACCCTCATTTCGCCGGACGTTTCCATCTGCGAGGACTGCCGGCGGGAACTCTTCGACCCCGGCGACCGGCGCTACCACTACCCTTTCATCAACTGCACCAACTGCGGTCCCCGGTACACCATCATCGACGACATCCCCTACGACCGGCCCCGGACCTCGATGAAGCATTTCGAGATGTGCCCGCAGTGCCGGAAAGAATACGACGATCCGCTGAACCGGCGCTTCCACGCCCAGCCCAACGCCTGTCCGGTTTGCGGACCGCGGGTTTCCCTCTACGACCGGCACCGCCAGCGGTTTGCCGGTGTCGATCCGATCCACGAAACGGCGCGCCGGCTCAGAAGCGGGCGGGTTGTCGCCATCAAGGGACTGGGGGGATTTCATCTGGCGGTCGATGCCGAAAACCCGGAGGCCGTTCGTTTGCTGAGATCCAGAAAACGGCGCGAGGAAAAGCCGTTTGCGCTCATGGCGGAAAATATCCCGCATATCCGGAAGTTTGCTCGGTGCGATGCGGCCGAGGAAAAGCTGCTGACAGGCATTCAACGCCCCATCGTACTGCTGCGAAAACGGGAGCCGAATCCGATTGCGGCGGACGTTGCGCCCGGAAACCGGTATTTCGGTGTCATGCTGCCCTACACGCCGCTGCACTATCTGCTGCTCGACCACGGGCTTAACGCCCTGGTGATGACCAGCGGCAATATGAGCGAAGAGCCGATCGCGATCGACAACGAAGAGGCCTTCCGGCGTCTGGACGCGCTGGCGGACGACTTTCTGGTTCACGACCGCGATATCTATCTGCGCAGCGACGACTCCATCGTCCGCCGCGCGGCCGGTGAAACGCGCCTCATCCGGCGATCCCGGGGCTACGTGCCGGTGCCGGTATTCTTGCGGCAAAAGGTTCCGGCGGTGCTGGCCTGCGGCGCCGAACTCAAGAACACGATCTGCCTGACCAGGGGCAACCAGGCTTTCGTGAGCCAGCACATCGGCGACCTCGAGAATGCCGCCGGCGAGGAGTTTTTCCGGTTCACCATCGGACACATGCGGCGCATCCTGGAAATCGAACCGGAAATTCTGGCCTACGATCTGCATCCCGATTATCTCAGCACCCGCTGGGCCCTGGAACAGGAAGGCGTTCGGAAATCAGCCGTGCAGCACCATCATGCGCACATCGTCAGCGCCATGGCGGAGAACCGGATCGACGGGCCGGTGATCGGGCTGGCGTTCGACGGGACCGGTTACGGTGCCGACGGCGCCATCTGGGGCGGCGAGGTGCTGGTGGCCGATGAGCGCAAGTTTGAGCGGGCCGCCCATCTATCCTATGTGCCGATGCCCGGCAGCACGGCCGCCATCAGGCAGCCCTGGCGTATGGGATTGAGTTATCTGCACGCCGCTTACGGCGCCGAGCTTGAAAATCTGGGGCTGCCGTTTTTACGGCGGATCGACAGCGACCGCGCCGCCATCATCAGGCAGATGATGGCCAAAGGACTGAACTCGCCGCCGACCTCCAGCCTCGGGCGCCTGTTCGACGGCGTGGCCGCCATCGTCGGCCTGCGCAGCGAGGTGGCCTTCGAAGGCCAGGCCGCCATGGAACTCGAGATGGTCGCCGGGGCGTCGGGCGACCGTTCCTACGATTTTTCCTGGCAACCCGGCGCTGCGGGTGCTCCGCTGCAGATAGCGACCGCCCCGATCATCCGCGGCGTGGTCGAAGATCTGCGGCGGGGGACCGCGGTGGCGGTCATCAGCGCCCGTTTCCATTTCACCCTGATGCGGCTTTTCACAGAATTGTGCGATCAGCTGCGCCGGGAGACCGGACTGGTACGGGTGGTGCTGAGCGGCGGCGTTTTTCAAAACGCGGTGTTGCTGAACGGATTGATTCGAAACCTTGAAGACCGCAACTTAAAGGTGTATACACACAAACAAGTGCCGACCAACGACGGCGGCCTCAGCCTGGGTCAGGCGGTTATCGCCGCGGCCCAGGCCGGCATGTAACCGGCCATCATCGTCGGGGTACGGCGCGCCGCACCTCCGGTGGTGTAGAGCTTCAAGGCCGCCTGTCCTTCGGACCCGATCCAAGGCCATCGTAGGGGCGAAAAATTTTTCGCCCATGGTCAGACATCATCCCCCTTTCACGACCGACCATCCGGGGCACCGGCGGTTGGTTCTCAGGCATATGCAGCACAGAGGTTCAATAAGGCACCATGACACGCAAGCACGTCGAGGAATACCGGAGTGCCGAGTTATCGCGCTTGCTGGCGGATAAGATACGCCGCATCAGCACCCGCAACATCAGGCTGATGGAAGTGTGCGGCACCCACACGGTGTCGATCTTCAGGAGCGGGATTCGATCGCTTCTGCCGCAGACCATCTCGCTTTTATCCGGCCCCGGCTGTCCGGTATGCGTGACGGCCCAGTCGGAAATCGATGCCTTCATCGCGCTGGCGCGTGAAGACGGTGTCATCATCACGACTTTCGGCGACCTGATGCGGGTGCCGGGAACGGTGTCATCGCTCCGCAAGGAACGGGCCGAGGGCCGGGATATCCGGATGGTGTATTCCACGATGGATGCCCTCGATATCGCCCGCAAAAATCCGGACAAGAAAGTCGTTTTTCTCGGCGTGGGATTTGAAACCACCGCGCCGACGATTGCCGCCGCCATCCTGACCGCCCGGCAAACGGGCCTGGAAAACTTTTTCGTCTATGCGGCGCACAAGCTGGTGCCGCCGGCGCTCGAGGCCCTGATGTCGCTGGCCGGCACCGCTATCGACGGCTTTATCCTGCCCGGGCACGTCTCGGTCATTATCGGCCTTGACGGCTATCGCGATTTTTTCGCGACCCACCGGATCCCCTGCGTGGTGGCCGGTTTCGAACCGACCGATTTACTCCAGGCGATTGCCATGCTGGTCGACCAGGTCGAAAAAGGTGCACCGGCCCTGGAGAACGCTTACTGCCGGGCCGTGACGGATGCGGGCAATCCGGCCGCCCGGAAAATCCTGGGCGAGGTTTTCGAAACGGCCGACGTGGCCTGGCGCGGCATCGGCGTGATTCCCGACAGCGGGCTCAAGATCAGAGACGGCTTTGCGGCCCTGGATGCCGAAAAAACATTTTCCCTGACTTTGCCCGAGGCCAGGGAGCCCAAGGGCTGCGCCTGCGGTGAAATTCTCACCGGCACCAAGATTCCGCCGCAGTGCGCGCTGTACAAAACTGTCTGCACGCCCATCGACCCGGTCGGCCCTTGCATGGTATCGAGCGAGGGCACGTGCGCGGCGTATTACCGTTATCATCCGGATTAGATAGTGGCTATCCACGGTTTTATGAAAGGCACTGAGGATATGACAGTTGAAAAGGTGACGCTCGATCACGGCAGCGGCGGCAAGATCTCCCACAGCCTGATGACCGACATTGTGCTGCCCGTCTTTGACAACCCGATCCTGGCCGGTCTCGACGACGGGGCCATCCTCGAACTCGGCGGACGGCGGCTGGCCTTTTCCACCGACTCCTACACCGTGGATCCGATATTTTTCCCGGGCGGACACATCGGCGATCTGGCCATCAACGGCACGGTCAACGACATCGCCATGTGCGGCGGCACGCCGCTTTATCTGAGTGTCGGCCTGATCATCGAGGAAGGGTTCGCGATGGCGGACCTGGAGCGGATCCTCGCCGGGATGGGCGCGGCCGCCCGCAAGGCCGGGGTGACGGTTGTCACGGGCGACACCAAGGTCGTGCCCAAAGGCGCGGTCGACAAAATTTTTATCAACACCTCCGGCATCGGCCTGATCCCGGAAGGGGTCGATGTCGGCAGCACCAAAGCCCGCGCCGGCGATCGCGTCATCTTGAGCGGCACGATGGCCGATCACGGCGTCACCATCCTCACCCAGCGCGAGGGACTCACCTTCGAGTCGCCGCTGACCAGCGACAGCGCCCCGCTCAACCGGATGGTGGCCGCCATGTTTGCCGCCAGCCGGTCGATCCACGTTTTGCGCGATCCCACCCGGGGCGGCGTCGGTACGGCGTTAAATGAAATTGCCCGTAAGTCGCAGGTGGGGGTGACTCTCTTCGAGGACCGGATCCCGCTCAAAAAGGAAGTGGCCGGCATCTGCGAACTGCTGGGCTTTGACCCGCTCTATTTGGCCAACGAGGGCAAGCTGCTGGCCTTCGTGGCCGCCGAGCACGCCGACCGCCTTCTGGAGGCTATCCGGCACAATGAATACGGCCGGGATGCCGCCGTCATCGGCGAAGTGGTGGCCGATCACCCGGGGCGGGTGACCATGCAAACCAGAATCGGCGGCCATCGTATCGTGGACATGCTGACCGGTGAGCAATTGCCGCGGATTTGCTGAGACCGCTCTGCGGCGCGCCATTTTCGTGCCGGGCGGTGCCTTGAGGTTTTACGCTTTTGTTCGATAAAATCGATGAGATCCTTCAACCGACGCAACCGACCCAAGCGGCTTGTCCACCGGGCCGGGAGTAAAAGCCGGTCGGAAAACCACCGGATGCCTGGTTTCACCGCGAACTTCTTCGCGACCTTTTTCGGTTTGACAATTGCCTGTTATTTAAGTAAAAGCTCGCTATAGAGCCGCTCGCCTTCGCGTTACCGCCCGCCCATCAACCGCAAACAGGAGGGCTCTTGCCTATGCGAAGCAGGATCGTCAAACTTCTTTCTCCAAGCGGTTACCTGGAATGGACGGTCAGACGACCTGCAGTGGCCATTGGAATTGCCCTGGCGGTTTCCGTGTTTTTCGCCTGTCAAATTCCCCGCCTTTCCTTCAAGACGTCCGTTTACGATCTCGAGATCGAAGACCTTGCTGAGACCGCCCGCTACAAGGATTTCAAAAAAGTCTTTGGATCCGATGAGATCATCCGCGTCGTCGTCAAGGCCGACGACGTGTTCGAGACCGCTGCGTTTGCCAAAATCAGTGCACTGGCCGAAGCCGTTTCGACAATCGACGGCGTGCGCCGCGTGGTCAGTCTGCCCGGCATAAAAAAGGCGGTCGATCTTTCCGGAAACTGGAGTCTGGAAAAATTTTACACGGTCATCTCCCCCGTCAGTCTCTTCAGAAAAAACCTTTTTTCGGACGATCGTAAAACAACGGCGTTGACCCTGGTGCTGAAATCCGATAGCGACCCGGATCGCATCACCGCCGAGGTGGAGCGCCTGATTTCAAGGGCCGGAAAAGAATTTTCAATCTATCAGATCGGCATGCCGCTGATATCTCAAGCCCTGGTCGAATTCACCGAGAAAGATTTTTTCCGCCTACCCCCGATCACCTTTCTTCTGATTGCCGGTGTCCTGTTTTTCCTTTACCGGAGAGTCCACTATGTCCTCATCCCTCTGAGTTGCGTGTGCCTGGCGCTGGTCTGGACATTCGGCCTGATGGCCCTGCTGAAGGTCCCGCTTTCGATGCTCACCATGATCGTTCCGGTATTTCTCATCGCCGTCGGAACGGCGTACTGCCTGCATATCGTCTCGGAATATCTGGTGTGCATCCACGGGGCCGATTCACCGCAATCAGCCTCGATAGCGACATTTACGACCATTTCGTTTCCAACGGCCCTGGCGGTCTTGACAACCATCATCGGCCTGGGGTCTCTGCTGGTCAACCGCATCCCGACGATACGGGAGTTTGCCTTGTTTTCCTGTTTCGGCATGTTCAGTCTGCTGGTGATCACCCTCGGTGTTCTTCCGGCCGCACTGGCGCTCATCCCCCTGTCTTTTGCGAAGGGAACTCAGAAAACCAGGGGGCCCGATTTTTTCGACCGGTTCATCGAAAAAATCATTCACATCGATCTGAACAAACAAAAAATGGCCCTCCCTGTCATGGCTGCCGTTGCGGTGATCGCTGCGATCGGCATTCTGCGCATTCGCGTCGAGACCAATCCGGTTGGCTATTTCAAAGCGGAGACGCCGGTCATTCAGCACTTTCACGACATTTATCGGGACCTGTCCGGGAGTTTTCCGATAAACGTCGTTGCCGAGAGCAAGGACGCCGACTACTTCGAAGATCCGCGACATCTGGCCGAGATCGATCGTTTGCAGCAATTTCTGGCGACTCTGCCCGGAGTCGATAAAACCATATCTTTCGTCGATTACCTGAAACTGGTGAACTACGTCCTCAACGGGTTCGACCCCGGGTTCTACGCCCTGCCCGAGGAAGGGTTCGAGTCCCGACGGTTGATCAACTCCTACGCGAGCATGTTGGGCCAGGACATGTTCGACCGTTTCATGAGTCCGGACCTGTCCAGGACGAATATCGTTCTGCTGACCCATCTGTCGAGTTCACGCGAGTTTTTAACAACGCGCGATGTCATCATCGCGCACACGCGGCGGATGTTCACAGAAGATCCGGCATGGGATGTCACGGGGTTTGGAATCGTGATTTCCGCCAGCAGTCATCGCTTGACCAGTGGCCAGGTCAAGAGCCTTGCGCTGACCATGATTCTGATTTCTGCCATCATGTATGCTCTTTTTCTATCGGTTAAAGTGGGGGCCATCGCTATTTTACCGAACCTGTTCCCGATCGTCGTCAACTTCGGCATTATGGGGTGGCTCGGCATCGAGCTGTCCCTGGTGACCAGTCTCATCGCCAGCATCGCGATCGGGCTGGCGGTCGATGACACCATTCACTACCTGTTCAGATACAACCGCATATTCAGGAAAGACCTCGATGACAAACGGGCCATACGGGAAACCTTGAGACAGATCGGCCGGCCGATCATCTTTACGACCGTGACCATCTGCGTCGGATTTTCGATCCTGATGTTTTCCAGTTTCAAACCGACGGCCGTCTTCGGGATCATGATGACGATTACCATGCTGGCCGCCTTGGCCGGTGATCTCATCCTGCTGCCCTCGCTGATGCAACACGTCGAACTGGTTACCTTGTGGGACCTGGTACGCGTGAAGCTCGGCCGGGAACCCGCGGAGGGCATCCCCCTTTTCAAGGGATTTTCCCGCACCGAGATTCACTCCCTCATCATGGCCGGATCCCTCAAAAAGATCGAGGCGGGCGAGGTCCTTTTCCGCAAGGGAGACCCCAGCGATTCGATGGTCACGATTATCTCCGGCACAATGGACGTCATCGATAGCCTCGCCGGCCCCGATGCCTGTTTGGACCCCGGCAGCCCGCGGCTGATCAACCGGATGAAAGCCGGAGATGTGCTGGGAGAAATGGGGCTGCTGCGCTCGGCCCCCAGATCGGCGACGGTGGTGGCCTGCGAACCGGTTGAACTTCTTCCGATCAACTGGAAGATGATCAAACGGCTGCAGTGGCTGTATCCGCCCACGGCGCGAAAATTCATGGCCAATCTTCTGACGATTCTCTGCGGCCGCATCGAAAGGCTCACCACCTGTTTGTCGGATGCCAAGGTTCTGGACGATGTCACCGGATTGATCAACCGGGAAAACTTTATCGGTCTGATGAACAAGGAAATTCATCGCGTCCGAAGATACCCGGCCCAGCTGTCGCTATGCCTCATGCAGGTCGAGTTTGACACCGCCGATTTCGACTTGGATTTATATCAAAAAGAGCAAATCATCCAATCCGTCAGCAACACGCTGGCCCTGAATGTTCGCAGCTGCGACATGCTGGGGCAGTGTGGCCCCCAGATTTTCGGCTTGCTTTTTCCACAGACGTCGATAGAAAAGGTCCGCATGATATGCAACCGGTTGCGTTTCCTCATGCAGCACCATCATGCGGCCACCGACGGGCTCGAGCTGAAAATCGCTTTCGGGCTGGCCGGGTTTTCTTTTGAAAAGCAGGAAACCGCACCGGCCTGGCTCGAGCGCGCCGCCGCAGGACTCGAGCGGGCAAGAAGATCTGCGGGGGAATGGGAAAAATGACCAGGGACATCAATAGTAACGTATCGAAGCGGTGCCGCGCGGCCGGCGCGCGACTTTTTCTCATCGTTATCGCAGTGCTGTGCATAACAACCGCCGGTTGCTGCGCCCGCACGGAAACCGTCTTGACCGGCCGCACGATGGGCACCACTTACAGGATCAAACTGGTGGTGACCGGTTCCCGTCCGCCGGCCGCCGGCCTGCAGGCACAGATCGACCAGCGCCTGGAGGAGATCAACCAAAGCATGTCGACCTACAGAGCCGACAGCGAAATCAGTCGGTTCAATCGCCTGACGACCGCCGGTGAAAAATTCCGGGCCTCGGACGATTTCATCCGGGTCGTGCAGGCGGCCAAGAAAATTTTTCTCCTGACCGACGGCGCCTGGGACGGGACCGTGAAGCCGCTGGTCGATCTGTGGGGCTTCGGGAGTGCGGGGGTCGTCGTCGAGCCCCCGCCGCCGGCGATGGTGCGCCAGCGGCTGCAGGCTGTGGGTTTCGATGCCGTCCAGGTCCTCGAGGACCGGTTCCTGGTCAAGCGCAATGCCGCCGTGACCCTCGATCTGGGCTCGATTGCCAAAGGCTATGGTGTCGACCAGATCGCCGCGCTGCTGCGCGACCGCAAGATCGAGGATTTCCTGGTGGAAATAGGCGGCGAGGTTTTCGCGGCCGGGCACCGCAAAGACGGCCTTGACTGGCGCGTCGGCATCAACATGCCCAGAAAAGAAGCCGCGCCCGACCAGGTTTACAAAGTCGTCACCCTGACGCAAAGGGCCATGGCCACCAGCGGGGACTACCGCAGTTTTTTCGAAATCGATAACAAGAGGTATTCGCACGTGATCGATCCGCGCAGCGGCTTTCCGGTGACCAACGGGGTCGTCAGCGTCTCGGTCCTTGCCGCCGACTGTACCTTTGCCGACGGCCTGGCGACGGCGCTGATGGTCATGGGCCCCGCCAAAGGAATCGAGTTGGTCGACCGGTTCGAAGGGGTGAGTTGCCTGATGGTGGTGCGGCAGGCCGACGGGGCGCTGATCGACCATTTTTCATCCGCTTTTCCACAGACAGGTTGAAAAAAAACCGACCCGAAACGAGCGCTTGACATTCGCGGTCCTGTCCGGTAGTCCTCTTTTTAAAATTCATATATTCAAGGAGTTTACGCAAGGTTTTGGATGCCAGTGACATTTAAATCGGTGACAAAGGACAGAAACCGCCAGCCAACGCCTATTTAAGGGAAAGGAAGAAGAAGTGGACATTGTCGTTTTATTGAAACAGGTTCCTGCGACCGAGTCGATGATCAGTGTTGCCGAAGATGGGATTTCGATCAAAACCGCCGACATCAAATGGGTTATCAGCCCCTATGATGAATTTGCGGTCGAGGAGGCCCTGCGCATCAAAGAAGCCCAGGGCGGCAAGGTCACCATCCTTACCGTCGGGCCGGACAAGGCCACCGAGGCCATTCGAACGGCCCTGGCCATGGGCGCCGACGAAGGGATTCTGGTCAACGATCCCGCGGTCCTTGGCTGCGATGGCTTGGGCGTTGCCCGGGTACTCGCCGCTGCGCTCAAACAAATTCCTTACGATATCATCATTGCCGGGCAGCGGGCCGTCGATGACGACAATTTCCTGGTGGGCACCGCCGTGGCCGAGCTGCTCGACATCCCCAATATTTCGATCGTCAACAAGCAGGAGATCGGCGACGGTAAAATCCGGTGCCGACGAACGATCGAGGGCGGCGTGGTCGAGATCGAAGCGCCGCTGCCGGTGCTTTTCACCACCCAGCGCGGGATCAACGAACCGCGCTACGCCTCTTTGCCCGGGATCATGAAAGCCAAGAAAAAACCGCTGGCCACCAAGAGCCTGGCCGACATCGGCCTGGATGCGGCCGCTTTAGGGGAGCCGAAGACGAAAATCGTCTCTCTGCAGCCGCCGCCGGAAAGAAAAGGCGGCCGCATGGTCGCCGGCGAAACCGCCGCCGAGAAGGCGGCCGCGCTGGTGCGGCTGCTGGCCGAGGAAGCCAAGGTCATTTGACGGTGCCCAGCCATAAACGGCATCTTAATAAATTTTTTAAAAAAAAATTTATATGGAGAAGAATATGAGCGTTTTAGCCATAGCCGAACAAAGAGACGGTAAGTTTAGAAAAGTCACCTATGAAGCCGTGAGCGAAGGCCGGCGGATCGCCGATGCCATGGGCACCGAGCTGGCGGCGCTGGTGCTGGGGTCCGGGATCGAAGCCGCCGCCGGCGAACTCGCTAAATTCGGGGCCGACAAAATCATCGTGGCCGACGACCCGCGCCTGGCGGACTATCTGACCGACACCTACACCGCCGTGGCGGCCGGCGTGATCGCCGCCGTCGACCCGCTGGTGGTCATTACCGGCGCCTCGACCCAGGGCAAGGACCTGGCCGCGCGCCTGGCCGCGCGCCTCGATGCCGGGCTGGCCATGGACTGCGTGGCGGTTGCGGTCGAGGGCGGCAACATCGTCGCCACCCGTCCGCTTTACGGCGGCAAGGTGCTGGCAAAAGTCGCGCTGACCGGGAAACCCCAAATCGTGGCCACCCGGCCGAACGCCATCGCCATTGCCGAATCCGCCAAAGCGGGCGTGCTGGAAAAGACCACCGTCGCTCCGGAAGATAGCAAGATGCGGCTGGTCGAGAAGACCCTCGAAACCGAGAAGGTCGAGTTGACCGAGGCCGACGTCATCGTTTCCGGCGGCCGGGGCATGGGAGGGACGGATTACAGCCAGATCGAAGCCCTGGCCGCGGTCCTGGGCGGTGCCGTGGGGGCATCGCGCTCGGCGGTCGATGAAGGCTGGCGCCCGCATTCCGAGCAGGTGGGCCAGACCGGCAAGGTGGTTTCGCCGACGCTTTATATCGCCTGCGGCATCTCCGGGGCCATTCAGCACCTGGCCGGCATGTCGTCTTCCAAGGTGATTGTGGCGATCAACAAAGACGTGGAGGCACCGATTTTTTCCAAGGCCGATTACGGCGTGGTGGGCGACCTGTTCGAGATCGTGCCGTTGATCACCGAGGAAATCAAAAAGCGCCTGGCGTAATGATTGTTTATCTCGTCAGCCTCGGGTGTGCGCGCAACCAGATCGACAGCGAAATCATGCTGGGGCGCCTGAAAGCGGCCGGCGCCCTTTTCACTGACGCGCCCGATGATGCCGAAGTGATCGTCGTCAACACGTGCAGCTTCATCGAATCTGCGGCCGACGAATCGATCGACACGATTCTGGGGCTGGCGGCTTTCAAAGACACGGGGCCCTGTCGCCGGCTGATCGTGACCGGCTGTCTGCCGGAGCGATACCGGCGGGAGATCGTGCGGGCCATTCCGGAAGTGGATGTTTTTCTGGGAACGGGCGCCTTCGATCGCATCGTCGCGGCGGCCGAAGGCAAACTGGATGCCGACCGGTGTCTTTTGCCGGACCCGGACACCCTGTCGCCGTCCGGTATCGGCGTGGCGCGTGAACGCGGCCACCGCGGCATGGCCTATGTGAAGATTGCCGAGGGCTGCGACCGGCGGTGCACCTACTGCATCATTCCCCGGCTGCGCGGCCGGCAGAAGAGCCGGTTTGTGGCGGATGTGGTCGCCGAGGCCCGGCAGCTGCTGGCAACCGGTGCCAGGGAACTGGTCCTGGTCTCGCAGGAAACAACCGCCTACGGGCGTGATCTTCACCCGCCGGCCGATCTGGCCCGACTCCTGACGGCCCTGGCCGCCCTGCCGGAAGTTGCGGGCGCCGATGCCTTCTGGATCCGGTTCTTGTACGGGCATCCGCAAAGTATCGATGACAATCTGTTGACGGCGGTGGCCCGACACCCGAATATCTGCTCCTATTTCGATATCCCGATCCAGCATGCCAGTGCCGCCGTCCTCAAAAAAATGGGCCGCAGCTACGGCCCGGACGAGCTGCGGCGCCTGTTTGACCGCATTCGGACCCTGATGCCGCAGGCGGCCCTGCGGACCACGGTCATCGTCGGCTTTCCGGGGGAAACCGATGCGGATTTCGATGAGTTGCTGCGCTTCGTCGAATCCGAACGCTTCGACCATCTGGGGTGCTTTGTCTATTCCGACGCCGAGGACCTGGCGGCCCACAAGTTGCCCGATCACGTGCCGCCGGCCACGGCCCGGCAGCGCCACCGCACCCTGATGACGCGTCAGCAGGAAATTTCGACGGCCCGCAATCTCGCTTACCGGGAAAAAACGCTGGCCGTTCTGGTCGAAGACCATCCGGAAGAGGGTCTGTATGTCGGCCGCACCGAATTTCAGGCCCCCGAAGTCGACGGGGTGACCTACATTCACGCTAACCGGCTGCAGACCGGTGACTTTGCGAAAGTTAAAATCAGCGACACACTCGAATACGATCTGGTGGGGCGAGCAGTATGACCGGGGATCTCAAACAGCGCATTATCGATAGGGTATCAGGGGACCTGGTCAAGATCGAATCCGAGCTTTCCGAGAATCTCAGTCCGTATCTGGCGCTGGTCTCGGACATCGCCCGCCACATCCTGTTCAGCGGCGGCAAGCGGCTGCGGCCCCTGCTGATGGTCATCGGCGCCAGGATGTGCGGTTACGCCGGGGCCGACACGCACAAGTTCGCGACCATTTTCGAGTACCTGCATGCCGCCACGCTGCTGCACGACGATCTGATCGACGGCGCCGCGATGCGCCGCGGTCGGCCGGTGGCGCACACCATCTGGGACAATTCCAGCGCCGTTCTGGTCGGCGATTTCCTGCTGGCGCGCTCGCTGACCATCGCGGCCGACACCGGCCGGCCTGAAATTATCCGGGTGATTGCCGGGATCACCGAAAACATGTCCCAGGGCGAAATCCATCAATTGATGCGCAAGGGGGCGCTCGATCTGACCGAAGCCGAGTACCGCGAGGTCATTCGCCGCAAGACCGCGGTCCTGTTCGAAGGCGCCTGCCGGACCAGCGCCATCCTGGCGGATCAATTACCGCTGAAAGAGGCGGCGCTCGGCGCTTACGGACTGAACCTGGGGCTCGCGTTCCAGATGGCCGACGATCTGCTCGATTACACGGCCGACAGCACCGAGCTTGGAAAGCTGGTCGGTGCGGACCTGCGCGAAGGCAAGCTGACCCTTCCGATCATTCATGCCCTGCAACATGCCGGCAACGGAAACCGGGAACGCCTGCTGGGTGTCGTTCGCGACAAAGAGTTCTCGCCGGCTGAATTCGGGTCCCTGATCGACCTGCTCGATCGAAGCGGCAGTCTCGACTACACCCGCGCCAAGGCGGCCGACCACATCCGGCAGGCCAAGCAGGCGCTGGAGATTTTCGAGCCGTCACCGGCCAGGGAACTGCTGCTCGATATCGCCGATTACGCCCTGGCCCGCAAAATCTGATTGACAGCCGGGTTCTCCGATGCTAACAACGAAGCCACTTACTGGGTGACCGATCGCAGGACTGCAAAGTCCGATGGGATTTAAATCACCTAATCGTAAGCGTTTACAGGGTGCCGCAGGTGCAAGGCGTCGGGCGCGCAGACGTACTTTTGTACTTCAAGCGCCCGACAACACAGCAGATGCGGTGCCCTGTAAACGCTTACCTTACAGGCACGTAGCTCAGGGGGAGAGCGCTACCCTGACACGGTAGAAGTCGCTGGTTCAAATCCAGTCGTGCCTACCAGAAAACCAAAGGGGTTGCGGTTTTTTTGCCGTGCCCCTTTAGTTTTGGGTTGCAGCCGGACTGTGGGTCTTTGCAGCAACGACCGCGGGGGCCGCATAGGCGATCTCGCCGCCGACAAGGGTGTAGAGCACCCGGGTTTCGCGTATCTTCTCCTCGGCGACCCGGGTGAGGTCCTGGGAAAGGACCGTAAAATCCGCGTATTTGCCGGGAGCTATGGATCCCTTGACGTCTTCCTCGAAGGCGGCATAGGCGTTTCCCAGGGTGTAGGCTCTCAAGGCTTCCTCACGACTCATGCGCCGGTCCAAAGAAGCCGTGGAACCGTCGGGCAGGCGGCACGATACGGCGGCATAAAAGTTGGCGATCGGATCCACATCTTCAACCGGGGCGTCCGTGCCCACGGCGACGGCGGCCCTCGAATCGATCAGCTTTCGCCAGATATAAGCACCCGTATCGGCCCGCCGCGAGCCGATGCGATTTTTTACCCATGGCCCGTCGGAGCTGCAGTGGACCGGCTGCATGGAGGCGATCACCCCCAGCCGTGCGAAACGGTCCACATCGTGGCCGCTGATATGCTGGGCGTGTTCGATCCGCCAGCGCAGGTCGGTCGGCAGGCCGCGATCCTCGAAAACGAGCTGGTAAATGTCGAGGGTTTTCCGCACGGCACGATCGCCGATGGCATGCACGCTCAGCTGGTAGCCGTGCCGCAAGGCGATGCGGGCCGTCTCCAGAATCAGTTGCGGCGACTCGACATTGAGTCCGGTCTGCTCCGGTGCATCGTCGTATGGCTTGAGAAGCCACGCCGTGCGCGATCCCAGGGCGCCATCCATGAAGCGCTTCACCGATCCAACGGCGAGTCGCCCGCCGCCGGTGTCGCCGGCGGGATAATCGGCGAGATGTTTTTCCAGGTTTTCATTGGATTCGCCGAGCATCACCCACAGCCGCATTCGCAACCGGTTTTCCCGTTCCATTTGACGGAGCAGATCGATCGTGGCGAAAGACGAACCGGCATCCTGAAAACTGGTTATCCCCCGCGAAAGAGCATGGTCAACGGCGCGCTCGACCAAAGCCCTTTGGCGATCTTCTCTCAGGCGCGGGTCTCCTGCGCGCTCGGCCCGCTCGGCGGCGCGCCTGATGGGCGTGATGGCCGCATCCAGAAAAACTCCCGTCAACCGACCGTCCGGGTCGATGACGGCGCGCCCTCCCGGTGGAGGCTGATAATCAGGGGCGATGCCGGCCAGTTCCATGGCGCGGGTGTTGGCGATAGCGGCGTGGCCGCTGGCGTGAAAGAGAAGCACGGGATTCGCGGGGGATACCCGACTGAGATCGTCATGGATCGGATACCCTTCGACGGCCGACGGCTCGATCTGCGCCAGTTTTTCCTGGTGCCATCCGGACCCGATGATCCACTGCTCGGGCGCCGCCTGTCGGGCGGCGTTGGCCACCATCTCGACGATCTGCGGCCATGTGGAGATTGTTGCCAGTTTCAACTCCTGCAACGATCGGCCCAGATACAGAAGATGGGCGTGAGCCTCGATAAATCCCGGAATCATGGTGCCGCCGCCGAGATCCAGGATGCGGGTATCCGGCCCCCGCAGAGCCGCGATCTTTTCAGTGCTTCCCACGGCCGTTATCAGGCCGTCTTCGACCGCGACGGCCTCCGCACGCGGCCGGCTGTTGTCCATCGTCAGGACGGTGCCGTTGGTGACGATGAGATCGGGACTTTTTAAAAGGCCTGAATCGGCGGTCTGCGCCCCCGCCGGAAAAAACAACAGAAGCCAGCCTGCCAGAACAACGGCTCCAACAGCGGACAGTTTCACCTCGCACCTCTCGATCTATAATGAAAACAGCCGGCACTCTTCAGGTGTCGGCGCGGTGAACAAAAATCCCGTTCCGGAAATGACCTTCTCGACAATTCTGATTTTAGTCGTGCATGTGGACAGTGTTACAAAGTAACAAGTGACGAACCGATTTCAAGTAACATCCGGAGTCGGAGCACAGCGGAAGGAACCCGACAAAACGGCCGTTCATGGCGGAGCCTTGAGCCGGCGATCGGTTTCTGTTCACGATAAAAGGGGCCTGAACCGCAGCCGCCTCTCTGAGCGAAGCGTGGCGACCGCATCGACACCGGTCGGTCTGCGCCGTTGCACCATGCAGACATCAGGGACGGCAACACCCTTTTTTCGTGCGAGCGGCACAGTTAATATCAATTGAATTTATTGACATTTTTATAAAGCAGCGATAGTTTTTTTTACAAACCCTCCATATGCGAAGTCGGTCCTGCGAGGCGGGGCTTCGTCCATAAGGCAGTGAGAAAAGAGATCATGGATGAGGCTGTCCATGCACCCGTGATAACTGTAAATTTCAAAAAGACCTGCCGGACCTGCTGACATCCTTTCGACAAATGGCCTGAGAATGAAAGTCGACCCGAAAGCGAAACTCCAGAGCCGCAGCATCGAGATTACCTCCTACGAGTGTGACGACGAGCACATCATCGTTTGCGGCGAGCTGCGCGACCGCCGGCTGGTAAAAACCTACAGCCTGGAGGGAACGCCGCGGGAGCCGGCGGCCGTGCACCACATGCGCATCTGCATGAAGGTGGCCGTCGGTACGCTCGTCATCGAGGAGATCGAGGCCGAACTGCCGCGGACCCCCCACGAGGAGTGCGTCGACATGTACCGGACGCTGCAGGAGATCAGGGGCTTTACGCTGTCGCGCGGGTTTTCCTCACGGGTTCGCAAGAAAATCGGCGGCCGCAGCGGGTGCATCCACCTGACGACCCTGCTGCTGGCCATGGCGCCGGCCGCCCTGCAGGGGTACTGGGTGCACAACGACCGCAAACCGCAGCGCCGCCGGATCTCGGGCGAGCATCTCGAGCATTACCTGGTCGACACCTGCCGGGTCTGGCGCCGCGAGGGCCCGCTGGTCGAAAAGATCGCCGCGGCCGCCGGCGTCCGCGTGACGGGGGAAAAGAAGGGCCAGGATGAAAAAATCGACAAAGATTGAACTCGGCGACGCCTCGGCTGACCGCCCAAGGATACATCATGGC
>JBAPSB010000041.1:0-4187 GCA_049281435.1 Desulfobacterales bacterium
TAGAGGGAGGAGGCCGTATAATCATACGCCGCCGACCGATAACACAGCCAAAATCACTATCTTGAAGCCTTGTAGGAGGGACAGATGCGCAGCACCGTATATTTCAGCGATCTCAGAGCCACCACCAAAGAAAGTTTTACCGCCAAGATCGGGCGCCTGGTGGACACCGCCGGCCTGGGTGACTGCCTCAAGAAGCGTGACCTGGCGGCCGTCAAGCTGCATTTCGGCGAGCTGGGCAACACCGCCTACATCCGCCCGGTGTTCCTGGGGAAAATCGTCGAACACATCCGTAAAAACGGCGCGCTGCCATTTCTGACTGACGCCAACACCCTGTATGCCGGAACGCGCAGCAACGCCCCGGCCCACCTGACGACAGCCCTTCGCAACGGGTTCGCCTACCCCGTCGTGGACGCGCCCCTGATCATCGCCGACGGCCTGCGGGGCAAGAGCGAAGTGGCGGTTAAAATCGGTCAGAAGCGTTTTGACACGGTGTTTATCGCCTCCGAGATCGCCGCGGCGGATGCGCTGATTTCCGTGGCTCACTTCAAGGGGCACGAACTCTCGGGCTTCGGCGGGACGATCAAGAACCTCGGCATGGGCTGTGCCTCTCGCAAAGGAAAACTGGCGCAGCACTCCGGTGTTTCGCCCCAGGTCAAAGAAAAGGCATGCATCGGCTGCGGTGACTGCGTTGCGCATTGCTCCCAGTCGGCCCTGGCACTGGTCGAACGCGCCCCCGCCGCAGCGGCGGGCAAAGCCGCGCCAAGCAAGGCCCGCGGCCGCAAGAGAAAAAAAGCCGTGATCGATGCCGGGCGCTGCATCGGCTGCGGCGAGTGTATTCTGATCTGCCCCAACGGGGCCATCGACATCGCCTGGAATCAATCGATTCCGATCTTCCTGGAAAACATGGTGGAATACACCCTCGGCGTCCTGCACGGCAAAGCGGAAAAATCGTTGTTCCTGAATTTTATCACCGATGTGTCGCCGGCCTGCGACTGCTATGCCCACAACGATGCGCCGATCGTGCGGGATATCGGCGTGCTGGCCGCGCGCGACCCGGTGGCGATCGATCAGGCGGCGGTCGACCTGGTGAATTCGGAGCCGGCCCTGGCCGACTGCAGCCTGAAGAAAAACCGGGCCGCCGGTGCGGATAAGTTTGCGGGCCTGTATCCCCAGGTCGACTGGAAAATCCAATTGGAATACGCTCAGGAACTGGGGCTGGGGCGGCGGGAATACCGGATCGAAAAAATATGAATCCGTGCCGATCCGGAAATGGGGGCTGTCGGCCCGCGCCAAGGGTACCCTGAAAGGATCGTTGGCGTTTTGGACCGACAACCAGATGGCGGGTGGTTGACGGTCACCCGGTCGGGCCGGGTGACCGGTTGATCGGTATCACACTGCCGGGTGATGTGATGTCGCTGTGGATCGTTACCATACTGCTGGTGGCCGTGCTGGTCCTTCTGATCACGGAAAAGCTGCCGGTGGACCTGACGGCGATTGGTCTTATGGTCGCCCTGATTCTGACCGGAATCCTGACACCGCTCGAAGCGGTCGCCGGATTCGCCTCACCGGCCGTCATCACCGTGGCGGCCATGTTCATGATCAGCCAGGGCATGATTCGTACCGGCGCCGTCGGTTTTATCGGGCAGAGGGTGATCGCCCTGTCGCGCGGCAATTCGACCCTGGCCATGCTGGTGATCATGCTGATCGTCGGGGTTTCATCGGCCTTCATCAACAACACCCCGGTCGTGGTGCTGTTCATTCCCATTGTTCTCAGCCTCAGCTGTGAACTCGGTTTCAGTCCGTCCAAGTTTCTGATTCCGGTGTCCTATGCCTCGATCCTGGCCGGGACCAGCACGCTGATCGGGACCTCAACCAACATCATCGTCAGCGGTTACAGTGCCGCACGGGGCTTCGGCGCGCTCGGCATGTTCGAGCTGGCCCCGGTGGGGGTGCCGATCGCGATAGTGGGGATTGCCTTTTTGACGTTTGCCGCGCCGCTGCTGATGCCCAGCCATCGGTCACCGGTCTGCGAGCTGAAGGAGGGCGGCCGCCGGCGCTACCTGGCCGAATTCTCGATCCCGCGCGACAGCCGCCTGACCGGCCGGAGGGCCGACCAGGCCTTTGCCGACAGCCATCCCGCGCTGGAAGTGCTCGAATTGATTCGTTACTCACACATCTACTACCCCGATCGGGACGCGGTGACCATTGCACCCGATGACCTGCTGCTGGTCAAGGGTTCCGCCAACGAGCTGGTCGACATCCTGAATGCCGAAGGTGTCGAGTTGCCGCTGGCCGAGAAAGGCCTGGTCCTGGGATCGGGCGAAAATGCCTCGATTGTGATCGAACTGATCATTCCCCCGCAGTCGACGCTGGTCGGGATGCGGCTGGTGGAGAGCCGCCTCCAGCACGATCCGGACGTTCACATCATCGCCATCGAGCGCAGCGGGCTGCACTACACCGAAAAACACATCCCGGACATCCGTCTCAGAAACGGTGACATCCTGCTCATCTGGTGCCCGGAACGCAAGCTGGCAAACCTGAGAGCCGAAACCGATTTGATCATCGTCGAGGACGTGCAGCACGAAATCGTCCACCAGCGCAAGGCCCGCCTGGCCTTCTCGATTTTCGGCGCGCTGGTGATTGCCGCAGCGGCCGGCCTGGCCGACATCATGGTCTGCGCCCTGGCGGCCGTTTTTCTGATGATCACCACCGGTTGCCTCCAGTTGCGGGAGGCCTACCGGGCCCTCCAGTCCAATGTCCTGCTGTTGATCGTCGGAACCATCGCCCTGGGTACGGCAATGGAGAAAACCGGCGCTTCACAGCGGTATGCCGAAGCTTTTTTATCGCTTTTCACCCATGCCGACCCGGTGCTGGTTCTGGCCGGCGTGATCCTGCTCACCAGCATCAGCACCCAGCTGCTGAGCAACAACGCCACCGCGATTTTGATGCTGCCGATCGCGATTTCATCCGCCCAGAAACTGGGTGTCGACCCGAAGGCCTTTATTGTGGCCGTCTGTTTCGGTGCCAGTGCCTGCTTTGCCACGCCGATCGGCTACCAGACCAATCTTCTGGTTTACGGGCCCGGCGGCTACCGTTTCAGCGATTACCTCAAACTCGGCCTTCCGCTCAACCTGATCGTCCTTGTTCTGGGAACGCTGTTGATTCCCCTCTTCTGGCCGCTTTAAGGGCACGCGAAAAAAAATCCCCTGCACCTATTGGCTCAACGGCGGATGGGTGCTTCCAGTCGAGGGCATTTGCTTGGCGGCCGGTCGCCCCGATCGGTTGCCTTTGCGCGGCTTTTTTTTTCGTGACCGCAGTTTCTTCGATGCGGCGCGCTTGATCCTCGTTTTTTCCTGGTAGCGGTCGACGATATAATATGCCAGGTAATAACCGGCCACGGCCAGCGGCACTCCCAGGATCGCGCCGCCGATGACCATGGCCCAGATGATTTCCGGTGTCTTGAGAATCAGGTGGTATACGGCCGAGAAACTTTCGATATCCGCCCAGCTGAATACTTTTTTTATTCCGGCAATGCGTGCGCCGACAAGGTAGGTGACGCTGTATATAAAAGGTGCGGTGGCGGCGTTGGTGAACCATACCGCCACTGCCGCGGAGATCTTGTTCCATTTGAGCAGCGCGGCGAGCGGCACGGCCATGACGGTGTGCAGCCCGATGAAGGGCGTCATCCCCACGTAAAGGCCGAGGGCAAAGCCGAGTGCAATTTCGCGCGGCTGGCCCCTTATTTTCAGGAACCTTTCATAAGTGCGAACCAGGGGTCTGAGCAACCGGTTCTCTTTTGTCGCCGGCGGTGAAGGGGGTGATGTATTGTTTGTCATGGGTTTGCAACCACAGCCCGACGGGCAGTCCGGCTGCGTCAGTGTTGGGCTTGTTGATTCTTAAGGCTTTAAGAGAAAGGGTTAGGCTGTGGTGTCGGTCGTTGGTGCATGACACTACAGCCGCCGCCCTCTGGCTTTTCAAAAGCCTTATCTTAAAGGCTATATTTCCGACTGGGCGTTCGATGCGATACGGGCGGCATCGCCTTTGCCGCTAAAACCGAGCGCCGACTCAGCCAGGGGTTCCGGGTCAGGTGAAGACCAGGTAGGGTTGATCTTCCAGGGGGTCCACCCGGCCGATAACGGCCGCCGGAACAACTCCGGCCTGCACGAGAGAGGTCACGAGTTCCCAGC
>JBAPSB010000042.1:0-3510 GCA_049281435.1 Desulfobacterales bacterium
GTCTTGTAGCTGATGTTGAGGATTTTGGTCGCCTTGCTGCGGTTCCAACCGGTCTTGCCGAGAACATAAGCGATGACTTCCCTTTCCACGTGATCGAGCACTTTTTTTCTGACTTTCTTGAGAGAAAGGGAGTTGTTTTTGGCACCGTTTTCAAGATCGAGATTGATCAGTTCCCCATGAACCAGGGGCGCGACGTTGCACGGGTTGCTGTTTGCGCTGTAGCCCTGGTCCTCGGCGGTGTTAAGCAGTTCATCGATACTTTCCTCGGTATCGCCCAAAATCAGGATGCGCTTCAGCACATTCTGCAGCTCCCTGATATTGCCCGGCCATGAATAGCCGAGCAGCTTTTTCATGACCTCGACGCCCGGTTTCTTTATCTCCTTGCCCTTGAACTGGATAGAGTATTCCCGCTGGTAGTAGTCGATAAGATAGGGAATGTCTTCCGGTCTTTCGCGCAGCGGGCTGATGAATATTTTGATTGTGCTGAGACGATAAAATAGGTCTCCCCGGAACTTGCCCTGTTTCATGTCGCCTTCGAGTTCATGATTGGTCGCGGCGACGACCCACGTGTCGCTTTTGACATCTTTTTCCGAACCCAGAGGTGAAAATTGCCCGCCTTGCAGGACATGCAGAACCTTGGACTGCAAGGGCAGCGTCATATCCCCGATTTCATCCAGAAACAGCACGCCGTTATGCGCCAGTTCGAATTTACCGCGCCGGCGCCGCTGCGCTCCCGTGAATGCGCCCTGTTCGTAGCCGAACAGTTCACTTTCGAGCAAGCCGTCCGGCAGGGCCGCGCAGTTGACTTTCACAAATGGTTTGCCCATCCGGTCCGATCGCTCGTACAGCTTTTGAACGACCAGTTCCTTGCCGACGCCGGTTTCCCCGCATACCAGAGTATTCAATCCGGTATTGGCCACCTGTTCGATCAGTTCTTTTATGCGTTGGATGTTGCGACTGACGCCGACAATTTCCGTGCCCATGCTCTCCCTATCAGTGGTATCGATCTATTCCGGCTTTGAGGATTTCTTTTGTCGGGCAGAGATTGGCGTGTTTCTGCCGACCACCCGCCTTGCTTCAGACGCGTTTTTCCAACAGGGCGGTAATGGACTGCTCGAGTTCCTCCAGGTCGAAGGGTTTTTCCAAAACCATGTCCGCATTGGCCTCGATTGCCAGCGCCTCGGGATGCTCGCCCCACCCGGTTATCGCCACCACCGGTGTTCCCGGAAACTCTTTCTTCAAAATGGAGATCACGCCGACCCCGCTCACATACGGCATGACGAGATCGGTTATCACGAGGTCGAAACCGCCCTGCTCCGTTTTGAGCAATTTGACGCCTTCCAGCCCATCGGCGGCGGTCACCACCTCGAATTTCTTTTTCTTGAAATATTTATCGAGCGCAACCAGGATTTCCTGGCTGTCATCGATGACAAGCAATTTGTATGGCCGATCCATTTGTCGTGTCCCGTATAGAGTCAATGATGAAGATGAATCTTATTCTACCAGAGTACCTCACAAATGTAAATTTATAGATGTTTGTTTGAATTAAATCAATAATTTATTTTATCACCCACCCTAAGCGGGCGATTTTTTGCTGAATATGATTTCAACCCGGCGGTTGAGGCTGCGGCCCTCGGCCGTGGCATTGCTGCCGACAGGATCCCGGGGGCCCAGGCCGCTGGCGGTGATGCGCGCGGGCGCGACGCCTTTGCCGACCAGGTAACCTTTGACCATGTTGGCCCGAAACTCCGAAACGCTCACGTTGTAACTCAGCACGCCGGTATCGTCCGTGTAGCCGTTTATCGTGACGCTGATGTCCGGATTTTTCAACAGGGAGGCGGCAAACCGGTCGAGGGGCGCATAGGCATTGGCGGGCAATTCATTGGAATTATTGTCGAAGCGAATGACAACCTTATTGATGCTCGACAGGTTATACAGCGCATCCGCGGCATCGGGCGGGGCCTTGGCCGCCTCAGCGCGTTTTCCCTTGATCTCGACCGACCCGTCGCCCACCGCTTCCGGCACAGGGCGGGCGGCCGGGGCCGTCTCTTCGGCCACGGTATTCTTCTCGGCCCCGGTGCCCGCGGGTCCAGGGGCCACCTGCAGCCGAGGCAAGGGCCCCTGGGCGGCAGTTGAGTCCGGTGACCAGGGCATCGTTGAAATCGTTTCACCGGTGAACATGAAATACCCGGCTGTCAGTATCGCGGCGATAACAAGCAGGGTGACGACCACGCTCGATAGCGCCGATGGTTTGCGCGGCGGCGTTTCATCGGGCAGGACGGCCGCCCGCCTGGCCTTTCGATCGACGAGCCGCGGGGTGCTTTCTCCCGGCAGGGCCAGCTCTTGCGCGCATTCCCTGACGATGGCCGGATCGATCATCTCGCGCTCGAGCGAATAACCGGTCAACAAGGCATGATCGCAGAGAATGTTGGTCAGACGCGGATTGCCGTCGGTGTAAGTAAAAACTTCTCTCAGGGCCTCGGCCGTAAAAATGGGGTGCACCGCGCCGGCCACCTTGAGACGGTGCAAAATATAGTGAGCGGTTTCTTCGGTATTCAGCGGCTCGATTTGATACCGAACGGCAATACGCTGGCGCACGGCACGGTTGCGGGGCTCCAGCAATATCTGGTTGAATTCGGATTGCCCCACAAAAAAGATATTGATGAGCTTGCGATTCTCCATCTCGATATTCGACAGCAGTCGAATTTCTTCGATCAGATTGTGATTCAAGCGCTGGGCCTCGTCGATCAGGAGCAGGACCTTGCGCTTGATCGCCTCGGCTTTGATCAGGAACCGTTTCAGCAGGGCCAGGAATTCGCCTTTTGTTTTAATCGTCCGGCCGAATTTGAACGAGGCCGCCAGAAAGTTGTAGAAGTCGATCAGTTCGAGGCCCGGGTCCGGAACCGTCGATATAATGGAGTGCAGTTTGACGTTGCGGACGAGACGATTGATCAACACTGTTTTACCCGTGCCGACATCGCCGGTGAGAAGCAGAAAGCCCTTGTCTTCGCGGATGCCGTATTCCAGTGTGGCCAGAGCCTCGTTGTGCTTTTCACCCAGCCACAAAAAATCCGGATCGACCGTGATTTCAAAAGGCTTTCGCTCGAGATCGTAAAATGACAGGTACATGGGGGTGCTGAACCTTTAGCTTAAGGGCTTGCTCAAAAATAATCAGCGTCTGAACGAAAACCCTTTCCTCCCTCTCCCTTGAGGGGGGAGGGCCGGGGTGGGGGTGCATTAAATAAAGCAGTTATATCCCCCTCCCCCAGCCCCTCCCACCAGGGGAGGGGAGTTCTCGGTCAGGCACTGATTAACCATATTGGACGTCGATGCGCTGAAAAATCACTCATTTGTTTTTTCGCAAGCCCAAAGATGCCCGCTAGTTAGGGTCACGGTAAGAAATAATTCCACAAGATTGCGCCGGATATTGGCCCGTCTGCAAGGCACATCCAGCGGCGCATATCGAGATACGTGTCGGTGGATGTAACGCGGTAGACGGGTCAAAAGTCA
>JBAPSB010000043.1:0-10720 GCA_049281435.1 Desulfobacterales bacterium
TGATGACTCTGACGCCAGGTCGTTACTCCGATCTCAGAGCTGATGATCGCGATCAGTCTGATCATTTTGCGTATCGCATCGAAGAGCAAATTGATGTCGGTCGGATAGTGCACATCGGTTTCAACAACAAAGGAGTCACAGCTGCCCCGCAATTTTTGATCTTTCTTTTTTGGAATCATGCTGTGGCCGGCTTTGACCACAATCTGATTGATTTCATCAAGTATCGGCGGGGTTAGTAGCGCAATATTGTCTCTTATGGTCTGAAGGGCGTAGCTGGAACCAGAATCAGCTTCACTATGCCCGAGCACCTGACGCAACTTTTGGTGATTGTTGGCCATCTCATGGACTTTGTCGTAATCCCAGTTGCAGTTTAAACGCAAGGTGCCTAATACCAGTATTTTCCACAGATCCATGCCGGGCCTGCCGGTTTCATGGCTTTGTTTGGGAACTATCTGTTTTAAGAATTCAAAAACCTTCTCACGGATAAGCGGTGTGCGATAGATGTATTGCAGCCCCATGAGCAGTTGGGGGATTTCATCTCGCGATTTAAGGTCGAATTCAATGTTGGCGATATCTTTTTTCCAGAATTCCATTTGCAAATCGATGACTTTTCGCATAGATTGTTTCCACGAAGATTTTTCAGGTTTGACTCGTTTTTGCTTTTCTGCTGGGCCGGCAGAAAGACGGTATTTGTTGTTAATTCAAAAAGATATCTACCGTCAACGAGTTAAAAATGCAAGTCAATTTTGCATCAAACCGAAAAATCTTCGTTTTTCTTTTCTGCGTATTTGTCAACAATTACAGAGTTTTCTGGATAGCCGTTCGAGCACTAATTAATAAAGATCGTAACTGCTCAGCGTATTTTATGTTTATGCTATCATCTACACGAGAAAATCGGGCAACTTGCCATTAAACAAAAGGTCCAATGCTTGGCTCGACTTAAGGCCTTGTTTTCGACAGGTCGACAAATAACTCCGAATGCGACAAAAAATCCGGGCTCCATCCATTGAGCGAAAACAGCCCGATATTTTCTGTTGAACTTTCGTCATCCGGATATCATTTTCGCCCAGGTTGTTGGAAAACGGCACAATCTGATTATCCATAAACCGGAACGTGTCCTGCTCATAATCTCTTAACCGCTCCAGCAGGTTTCTCGATTTTGATTTTTTGATCCGCCCCCTTTTGCCCTTTTTCCGGGGTTCGATCGGCTCCGGGCACTCAGATTCGCCTTGTTTTAGAATGGCCCTGTACTTGAGCCGGTATTTCTGTGATTCTTGCGCATCCAGGGCGCCGCCGGCATCGGTAACCTTGCAATTTATCGTTTTAAGCAGTTTTTTCAGCCGTTGCGCCCACTTTTGACCATCCTGCTCGAAGGCCCTTGTCAATTCCCGTAAATGGTGGGCGTTGCACAAGGCGTGCGTGCAGACGTATTTATAATACGGCTTCCAATGATCATGACAAAGAATCCCTTTGAACCCGGGCAGTATGCCCATATCATTCATGGCATCCATGCCCCTTTTTTCATGGGGATAATAAAGCATCCAGAAATCATTGGATACGCAGTGCAGCCAGTGTCCCTTGCCACCGATATTGATGCCCGTTTCATCGGCATGCGCCAGAGTTGAGCCGGCCAATTTGTTTTTGACCCGGTTTTCAAACTCGGCCAGAAGCTCAAAGGCTTCTTTATTGAAATTGAAAAGCGAGCCTTCACTGACCGGTATGTGCAGCTGGTCGGAAAAATGATCCTGCACCCTGTTGTAGGGGACAAGTTGAAACTGCGACATTTACACTGCGTGGGCTTTGAGACCCGCCCATATTGAACCGCTTTGGTAACACCTTCGGGGAAGGCGGCGACAAACCGGTTGCACGGGTCAGGCGTCCGCAATGGCGGTCATGTCTTCGGGCTCCATGGGTTTGCACGTCTCGCCGAAGACGATATCGGCGATGGCGGAAGGCCCTAAAATCGCCTTGCGGGTCACGTGGCCGCTGCTCTGAAATCCGCGATGGTTCAACTGGGCCATGATCCGGGTATCGAAATGATGGACGGCATCGGTGAGTTTTTGAAAGTCCGCCGTCACCTCCGGGCGATGAACCTCGATCAAGGTTTCCCACGGGCGGTCATCCGGGTGCACCGCAAGTTCCCCCACGATGATCAAGCCGCAGCCGCCCTGGGCCCGCCGCCGGTAATAGGCGATGTGCCGGTCGGTGATCCGCCCGGATTTAGCGAAATTGGTGCGGTGGGCCAACAGGGCGATGCGGTTCGGCAGTTCGGTTGACCCCATTTTCAAAGGGGAAAACAGATGTTCATGCATGGTCGGCTTCACTTTAACGGTCTGTAATTTTTGGGATTATGACAAGGATATAGAATGACGCGTGATACCGATCGACGCTGTGTTGAGCAATTTGTGTGCCATGGGGCGATAGGCATCGTGACCCGCCCCGCTCCGCGGGCAGTCACCGAGTGCCCCCGGCGATGTGAAAGCACCGTAACGACAGGAGTTTAGGGTATGGGACCTGAAAACTGAAGGATTGGCAAAGCATCATAACGGTGGGGAGAATCCGATAATTCAGGGGTGACCATTCAGGAGGTCATGTCCAATATCGGGACAATGAACCCCATCTGTTAATGGCCGCGGGTTGTGCTGCTTATGATGCGGCAGCGGGTTAAAAAACCGGGCTATTTCTTACCGTGACCCAAGGCGCTGCGGCAACCGGATATCCCCTGCAATCTTTGAGTACTCATCGATCGCCGATAAAATAAGGGAAGGGCAGTATGGTCCGTTTATAGCCGCCGGAGTACGATTGCTGGAATAAATTCATAACCTGCAGCCGTACACAGAAATGGGATATACAGGCTATGGCCGGTAAAGCGACCGAAAAAGGTCTGAACGGACTCACCGAAATCGAACTCAGAGATGCCGAGCGGCGCTCGTCACCCAAGGCCGCCGTCGTCTACGAGGCGATCCGCAAGGAAGGCGAGGAGGAGCTCGGGCGCGATACCGCCGCTTTGTTGTGGTCGGGGCTGGCCGCCGGCTCCTCGATGGGATTTTCGTTCCTGATGGAAGCCCTTTTATCCCATTACCTGCCGGATACGACATGGGAGCCACTGGTGTCGAAGTTCGGTTACTGTATCGGGTTTCTGATCGTCATCCTGGGCCGCCAGCAGCTGTTCACCGAGAACACCCTCACGCCGATCCTGCAGCTGCTGCACCGCCGCAACCGCTTCACGCTCGGGCACGTCGGACGTTTGTGGAGCGCGGTGCTGGGCGCCAACCTGGGCGGGGCGGTGCTGTTTGCGGCCCTGCTGCACGCCCTTGGCTATTTCCGGCCGGACCTGCGCGCGGAGCTGGTCCCGATCGGGATGAAGGTCTATGCGTCGGGTTTTCCGGCCACGCTGCTCAGCGCCGTGTTCGCCGGGTGGCTGATCGCGCTGATGGTCTGGCTGCTGCCGGTGGCCGAGACCGGGCGGCTGACCATCATCATCCTGGTCACCTACGTGGTCGGCATCGGCGGGTTCGCGCACATCATCGCCGGGTCGGTGAGTGCCATTTACATCCTGATGATGGGCGGGGCGTCGTTCGGGTCGTTTTTAGGGCGGTTCTTCGTTCCGGCACTGCTCGGAAACATCATCGGCGGCGTGGCCTTCGTGGCCGCCCTCAATCACGCCCAAGTCAGCCCCGAGCGCCATGCGCGCGGCTCGCATCCCTGAGGGGGGGTCAACGGTCGAGAGTGGCGCCTGTCTTTTTGCGACCCATGCCCTTCAAGGTGCCTTCGACCCGGATGGTGTCGGTGGAGATATGGCCGGAATAAGACCGTGGGCGGCCGATGATACCGCCTTGGGCTTTGAACCAGTCGAAATGTTTGACGGAAGAAAATTGTCGCCCGGCGTACATAAAAACCCGTATTTTTATCTTCAGCGCGCTGCTTGCATTGTAAACCGCGCCGGGGTGGGCTATTGTCAAGTATTGGGAATCGCGCATTTTTTTCTTACGGTTCGAAGGCGATCACCCTTCCGGGCCGGGCCGACAGGCTGCCGACATCGAGACATTTGGTGCTGGTATCACGGGCCATATGAAAATACAGGAGCAGCTCCAGCAGGCCCTCGAGCAGCTTGATTTTCCGCATTTTTCAGCGCCTGCACACGGAAAGGTCCTACGAGGGCACCGGCATCGGTCTGGCGATCGTACAGAAGGCGGCCCGGATGCTGGGAGGTTCGGTGCGGCTCGACCCCAAGGCCGGAGAAGGCAGTACGTTTGTCGTGCAGCTGCCGCGGGTCATAGCCGATCGGTGAGGGCGGAGGGTTGCGGGTTGCGGGAAGTACGAGTTGCGGGAAATACGTGTTACGAATTGCGGGTTACGGGTTGCGGGAAATACGAGTTGCGGGTTGCGGGTTACGTGTTACGGGGTGGGGAGTTGAAAAGTCAATTTTCATCTCTTGCCTTGCACCCTATACCATATGCCTTATACCTTTAGCCTTTCGCCTTGCACCTTTTACCTTTCGCCTTTAGCCTTTTGCCCTTCACCCTTTTCCTCCAGCCTTTTACTTCAAGGCGGACATGATGAACGATAACAAGCGACCATCGCGACTTCGAATCCTGCTGGTGGAAGATAGCGTCCACGACCGGCGGGCCTTTGAAAGGGCTCTTAAAAAGTCGGAGATTCCCTTTTATCTGGATGTGCGTGAGCGCGCCGAAGAAATCCCGGCGGCGATGCAGAGTGGCAGCGAATCCTTCGATCTGGTGGTGGTGAACTACAACCTGCCGGGGCTCAACGGCCTGGCGGCCTACAAGCAGCTGCAGCAAAACACCGATCTGCCGCCGTTTGTGATGCTCACTGGGACCGGTTCGGAATATCTGGCGATCGATGCGCTCAAGGCCGGAATGTACGACTACATCATCAAGGATTCCAAGCAGGGCTATCTGCGGCTGCTGCCCTTTAAACTGATGGAGGTCAAGCGGCGGCACGAGGACCGTCAGGCCCGCCTGCAAGCCAAAGCGGACCTCAGGAAGGCCCATGCCGAACTGGAGAAGATGGTGGCGCAGCGCACGGCCGAACTGGCGCGGACGGTCACGGCCCTGCAGCGCGAGAATGCCGAACGCCGGCAAACCGAGGAGGCCCTGCGCCGCTCGGAGCGGACCCTGCGGGCCCTGTCGCTTAAAATCATCGAAACCCAGGAAAACGAGCGCCGGCTGATGGCCAAGGAACTGCACGACAGCATCGGATCGAGCCTGGCGGCCATCAAGTTCGCCGTCGAGGGGCGGCTGCAGAACATGCCCCAGGCCCCGCCCGGCAGCATGATCTCCCTGGAAAAGATCGTCGGGCACATCCACGACGCCATCCGCGAAGTGCGGCGGATTTCAACGAGCCTCAGACCCTCCATGCTCGATGATCTGGGCCTGCTGGCCACCTTGCGCTGGCACTGCCGCAACAGCGCTGAAATGTTTACCGACACCCAGATCGAAATGCGTTTGACCGTGCCGGAAAACGACATTCCCGAATTCAGCAAGATCGTCATCTATCGCGTGCTGCAGGAAGCCCTGAACAACGCCCTCAAACACAGCCTTGCCGACACGGTGCGGGTGAAACTTGAAAAGGTGAAGGGCTGCCTGCGGCTGTGTGTGAGAGACAACGGCAGCGGGTTCAACCCCCAGGAAGTGCTGAAAAATCCGGATTCTCTGACCGGATACGGCCTGAAGTCCATGCGCGACCGCGCCGAGGTGGTGGGCGGCGCACTGAGCCTCGATTCCTCTTTGGGCAGCGGCACTTCGGTATGCCTGGAACTGCCCTGCGAAATCAATTTCACGACCTGCGAAGCCAAAGTCCCCGACTTCTGACACTCACCGGCAACAACGATTCCCATGCCAAGCCCCCGTCCGCCCATTTCGGGTTCACAAAAATGGGGAAAAGAAACTGTTTCTCAGGCCGATCGAAGCAAAATAAGGGATAGACCCCATTGCCCCAACGACGCCGGTGAGCGACTATTGAGCTTGATGGCCAAGGGCCGTGCAGATGGGGCCTTGATCCGGCGGGTCGATGGCGGCATACCAAGGCGATTCGAAGGAAAAACCGTTCGGCGGTCATTTGCTGCCGGCATAACCCGGAGAGGGATGAGATGGCGAATCAGCACAGAGGCGATCAGGGCATGCGGCAGCTGATCCGAAAATACGTGCGCGAATTCAGGATTGCGGAAAATTTGCACCACTACGCGCCGGATGATTTGAGCCGGGCGCAAAAGCACTTCGTTAAGCTGTGCTTGACGCGCGGGCTTTTGTCGGAATTACAGGAGGTCGGCCGATGAGAGTAGCAGGTAAAATGATAGAAGGGCATATTTCCCGCGGCATTTGCAACCAAGCCATGGATGACGGACCTGCCAAACGCGCACTGGTTGTCGATGACGACCGGGGATTGCGTGAACTGCTCGCCTTGTTTCTGGCCGGCATCGGCTTCGAAGTGGCGGTCGCCGAAAACGGTCAGGCCGCTCTCGAGCTGTTTCGGCGACGTCCTTTCGATCTGGTGCTGACCGATCTGCAGATGCCGGTGATGAACGGCCTTAAACTGATGGCGAGCATCAAGAGCGCATCGCAGCACACGCCGGTGCTGCTCATGACCGGTTTGAACACCCCTGACGTCGCCCGTTTCGCACGCGCGGCCGCCGCCGTCTTGTACAAGCCCTTTAAATTCGAGGAGCTGAAAAGCACCGTCGATAAAATCTTCGGGTACGAAGAGCGCGATGCCGCCCGGTGCGCTCGCACCGCCAATTCCTGAAAGCCGCGCACCGCAAAGGGAGGCGGCAGCGCATTTATCTTTCGCGGTTTTTCGTCCTTGAACGGCCCTTTCCCGCAAATTTCGGCCTCAAACGTGCATAGCCCGCTTGCGCGGCGCACCCAGACGCCCGCTGCCGGGCACGGGCAATGCCGCTGATTTCCTGAACTTGCCAAAAATTGCCCGTTTCCGAATCTGAGACTATACAACGGTCGCGGTCCGCGTCCAGGCCGGCTGAACGCTCATTTCCTCGGGGCTCAGATCCCTGTTCGGTAAATAGTCCTCCAGCGGCGGAAAAGCGTTGAGGTCGTGAGCGAAAACGGCCTCGAGGAAAGAATCGACCCACCAGTAGATGTCCTGCCGGTGCACCTTGCGCCGCAGGCTGTGCATGCGGCGGTGTCTTTCCGCCGGCGGCATGGCGCAGGCGGCGGCGATGGTGTCGGCCACCTGCTCGACATCGTACGGATTGACGAGCAGCGCCTCGGCCTGCAACTGCGCGGCGGCGCCGGCGAATTCGCTCATAATCAGCACCCCGGTTTCGGTCACGTTGGCCGCGCAGTACTCTTTAGCCACCAGGTTCATGCCGTCTTTCAAGGGCGTGATCAGGGCGATGTCGGCGGCGCGGTAGAGGGCCAGCAGTTCGGTGCGATCCACACTGCGGAAAAGATAGTGAATCGGCACCCAGTCCATCTGGGCATACTTGCCGTTGATGTCGCTGATCATGCGTTCGATCTGCAGTTTGAGATCGCGGTACTTGGGAATGTGCACCCGGCTGGGGATGACGATCTGAATCAGACTGATTTTCTCCCGCAGTTGTGGGAAGCGGTCCAAGGCGTTGCCGAAGGCCGCCAGTCTCTCGGGGATGCCTTTGGTGTAATCCAGACGGTCGACACCCAGCAGCAGCGTCCGCCGGTTGGCGTCGGCGCCCAGATCCTCCTGGATCTCCGCGACCCGCTGCTCGACGTCGGCGCCTGCGGCCGCTATCGCAAACTCGTCGAAATCGATGCTGATGGGAAAATTGCCGATCCTGACCTCCCGCCGATCTGTTTCGGCCGTGACCACCTGGCCCTTGCCCCGCACCGCCACATCTTTGAGCATGGACCGCACGCAGTGGATAAAATTGCGCTTGTCGCGCTGGGTCTGAAAGCCGACCAGGTCATAGGAAAGAAGGGCGCTGAGAATCTGATGGCGCCAGGGCAGCTTGAGGAAGAGATCGAGTGGCGGAAAGGGGATGTGCAGAAAATAGCCGATCTTGGAGGTGATGCCCAAGTCCCGCAGGGCGAGGCCGACCGCGATGAGGTGGTAATCATGGACCCAGACGTGATCGTCGGCGCCGGTGTTGCGATAGATGGCCTCGGCAAATTTGCGGTTCACGCTTTGGTACACCTTCCAGTAGCGCGGATCGAAATTACAGCGCGTCTGCAGATCGTGAAACAGGGGCCACAGGATTTCATTGGCAAAGCCGTAGTAGTAGCCGCTCAGCTCCTCTTTGGTGATCGGCACGGGCTTGTAGGTGTAGCCGGAATCCCTGGACGCTTCGTGCAGCAGGCCCTCCAGATCCATCTTTTCATCTTCCGTTGTCCCGGGCCAGCCGATCCACAATCCGCCGCGATGCTTCAATACCGGCGCCATGGCCGTTACGAGGCCGCCGCTGCCCGATTCGGCCCGCCAGCGGCCGTCGGCGTCACGTTCCAAAACGATGGGCAGCCGATTGGAAACGATGACCAGCCGGTTGTTCGTCCGATAGAATGCATTCATATGCCAGCCTCGCTGCGACCTGGACCGGAGCCGTAAGCCGCGGTTTCCAAAGGCACACTCAGAAGAAGAAGGCGGGTCGTTTTCCATCCTCGGGTGCCAGTCGTATCTTTGTCACACATTAATTAATCCTTTGATAAAGCTGCTAAAGATCCCTCAAATGCCTGTAGGTAATTAATCAGGCATCGGCCGTGAAATAGAAATAGGGTTTATACCTTATTTTTGGGCCGCTTGCGGTTCAAATCCCGATCGTCTGCGAGCGCTTGCACGGAAAACCCCCGGGGCACATCAGCTGTGTTGCCCGCAAAGGATCCGTGCAGAGAACGCGTTTTCATGTGCAGGGATGCCGCCGGCCGCGGACTATCGGGCCGTATACCCGTCGTCGATCACCAATTCGCTTCCGGTCACGAATTTGGATTCGTCCGCGGCCGGGTAAAGCGCGCCGCAGGCGATGTCATCGGGTTCGCCGACATGGCCGATGGGATGCTTGGCATCCTGGTTTTGCCGGAAATTTTCCGCTAAGAATAGGCGGAATCGTGATCCGGATGAAGGGAAATAAATCGCAAGTAATCCCCGTCGATGGTAAGTGTCGCCCGAAAGGACTTGCTGATGCGGATGGAATAGATCGTACTTTGCCTGCTGGTTTTCAGGCTTCTGATCTTTTCCAGATTAAACCCGGAGGAGTGCCGGAGTTGATCGATGTCTAATTTAGAGAGTTTTTTTAAAGAGTTGATCAAAGCGTGGAGCTGATTTTTTTGCAGTTTGAACAGATCCTTTTGAAAGTCCGGAAAATTTAGATCAAGCTTCAAGGTTTTTTTCCAGTACTTCAAGGTCGGTTGCGGCCGGCTTGATTTCTTTTTCCCAGCGATCGAAGGCCATCAGCCGGTTTTGAAAAGCCGCGTCCTTCAAAAGCCGCATCTCAAATTCCGAGATGATTTCAACGGGGCGCAAAACGATGGTTCCATCCGGATATTCATCGATCTGAACGGTTTTGCCGGAAAATTTTTTACCGATGGAAATCTGGCCCTGTTTATTGACCAGTTTGACCTGAAGTGCTGCCATGGTTGGTACTCTCCTGCCACTGGGTAATTGATTTTTTAACAATATACATTTTTAAAATTTTTGTAAACTACGAATCATATTTAAACAGGAGAGGGAATTTCCGCCTAAGGCGAACAAAAAGCGCTGCTCGCCACTAATCCTGCTGCGGGATGCGGCTTTGACCGGCGAAAAATATCCATATTCTTTGAATCGGACACTGATATCTAAAAGTGCGTTTCTAAGATCACTCGATGGACTGGCCTGGGGAGGTCAAATGGTGTGAGTTGTTTTAGGTTTGCGAAGGCTTTGGGGGGAGGCGGTTGCCTCCCCCCTGAGAGTGGTGCAAATGGGGCAAGTTGCCGCGGAGTTTGTTGTTAGACGTGGCCCCCCATGTCGCCCGGTGGGCGGTTGCGTTTCTCAGCGCCCGGGGCCTTGGGATAGTCTTCCGGGGATTCTACGTTCTCTTTCTTGAGGGATTCCTGTCTTTCATCGCGGCCTTCGTTCACACGATCGCGACATTCACCTTCACAGTCTCCCGTAATGTCTCTCTTCGGCATTTTCTCCGACATAATAACCTCCTTTTGATGATTTGAAAAATGAGAGCAAACAACCGCTCGTTGCTTATAACAATATATCCTCATACGGACGCAGGGAATACCGTATGTCATGTAAACCGGTGGTTTTGAGACGGTATTGGGGGCGGCATTCCGGAAAAGTAGGGGGTTGGGGGTTGCGGGATGCGAGTCGCGGGTTACGGGTTGCGGGGAACGAGTTACGGGTGATCCGGGTTGAGGTCTGCGGCCTATCAAATTAAAAGCCGGATTTGATTGTGGCATGCTATCGGTATATTAAAACCGACCCGGGGCACACCGCGCGCTCGACCTTTCAGCTTTAGAGGGGGGTATTTATTTTAAGGTGTATTCGTGCCGAAGGGGCCCGGATATCGATTGCCGCTCGGTTTTGTATGATCCAGCAGGGCCATTAATGGCGGCGTTAAAGGACAACCTATTGAATTTATTTAATAAGTATCCTAACCCAGATAATTTCACCTTCGCCGATCACTTCCGCGGCGGTGTCCTGACAATCGGTGGTGATTCATTCGACCTGCACGTCACCGACGTCGGCGACGATGTTCATCATATTCGAATGGTCAACCCGCGGG
>JBAPSB010000044.1:0-6014 GCA_049281435.1 Desulfobacterales bacterium
GGGGCGGTGGGCGCCACCTGGATGGCGCTCACATTTCCGGAACTGCCCTGGTACGGGCTCTTGCCGGCCATGCTGGCCATGGCCTCCCTGACCGGCGGCCTCTGGGGCCTGGTGCCGGCGCTGCTCAAGATCCGTTTGCGCGCCAACGAGATCATCGTCACGCTGATGCTCAACTACATTGCGATCCTTTTTCTGGACTATCTCGTCTATGGCCCCTGGAAAGACCCGGTCAGTTTCGGGTTTCCCATGACGCGCGAGTTTTCCGCCGGTGCCGTGGTCGGCACGATCGGCGCCTCGCGCATCCACTGGGGAATTGCCGTCTGCGTCGCGGCCGGACTGGCCATGTGGGTCTTCCTGCGCTTTACCCGCCTGGGGTTCGAACTCAAGGCCGGCGGTGAAAATCCGCGCGCCGCGCGCTATGCGCGGCTGCCTTACGATCGCCTGGTGATTCTGGTGATGGTGGTGAGCGGCATGCTGGCCGGCTGGGCGGGTTTCCTCGAAGCCTCGGCCAATCTGAACCGTCTGCAGCCGAGCATCATGGCCGGATACGGCTACACCGCCATTGTCGTGGCCTGGCTGGCGCGTCTCAATCCGCTGATGATCGCGGTGGCCTCTTTTTTACTGGCCGGGCTGCGCGTCGGCCTCGAAGCCCTGCAACTCGACCTGCAGGTGCCGGCCGCCTTCGGCCAAATCATGGAAGGCCTTATTTTGTTGACGGTGCTGGCCGGCGGATTTTTCACGCGCTATCGGCTGACGCTGCAGAGAAGCCCATGAACCCGGACATGCTGGTGCCGCTGCTGGCCGCAGCCGTTCAATCGGGCACGCCGATTCTCTTCGCTACGCTGGGGGAAATACTCACCGAGCGTTCCGGTGTCCTGAACCTCGGCGTTGAGGGGATCATGCTGGTGGGCGCCCTGGCCGCCTTTGTGACCGCCAGGCTCACGGGCAGCCCGCTGGCGGGGTTTCTGGCGGGGGGGCTCTGTGGTGCGGGATTGGCGGGCGTGCACGGACTGGTGTGTCTCATCTTTTTAGGCAACCAGGTGGTGTCCGGGCTGGCGCTGACGATCCTGGGTACCGGTTTGGCCAATTACCTGGGAGCCCCTTACGTCGGCCTCGAGGCACCCGGTTTCTTCATCCTTGCGCTGCCGCTGCTCTCACAGATTCCATTGCTGGGGCCGATTCTGTTCACCCAGGACCCGTTGGTTTACACCGCTTACCTGATGCCGCCGCTTCTTTGGGTCTTTTTGCACCGCACCCGCTGGGGCCTGGGGTTGAGGGCGGTCGGCGAGTTTCCCGCAGCGGCGCTGGCGGCGGGGCTGCGGGTCAAGGGCTATCGCTGGACCGGCGTGCTGGCCGGCGGCGGGCTGATGGGTTTCGGCGGCGCATACCTATCCCTGGCCTACACGCATCTGTGGGCCAACAGCCTTTCCGCCGGGCGCGGCTGGATTGCGGTGGCCCTGGTGATTTTTGCCTTCTGGCGTCCGGGACGGGCCATGGTCGGCGCTTACCTGTTCGGCGGCGTCATGGCGTTTCAATTCCGGCTGCAGGCCAGCGGGACCCCGCTGCCATCGTCACTTCTGCTGATGCTCCCTTACATCCTCACGATTCTGGTGCTGGTTTTTTCGTCCTGGAAGAACAAGGGCGACGAGGCGCCGGCGGCGCTGGGAGTGAACATCGAACCATCCGAATAAACATTATCACTCGTAAAATGAAAATATTTCCGTTTCGATCGGAGAGCAAAAATGACGGCTAAAAGCAAACCCTATAAAAGGACTTTCCCCGTTTCCTGGGAACAGCTTCACCGCGACTCGCGGGCGCTGGCCTGGCGACTGCTGGACCAAAACGAGTACTTCAAGGGCATTGTCGCCATTACCCGCGGCGGCCTGGTGCCGGCTGCGATCATTGCGCGCGAGTTGGACATCCGCCTGGTCGACACGGTCTGCGTCAGCAGCTACGACTGGCAGGATCACTCCGGCGAGGTGGAGGTGCTGAAGCGCCTCGACATCGATGGTGAGGGTTGGCTGCTGATCGACGACCTGGTCGACACCGGCAAGACTGCCCGGATCGTGCGCGACATGCTGCCCAAGGCCCACTTCGCAACGGTCTACGCCAAGCCGCAGGGCCGGCCCCTGGTGGACACCTTTGTCACCGAGGTCAGTCAGGACACCTGGATTCTGTTTCCCTGGGATGCGGAATCGCAGTTCATAGAGCCAATAGTTTCAGGCAGTTAGACCAGGTGCCCAAAACGACATTTTTAATCTGCCTCAAGGTCGGGTAGAACTCGGGTAGATTTTAACGCTTCTTCAAGTTTTGACCGTCTTCAACCCTCGGAATCCGATTGTAATAATGATTCACAATCGGCTTGATTGAGGAATGGCCGACTTGATTCTGGACAAATCCCATGGTCTCATTGGCATCAAGAGCATTGGTGATAAATGTCCCGCGAGTATCACGGCAGCTCCTATTGACTGACAAGCCAGCCTTCTTTAAAGTCGTATTTTGATCCCGAAATTCCTTGATCTCATCACGATAATAAAGGATCTTAGATGATCCAGGCGCTTGCCAATATGACAAGAGCCCCTGATCGGGCCAGTTTTTAACCGTACCTGGGACGACCCTAAAATAGTCCGCAACTTCATTTTGTGTCCAGAATTCTTTTTCAAAAAGTTCATTTTCAATTGATTTTCCTGACATACATAAGTTCCTCACTTTCGCGTAAAATACGCTGAACACAGCTTGTGGCCCGTGAGGTGTGGGCCTGCCAGTTTTAGGAGTTGGTGCTCCAACTGCCGCGATAAATAGGCGCGGCCATCTCAATTAGACACGGCCATTAAAGTCGTGGCTTGAATCCCATGGCGGTCTCATATTCCCTGATCATGGTTTCATAGAGGATGTCCCGGTATTTTTCTGCGACAATTACGCTGTCGTATACGGACAAACCCAAACAAAAGAAATCTTGAGGAGATTGTCGAAAAGCGAACGGCCGAACTTATCCTCTCAAGAAAAGAGGCGGTAGAAAGCAAAGATCTGGCCGAAACCGCCCTTTATGAAACAAAGAAGTTAAAAGAACAACTCGAAGCTGAGAGGGCTTATCTTCAGGAAAAAATCAAGCTGGAATACAACCATGAGAACATAATCGGCAAAAGTGATGCCATTATAAATCAAAAGACTGGGCTCTTCAACTTATTTCTTCATTATTTCAACCAATTAGACCATAATTCTGCCTCACAAATCTAATCCAGAAAGTTGAGTAAGTAACCTGAATTCCGAGTTTTTTGGAAAGATAAGCGGCAACCTTGTCGAAGCGCTGCTGCAGCCGGGCGGTATCCTCATCCGGAATCGCGGTGAACTTGAACTCGGCCGCTTGGGCCGGCAGAATAAAGGTTAATGACACCAACATCACCGCAAATAGATATAAATGTTTTTTCATAGTCGTCTCCTTTCGTCGCGGTTGGGTCTTTCGACCATTTGTTTTATTGAATGACAGTTTCTTCGGCAACATCTCCAGCACGTTAACTGCACAGCATAATCCTCTTGAATACGGCTAGTGCGATTTTGAATGGCGTTACCCGAATCCAGGTTTAGTTGCGCGGCGCCGTTTTTCAGCAACCTCGACCAAGCCGGAAAATATGTGCCGCAGAACTTTATCGGTTAATTTTCGCAGCAGTTCGTCATCGGCGTCATCTTTGCAAGCGCCGTCATTTTCGCATGCCGGTGTTGCGGACAATTGATTTTCGTAGGGAATTCGAAACAACGTTCCATTCCCAGGAACGAAATTTTTCAGCCGGCTGTTGCCTTCGAGCCAGCGCTGACATTCGTCGTGCGTTCCAAAAAAGGGGATGAAAACCTTCGCGCCGCGCTGCAGGGTAATCAGGCGATAGCCGCATCCCAGATCGTATTTGCGACAATTTTTGATGCGCTTCTCGCCGTACTTCGTATAACTGGCGATTGTATCCATGTGGTGACAAACGGCCCCCGAAGTGAGGCTTTCGATGATGCGGGTCGCTTTCCGCGCCAGCGCCGTTCCAGCCTTGCCGGCTTTCTTGAGCGCCTCGATGCGGCTTTCGACCTTCGAACTGACGTATACTGATCTCATAACGGCTTACCGGGTGATCAAAATTCTTTTACTTCGATTCATGTTCCATTTGACCTTCGGTTGAAAAGTGTTCAGGCTTTTTCGGTAGCACCTTCCGGCATTGGCGTCATCCTGCCGGCTTCGAGCGTCAGGGTGCGGTCGGCAATCCGACGAACCTGCTTCAGGTTGTGAGAAACCGCCAGGATCGTGCACTGTGTTTTGAGTTGAATGAGAAGCTCCTCGATGACCCCGGCGGCTTTTGTGTCCAGAGAACTGGTGGGTTCGTCGCACAACAGCACCTCCGGCTCCAGCACCAATGCCCGGGCGACGCAAAGCCGTTGCTTTTGGCCACCGGAGAGATCCAGGGCACTCTTTTCCATGCGGTCTTTCACTTCCTCCCATAAAAAGGCCTGCACCAGGGCCGTTTGTATTTTTGCCGCGATGATGGCTTTGTCGCGCTCACCGGCCAACTTCAAAGGGAAGGCCATGTTTCGGGCAATACTCATCGGCAGGGGGTTGGGCTCCTGGAAAATCATTCCGACTTTGCGGCGCAGTAGCGGCAGGGGAAGATCTTCCGCCAGCGGAGACACCCACTTGTCGGCCAGCCGAATCAGTATCTCGCCTTCCACCCGGGCGTTGGCAACGTCGTCCCAAAGTCGATTGAAAAGACCTAAAAAAGTGGATTTCCCCTGCCCGGAAGAACCCATGATGGCCGTGATGGTGTGCGCGTTAAAATTCACATTGATGTTTTTCAATACCTGGTTCGTACCATAGAAGAAGTTCACTCCCTTGACGATTATTTTAGCCCTTGGTTTCATCAAATCCGACTGAATGCATGTTGAATCTTTCTATGCTCTATAGAGTGTCCGATAGGTGAGACTTCTTTGGATATAATAGGCCAGCATGAAGAGTATGGTACAGGTCGCCAGAAGGATCAGGCAGGAGCCGTAGCCTCTGGCGAGTTCCGCCTGGTCGCTATACTGACTGGAAATATAGTAAATGTAGAAAGGCAGGGCCTCATATGGCGACAATGGAGATGTCGGCACGCCGGCGGTGGCGACAACCCCGGTCAGCATGATGACGGCAGTGTCTTCGGCGCATCTGCCGATGGAAAGAATGACACCTGAAATAATGCCGGCCAGCGCGCGCGGGATCAGCACATAGACGATGTTCTGGAGTCTGGTCGCCCCCAGGGCCGGTGCGGTTTTACGGATATGGGCCGGCAGGTTTTCCAGAGAAACCTGTGTGCTACGGATAATGTAAGGCAGGACGAGGAAAGCAAGCGACAGCGCACTGATGAGCAGGCTAGGGCCAAGGTTTTCTGAAAATTGCTTGTGCAGAAAAATGGCGACGCTGAAACCGAACAGGCCGATGACAATAGACGGGATGCCGGCCAGCACATCGAAGAAAAAGCCGAAAAGACTCTTTATGGGAGGTTTCGCATACTCGGCCAGATAGATTCCCGCGGCCACCCCCGTCGGCACGGCGAGGGCGGTCGACCACACCACCAGGTAAAGTGTCCCCACTGTAGCGGCAAAGATCCCCTCAAAGACCCGGGTGCGACCCAGCAGTGCCGCCAAAGGCGGCACGTCGCCGAAGATCAGTTCGGCGCCGAGACTCGGAAAACCGTTGAACAATAAATATCCGACAAACGCCAAAACAACCGCACACAGGGTCACCGTCATGGTCCAGGAAAACACGAGGATCGATTTTTCAGTAAAATCCCGGGTCACGGCATCACTTTTCTTTTGCGATCTAAAAACCGCACGGAAAAAACAGCTACGGTTGTAAACAGATAAAGGGTTATTCCGCAGGCAAAAATGGACCGAAATTCCAAGCTGTCGTAATCGGCAGCCTTGACCAGTGCGATGTGGGCGGTCAGGGTCCTGGCCGGATCCAGAAGGCTTTTAGGGGCGGCGATGGCGTTGCCGGCCAACAT
>JBAPSB010000045.1:0-21351 GCA_049281435.1 Desulfobacterales bacterium
GTTGTAAAGATGCAGGTAGAAAGAATGAAGGTTGCACCCGTTACAGTAGCGTATGCAGACGGGGAGCAGCACAAGCTGATAGTGGAGTTCGCAATCCCGGGAGCACCAACGGAGACCGTTGATGTAAAAATCCTCAAAGACAGTGTTTATTTATTGGCGCCAGCAAGGGACATTGAGTACGTTTCAGCACTGGCTTTGGGTTGGCCGGTGAAACCTGACAAAGCTGAAGCGACTTACGAAAACGGATTGCTCCGAATTGAAGTGCCTTTCAAAGATCCAATGGAAGATGCTGTGAAAGTCGCTATCAAGGCCGGCCGGGTGGAAACCAAGTCCTTAAGTTTAGAAGCCGCCTGATGACCCTTTAATGAGTTGGTTTTTTATAGCATATAAAACATAATTGAAATTTAAGCCCTGTCTCAATTTAAAGGACAGGGCTTTTTGATTTTTAGGCGAGAAGATATTATAATCTAAATTCTGTGAACTCGTAATCTTTAGTCAATATTCTAAATCCAAAAAGACAATTTCAAAATTCCGAACATGCGTAAGCTTAATATCCGCAAAACATAAAGTCTCATCCCCCTTTTAATCTGCCCTTATCATTTGCCACCCATACCACCAAGGCAACCGGGAAAGGGTCATATTTGACACTCGGTCAAATATAACCCTCTTTATAGGGCTGTTAATGACAGTCCTGTAGATGCTTTTTTAACTAATTATACATAAAAATCAAAATGATGGGTGATGTTATGGTGAGTGTTGGAGACCTGGCACAAAGCTTGAATTAATAAAAGTTTAAAAAGTAGTGAACAGCGTAACAAAAAGCTAAGTGTTCGTAATCTGAATATAATTTGAAAGGCCGGCATTGCCGGGAGGTGGTCGCAATGATCGTCGTTAAAATTGCAATGAACGTGCTTCCGGAAAAACAGAAGGAGTTGGTACAAACGCTTCTCTCGATGATTGGGTCAATGGAAAAGGAGGCCGGCTGTCTGAGCTATGCCCTCTCTCGTGATATCGAAGACAACACCCTTTTGAACCTTCTCGCGGAGTGGCAAACACGAAAAGATTTAGATCATCATTTCAGGTCCGAATTGTTCGGCGTTTTACTGGGGACAAGGAGCCTTTTAAACCAACCGCATGTAATCCATATTTACACCATCCAGCAATTGGAAGGAATGGAAGCCGTTCAAACCGCCCGAGTGAAAGAACGCGGCCACGCTTAAGCCGTTGCGTATTTTAGAAGGGAAAGGTGCTCTATGGTAACGCATCCGGATGCAAGACGAAAAGGTGTTCTGGAACAAATCGCCCGCCGGGCAATGCAGGCTTACGGTTTTCTGCCCGATTTCTCAGCGGACGTCCTCAGAGAGCTGGAGGCGGTGCAGCATATAGATCGCGTGGCGGAATCTCCCGGGATAGACCTGCGCCACCTGCTCTGGGTATCCATTGACAACGATGATTCCCTGGACCTGGACCAATTGACGGTGGCGGAGATCCTGACGGATAAACAGGTGAAAGTTTTGGTGGCCATCGCCGACGTGGCGGCCCTCGTCAGGAAGAACTCGGCCATCGATGCGCACGCCCACCACAACACGACCTCGGTCTACACCGCCGGCAGGATCTTTCCCATGCTGCCGGAGAAACTCTCCACGGATCTCACCTCTCTCAACTATCATGAAGACCGCCCGGCCATGATCATCGAAATGGTAATCGGCGACGGGGGTGCGATGCAAGACTCGAATATCTATCGCGCCCGGGTGCGCAACCAGGCCAAGCTCGCTTATAACAGCGTAGCGGACTGGCTGGACGGCAACGGGTCCATGCCGGCACCTGTGGCGGCGGTCCCGGGGCTGGCCGAGAATCTCCGTCTCCAGGACCGGGTGGCTCAGCAGTTAAAAGCCTTGCGGCATGAGCACGGCGCCCTGGATCTGCAGACGCTGGAAGCCCGACCCGTCTTTGCCGGAGACGAGATTCAGGATCTGCAGGCGGATGAACGCAACCGGGCCAAGGAGATCATCGAGGACTTCATGATTGCGGCCAACGGCGTGACCGCGCGTTTTCTGCATGGTAAGAAAGTCGCTTCCCTGAGGCGCATGGTTCGCTCTCCCAAGCGCTGGGACCGGATCGTCGAGATCGCGGCCCAACACAATTTCAAGCTTCCGGCGCAGCCGGATTCGAAGTCGCTCGAAGGGTTTCTGGCCGCGCAGAAAACCGCCGACCCGCTCCGCTTTCCCGATCTGTCTCTTGCGGTCATCAAACTGCTCGGGCCGGGTGAGTACGTCGTCGAAGCCCCGGACGAGACAGCTCCCGGCCACTTCGGCTTGGCCGTCAAGGATTACACACACTCAACGGCTCCCAACCGGCGGTTTCCGGACCTGATCACCCAGCGCATCCTGAAGGCCGCGTTAGAGGGGTTGCCCTTGTCCTACAGCCGGGACGAACTGACGGAACTGGCCCGCCACTGCACGGAGAAGGAAAATGCTGCCAACAAGGTGGAGCGGCTCGTGACCAAATCGGCGGCGGCCATGCTGCTCTCCTCAAGGATTGGGGACCGGTTTGACGCCATCTGCACGGGCGCAGCCGACAAGGGGACATGGGTCCGGACCTTTCAGCCGCCGATCGAAGGCCGGCTGCTCTACGGGGCTGAAGGCGTCGATGTGGGCCACCGGCTAAAGGTGCAACTTGTCCGCACGGATGTGGAAAAGGGGTATATCGATTTTAAGATGGAATCATAATATTTCAAAAATGCCAAACATAAGTGTCTCAAAAGGAACTGTCGTGCGCAAATTGCCGGCAAACCCCAAGCGTGGCCAGTCGCAAGGGGAAGAAATCACCAACAGCATCAGCCACGGTATAGGGCTGGTTGCCGCACTCGTCGGAACACCATTTCTCATCATGCACGCCGTGCGGCAAGGGGATGCCGGATTCATTGTCGGGACGAGTGTTTTCTCTATGTCCGTGATCCTTCTTTATCTTGCATCCGCGCTCTACCATGCGTGGCCAATAGGCAGGGCCAAGCGCTGTTTCCGGATCATCGAGCATTCCGCGATCTTTATTCTTATCGCCGGCACCTATACGCCGTTAACCCTTGGGGTACTTCGCGGCGCATTCGGCTGGGAGCTCTTCGGGATTGTTTGGGGTCTTGCCATAACCGGGGTAGCGCTGAAGGCATTCTATAAAACCGCACATCCCATTCTTTCCACCGGCCTTTATCTGCTGATGGGGTGGCTACTCGTGATTGCGGTAAAGCCTTTGTTTGCCAGGATGCCTGCAGCTGGCCTGTTCTTATTGTCTGCGGGAGGTTTGTCGTACACCGCCGGTGTCGCCTTTTTCGCAACCGATTCGCGGCTAAAGTATGGCCACCTCATCTGGCATCTATTTGTTATAACCGGTACCACATGTCACTACTTTGTGGTGCTCTGGTACGCGGCCTAAGATGGCACTATCAGTAGGAAACCGTGGTGTGCCATGGCCATGCTTCAGAGCGTTCTTGTTTCCCCGTGGCGGTGCCGGAGACAGGCCGCCGTGGAGCCGACACCGACCGATGCCGAAATGCGGGGTGCGCCACCCGGCGGGCTGCTTGCATGGGTGGCCTTGCCAGGTTTTGGCGCTGCAGTAACATTTGTTACTGGAAACATGGGGTCGATCTTTATTTATCGACTGAACCCCCTTCATTTCTGTCTTTGCGATTAAAATTTCCTATAGCAACCTGACTGCCCGGCCCTGCGTGGATATGTTCGACCACCATTTTTTGCTGCCCGCAGCCGCTTCTTTTCCGCCCTCGGCCTTCTGGTGGTCTGACCCCATCAGCTTTGGTTTGTGCGCACTCATGATATCTTAAAAAATCCTTTGAAGGGGCACGAGTAGCTGATATTGTCACCCCCGAAATCCGGAAATACACAGAGACACGCATCGAAGATGGTGCGGCCAACGGCACCATAAACCGGGAACTTGCAACCTTAAAAAGGATATTAAGCCTCGGCGCAAAGCAGCACCCGCCGAAAGTTGACCGTGTTCCACCTATCCCCCTTTTAAAGGAATCCAACATCCGAAAAGGGTTCTTCGAGCATGGCGAATACCTGTCGCTGTTAAATGCCCTGCCGATACACCTGAAACCTTTTATCACATTCGCGTACAAGACGGGCTGGCGGGATGCCGAGATTTCAGGCGCACGGCAATCAGAAATATAGTTCGGGCAGGAATACCGGAAAGGGTGGCGATGATGGTTTCGGGCCATAAAACAAGGTCGGTTTTCGACCGCTACAACATCGTTGATGACAAAGATTTGCAGCTTGCCGCGCGGAAGCAGCAAGCCTATCTTGATTCGCAGACGGGCACAATTTCGGGCACAGTGGCCGATTTTGAAAACAAAAAAGGGGTTGCTGAATCAGCTAACCCCTTGTAATTGTTGGAGCCACCTTGCGGAATCGAACCGCAGACCTACGCATTACGAGTGCGTTGCTCTACCAGCTGAGCTAAGGTGGCGTCGTTTCAGCGTCCATTTCATCCGTCACCGTGGTGCCGCCGGAAGGACCGCCGTGGCATCGCGTTGGGAAAAACAAGGGTTTGATACGTTTTTTATGACACAAAATCAAGAAAAAATGTCGGTGCGGGACTTGATCGAGCGGCTTGCCGATCGCAGTGCCGGGATCGACTGCACCGGTTTGGACGGTGCGAGCACCGCTTATCTGGTATCGCGGCTGCGGGCGGCGCTGGACAGGCCGATTTTCATCGTGACCGGTTCGCAGAAAGCGACCGAAAGCCTGGCGGAAGACCTGCAGTTCTTTCTGCCGCCATCCGCGGCGCCGGCGTCGATATTCCCGGCCTACGCCGTTTCGCCGTTCAAGTTCATGGCCTATCACAACGAGACGGCCGCCCGGCGCATCGAGGTCCTGTACCGCCTGGTGGACCGTGACGCGCCGCCCGTGGTCATTACCTCCATCGACGCCCTGCTGCAGAAAGTCATTCCCCGGCCCGAACTTATCGATTATGCCGAACTGGTCATGGCGGGGGAAGGGTGCGACCGCGACCGGCTCATCGCCAAACTCGTGGCCGGCGGCTACAACCGCACGGCTATCGTGGAAGAGGCGGGCGATTTCTGCGTGCGCGGGATGATCCTGGATGTTTTCAGCCCCGGTTTTCCGGAACCCCTCAGGATCGAGTTCTTCGGTGACACGGTCGATACCATCCGGCTCTTTTCGGCCGCGAGCCAGAGGAAACTGAGGGACCTGCCCGAAGCGGTCATTTTGCCGGCCAGGGAGGCGATTTTGCAGGCGCAAAACCGCATGGCGGTGATCGCCCGCGTCCGCCAGGAAGCGGCCCGACTCGAGCTGCCGGTCACGCGCGTGCGCAAAATCGTCGAGCGCATCAAGAACGAGGGGGTCTTTCCGGGGGCCGAGGGGCTGCTGCCGCTGATCTTTCCCGAATTGAGCACCCTGTTCGATTATGCGCCCCCGGAGGTGCTTTTTGTGCTGGCGGACACCGAGGACATCGAACGACAGGCCCTGGGGACCCTGGAACGGGCGCGCAACAACACCCTTGAAGCCGAAAACAGCGGGCGCCTGTGCGTGGAGCCCGAGCGGATGTTCCTGTCATGGGAGCAGGCGCAGCAGATGCTGAACCAGAGAAAGCCGCTGCGGCTCAGGCTGTTTGCCGTTCTGGGGCCAGACGGCCCGGATGCGGAACCCCGGCCGATCGGCGCCTTTGACGTCACCGACAACGCGGCCGTCCAGTCCGCGCTCAAACAGTCGCCCGAAAAAGAACGGCTCTTCTCGCCGTTGGTCGACTGGATCAACGCCAGACGGCAGGCCGGCAGCCGGACGCTCCTGGTGTGCCGGTCCCGATCCCGCGCCGAGCGCTTGCAATCGATCCTTGTTCCTTACGGCCTCAAGCCCGAATTCGCCGAATCACCGGCCGAGACCACCTTGGGCCAGGGGCGGGTCTTTGCGGTTCTCGGCCGGATATCCGGCGGGTTTGCCTGGCCGGACGAGCATCTGGCCGTCATCACCGAGGAGGAGATTTTCGGATCGCGGCGCCGGCGCCGGGCAGCCTCCAAACGGCCGTCCCCGGCGGAGCTGATCAACGTCGAGGATCTCAAGACGGGCGATCTCATCGTGCACACCGAACACGGGATCGGACGCTACGGCGGCCTCGTCAAATTGAAACTGGACGGCACGACCAACGACTTTCTGCTGATGGCCTACCGCGATGACGACAAGCTCTACCTGCCGGTGGACCGCATGAGCATGGTTCAAAAGTACCTGGGCGTGGACGGTGTGGTGCCGGTGCTCGACAAGATGGGCGGAAGGTCCTGGGCGCGGGTCAAGGCCCGGATCAAGAAATCGGCCGAAAAGATGGCCGGCGAGCTGCTGAAGCTTTACGCGGCCCGCAGGGTGAGCAAGGGCGTGGCCTTCGAGCGCTTCGAAGACGAACTGCGGGAATTCGAGGCCGGGTTCACGTTCGATGAAACCGCCGACCAGCTCAAGGCGATCACTGACGTCCTCGAGGACATGGCCGATCCGGTTCCCATGGACCGGCTGATCTGCGGCGATGTCGGCTACGGAAAAACCGAAGTGGCGCTGCGGGCGTCCTTCGTGGCCGTCTACAATGGCAAGCAGGTGGCGGTGCTGGTGCCGACGACCGTCCTGGCGGAGCAGCATTTCACCACTTTCACGGACCGTTTCAGTCCGTTTCCGGTGCGCGTCGCCTGCCTGAGCCGCTTTCGCAGCCCGCGGGAGCAGCGCGAGATCCTGCAGGACCTCAAGGCCGGCAAACTCGACATCGTGATCGGCACCCATCGGCTGCTCTCGAAAGATGTGGCCTTCAAGGACCTCGGGTTGCTCGTCCTGGATGAAGAGCAGCGCTTCGGGGTCAAACACAAGGAAAAACTCAAGGCCCTGCGGCGCAATGTCGACGTGCTGACCCTGACCGCCACCCCGATCCCCCGCACCCTGCACATGTCGCTGCTGGGCACCCGCGACATCAGCCTCATTTCCACGCCGCCGGAATATCGCCAGGCGATCATGACCTATATTTCCGCCTTCGACGACGCCGTGGTGACCGAGGCCATCCGCAAGGAACTGCAAAGAAAAGGGCAGATATTTTTTATCCACAACAACATCGCCAGCATCGAAAAAGTCGCCAAAAAAATCAAAAGCCTGGTGCCCGAGGTGCGGCTCGACGTGGCGCACGGCCGCCTGGGCGAAGAGGAGCTGGAGCGGATCATGCTGCGGTTTTTTTCGCGCGAAATCGATATGCTCGTCTGCACCACCATCGTCGAATCCGGCCTCGACATTCCGGCCGCCAACACCATCCTGGTGAACCGGGCCGACAAGTTCGGCCTGGCCCAAATGTACCAGCTGCGGGGACGGGTGGGCCGTTCCGAGGACCAGGCCTATGCCTACCTCTTCATTCCCGACGAATCCCTGCTCGGCAAGGACGCCCAGAAGCGGTTGAAGGTGTTGATGGAGCACAGCGACCTGGGCGCGGGGTTCCAGATCGCCATGAGCGACCTGCAGATCCGCGGCGGCGGGACGATCCTCGGCGCGTCACAATCCGGTCATATCGCGGCCGTGGGCTATGAAATGTTTTTGGAACTCATGGAAAACGCGGTGGCCGAAATGAAAGGCGAGCCGGTGCATGAACCGCTGTCGCCGGAGATCAATATCCAGCTCTCGGCCTTTATTCCGGAGTCCTACATTCCGGACATCGACCAACGGCTGTCCGCTTACCGGCGCCTGTCGCGCCTGACGGAAGTCGCGGAAATCTCAGACTTCAAGACCGAGCTGGGCGATCGTTACGGGCCGCTGCCCGAAGAGGTGCTGAACCTGCTGCTCAAGATCATGCTGCGGGTTTTCGCCATCAAGGCCGGCGTCAAACGCCTGGACCTGGTCGGTCCCGGGCTCACGATCGTGTTTTCCGAGGCCCATCAGAACGATCCCCGCGGCTTGGCCGAGTTGGTCGTTGCGGCGCCCGACACCTACCGCCTGACACCGGACTGTGTGCTGAAAACGCGACTGCGCGGCCGGGAAAAAGCGGTGTGGCTGGGCCAGACGAAAAACATCTTGAAAGAAATCGCGCGGCATGTTAAAAATGATGTTTAATTTAATGATGTTATTTCAGTACCTTTCCATAGAATGGTTCCCCCGGGCCGCAAGGCGCGGCGTGCCGACGGCCGGGGGCCGATCGACTTTTGCAAGTCCTTGAAAAAGATGCTGAAACGCTGCTTTTGCTGGGGTTTCGCGGCCCTCGTCCTGACCCTGGCCGGATGTCCGGGCACCGACACCGACACCGGCACCGGGGACGAATACCTGATCCGGATCGGCGACCGCATGGTGACCGTGGCTGATTTCAACCGGGCCTTCGAGATCGCCAAAACGGCCTATTCCCACAACAGCCTGCAAAACCCGGAGGACACCGACGATGCCCGGCTCAGGTTGCTCAACCAGATGACCGAAGAGTTGGTCCTGCTGCAGCGGGCCGGTGAACTGGGCATCGCGGTAACCGATGAAGAGCTGGAACAGGCCATTGAGAAAATCAAGGCGGATTTTCCGGACGACGCCTTCGAACAAACGCTGATCGAGTACGCGGTCTCCTACAAATCCTGGAAAAACGGCTTGAAGACGCGGCTGCTGATGGAAAAACTGGTTCAAAAAGAGCTGCAGGACGACACCGTCATCCAGCCCGACGAGGTTGCAAAATTTTACGAGGAGAACTACAATAGCGACGCAACTCAATCGGGCGATACGCGCAACCCGGCGGCGGTTGAAGAGATTATCGTGAAGCAGCTGCGACGGGTCAAAATGGAAACCGCCTACCGCAACTGGATTGAAAATCTTCGCCAGCGCTATACGATCGACATCAACAAAGACCAGTGGAACACGATTCTCGCCGCACCGCGCTGATGGTGCCCGACCGCGACGGTCCGTGAAAATCGCGCGGGCGTTCCCGGCGCCCGTTTGTTGCCGGAAGAAATCCCGCCGGCGGCGCAGCCCGGCCGTCCTGTCGCCGGATATCATGGCCGGGCCGGTCGGGGGCGGCGAGTCGGGCACTGGAGCACTCATCCGTGACCACCGCGCGACCCGCCGGTGTAAACCAAGCGTTCACCAGAGACAGATTCAGCAATGAAGCGTTTTTTCCGGTTCACAGTGGGAGCTTTTTTGTCCGGCCCGGGCCGCTGCGCAGCGCTGGCGACCGGGCTGGCATGCCTGTGGGCGCTGCTGCACCCCCCCGCGATCGGACGCGCCGAGGTCGTCGACCGGATTGTCGCCATTGTCAACGACGAGGTCATATCGCTCTACGAACTGGACCAGGCGATCCAGCCCTACCTCGAACAGGTGCGCAATTCCCGGTATGCGCCGGATGTCGAAAGCCAGCTGACGTTCGAGGTGCGTGGCAAGATCCTAAACGAGATGATCAACGAGAAACTCGCCGACCAGGAGTTGAAACGTCAGAAAATTTCGGTTACCGAAAAAGAAGTCGACAGCGCCATCGAGCGGATCAAGGAATCGCGGACGCTGACCGACGAAGAGCTGCGCAACGCCCTGAGCGCCCAGGGATTGACCTACGACGAGTTTCGCCGGCAGACCCGGCAGCAGATTCTGCGGGCCAAACTCGCCAACCGCGAGGTGCGCTCGAAGATCGTTATAACCGAACAGGATATCCAGGCCTACTATGACCAGCACAAAGAACAATACGCCGGTGAAAAGAAATATCACCTGCGAAATGTCTTCATCCGTGTGGCCACTTTCGCCTCCGACGCCGACCGGCAGGCGGCCCGGGGTAAATTAGAGGCCGTGCGGGCGCAGTTGTCCGCCGGCCGGCCACTGGCGGAGATGACGAAAACCGCACTCACCCCGGACGCGCCTATCGAAAGTGACGATCTGGGCCTTTTCAAGCTGGAGGACCTTTCCCCGCAGCTCAAAGATACCGTTGGCGGCATGCGGGCCGGTGAATTGACGCGGGTGCTCGAAGCGCCATACGGTTTTCAGGTCCTGATGGTGGAGGAGATTGTCGATACCGCCGGCAAGACCCCGGTGGAAGCCGCGAAGGAAATCGAAGACAAGCTTTTCAACCAGATTGTCGATCAGAAATATCAATCCTGGGTGCAGGATTTAAGAGACCGTGCCCACATCAAAATCATCAACTGATATCCCCCGGCAGGGCCAGCCACCGGCCGGCCGGCACGATGCAGGAAACGGACGCGCAAAGATGACAGCTGAATCCGGAAACACCGCCCTTTCCTTCGGACGCTACCTTCAGGCGATCCGGATCGAAAAAGGCATAAGTCTCCAGACGGTTTCCCAGGAAACCCGCATCAGACTGGAAACCCTGCACCATATCGAAGAGGAAGACCACCGGCATTTGCCCGACGAGGTCTATGTCAAGGGCTTCTTGAGATCCTATGCCAAGGCCATCGGCGCGGACGGCGAGGAAGCCGTGCAGCGCTACAATTCCCGTTTGGCGGTAAAACGGAAGATCGCGCTGTCCGAAGCCGCCCTGTACCGCACGGGCGGGGGCTTCTGGCGGCGCCTGCTGCTATCGCTGGCGGCCGTGCTGTGCCTGATTGCCGTGACCGTTTACGCCGTTTCGGCGTGGCGCGAGCGCGCCGCCGCGAAGACTGCGGTAACCGGGACGATCGAAGCGCCGACGCCGGCGGCCGAAAAGCCGGTGGCCGTTTCAGAGCCTCCTGAAGAAGAAAAGGCGCTGACGACCGCACCGCCGGCCGAATTGCCGCCGGTGCCGGCAGAGGACAAAGACGGTGCTGCCGAATCTCCGGCCAACTCTGCGGCGACGGCCCCGGAAGCCGCCGGCCGGCTGCGCCTGACCATCGACACCATCGAGGAGACCTGGCTCAAAGCCATCGTCGACGACCAGCGCGCCAAGCAATACCGGCTCAATCCGGGCGATCATATCGAACTGGAAGGCACCCGCAATTTCAACCTCCTGATCGGCAATGCGGGCGGCCTCAGACTCGCCTTGAACGGCAAAGCGGTGGCCCTGTCGGGTAAGAGCGGCCAGGTCGTGACCCTTCAACTTCCATGAAAACGGCATGTCGAGCCTGTCAACCCCAGCCATCGTGCTGCGACGGATCGAGTACGGTGATTTCGATCTGATCCTGTCTTTCCTGACATGGGAAAAAGGCAAGCTCTGTGCGATTGCGAAATCCGCCCGAAAAAGCACCAGGCGTTTCGGGGGCATACTGGAACTCTTCGCGGCGCTCGACATCCTGTGCAGCTCGGGGCGGCGCGGCGGATTGCCGGTCCTGCAGGAAGCCAGCCTGAAGCAACCGTTTGCCGCGATTCGGGCCTCTATCGTTCACACGGCCTATGCGAGTTACTGGGCCGAGCTGATTGACGGCTGGTCGGAAGAGGGCGAGCGCCAGCCGGACCTCTACACCCTGTTGCTGCATGTGCTGACCGAACTGAGCCGCGGGCGGACGCCGGCCGATGTCCTGAGTATTTTCTTCCAGATTCGTTTCCTGGTGCTCTCCGGGCATGGCCCGAACCTGCGGTCCTGCAGCCGGTGCCAGCGCGCGGCGGACCGGATCGGGGGTGCGGATCTGACATTCGAACCGGCGCGCGGCGGCATCGTCTGCGCTGATTGCCGGGCGGCCGGCCCGGGCCGGCTGACACTGTCAAGGGGCACGCTCAAACAGCTGCAGGGGCTCGAAACGATGGACTTGTCCAAGGCCGGGCGGCTGCGTTTCTCCCCGGCGGCGATCGCCGAAAGCCTTGCGGCCATGGAAGCTTTCGTTCCTTACCAAATGGGCCGGGAGCCCCGCAGCCTGACGTTCCTGCGCCAAATCAGAAAACCGGCAACAAATCATTGACACCCGAAAGTGAGCCGTCACCGATGAAGGGCACCCTGCGAGACACACTGACGCTCGATCCGGTGGTGACCTCGGCACCTTGCCGGATCGACATGGGCGGAACGCTCGACCTGGCCGTTTTTTATAACCCGCTGCGGCACCTTGCCCCCTGCACGGTCAATCTGGCCATCGACTTGCGGACCACGGTCCGGCTTCTGCCGCACCGGCCCGGGCGGGTCAAGATATCCTCGCGCGGATTCGAAAGCGCCGACTTTCCGTCCGATGCCGCCCCCTTCGACCATCCGCTGGGCCTCATGTTTGCCACGGCGGCCTATTTCGAGGCCGATGGCGTGCAGGTGATCATCGAATCGGCGTCGCCGCCGCGCAGTGCCCTGGGAGGATCTTCGGCGGCGGCTGTGGCCCTGGCGGCCGCTTTCTTGATGGCCATCGACAAAATCGCGTTGACACCCGCCAACCGGCGGCGAATCGCCCTTCTGGCCCACCGGATCGAGGAGAGCGTGGCCGGGGTGCCCTGCGGACGACAGGATCAGCTGGCCGCGGCGATGGGCGGTGCCAACGCCTGGTCCTGGCGGCCGGGGTGGCGGGGCTTTGAACTCGAGCGAAAGGCGCTGTTCAAAAAGGCCTATTATCCTGTTTTAAACCGCCACCTGCTGCTGGCCTACTGCGGCGTGCCGCATGAATCAAGAGACGTCAACGGGCAGTGGGTGCGCCAGTTTCTCGGCGGTGAATACCGCCGGCACTGGAGTGACATCGTCCGGTTGACCAAAAAGTTTATTGACGCTCTGCGCAGTTGCAACTATATAGAGGCAGCCGCGGCCATGAACCGTGAAACGGCCCTGCGCCTTGAAATGACACCGGATGTGCTCGACGACTTGGGCACCAAACTGGCGGCGGCGGCGGTGCGCTGCGGTTGCGGGGCGCGATTCACCGGCGCCGGCGGCGGCGGGTGTCTCTGGGCCCTCGGTCGCGCGGAGGATGTCCAGCGGCTCGCACCCCTTTGGGAAGAAGTACTTTCGGAAAGGCCGGAGGCGTGTTTGCTTCCTTTTGGCATCGACCGCCAGGGCCTGGCGGCAGTCGCCGGCAAACCCGGTGCAGTTTAGATTAGTTCGAAATGCGATGTCGAGGTGGGCCGCCACCCGGATGAACGGTTGCAAGCGGCGGCTGAGACTCGCCGCTAACGGGCTCTAAGATCGAACCGGGCCCGTCAGTGAATAATGAGGTCTGATTCAAAAGAGATCGGTCCCTTTGCGTTCAAAAAACCCAACAAACCTGTATTCGGACAACCCGTATCTCGCAACCCGTAACCCGCAACCCGTAACTCGTAACCCGCAACCCGTAACCCGTAACCCGTAACTCGCAACCCGTAACCCGTAACCCGTAACCCGTAACTCGCAACCCGTAACTCGCAACCCGTAACCCGAACCCCGACTGGCACTAAACTCCCATCACGAGAGACAACCGATGAATTTTCAAGACGTCATCTTCGCGCTGAACCGGTTCTGGGCCCGCAAGGGATGTGTGATGGCCCAGCCGTATGACATGGAGGTCGGGGCCGGGACGTTTCACCCCACGACCCTGCTCAAGGCCCTGGGGCCCGAGCCCTGGAAGGTGGCCTACGTGCAGCCTTCCCGCCGGCCGACCGACGGCCGCTATGGGGACAACCCGAACCGCCTGCAACATTACTACCAGTACCAGGTGCTCCTGAAGCCCTCGCCGTTCGACGTCCAGCAGCAGTACCTGGAAAGCCTCAAGGTCCTGGGAGTCGACCCGCTTGACCACGACATCCGGTTCGTCGAAGATGATTGGGAATCGCCGACCCTCGGCGCTTCCGGCCTGGGGTGGGAGGTTTGGCTGGACGGCATGGAAGTCACCCAGTTCACCTACTTCCAACTGGCCGGCAGCATCGAATTGAAACCGGTGTCCGTGGAGCTGACCTACGGCCTGGAACGTATCGCCATGTATCTCCAGGGCGTCGACAACGTTTACGATCTGAAGTGGAACGATCGGATATTTTATGGTGATGTCCACCATCAGCAGGAAGTCGAGCAGTCGACCTATAATTTCGAAAAAGCCGACGTGCCGGCCCTGTTCGACCTGTTCACCAAATACGAGGCCGAGTCCCTGGCGCAAATCGCGGCCGGCCTGGTTCTTCCGGCTTACGAATACTGCCTGAAATGTTCCCATACCTTCAACCTTCTCGATGCGCGCGGGGCGATCAGCGTCACGGAGCGCACCGGCTATATCGCCCGTATTCGCAACCTGGCGCGGGGCAGTGCCGAAGCCTATGTCAACCAGCGCCGGGAGAAAGGATTTCCGCTGCTGGCCAATGTCCATCCATAAATGACCTTTTTTCCGCTGGGCTGCGTTCCCCGCGGATTTCCGGCTGCGGCGTACTAAAGTACGCCTCGCCGTAAATCCTTGTGCGGCCTTGCCCAGCGAAAAAAATCCGCATTTATGAATTGGACATTCAACAGTGCCTAAATATGTATCGGATGGGCACTATCCAGATAAAAGAAGTACTTCGGATCATTCAATCGGACCAGAGGACACCATGGACACGCTACTGCTTGAAATCGGTTCGGAAGAAATTCCGGCCGGCTACATTGCCCCGGCCCTGGAGGCGCTGGCTTCCCGGCTCAGCCACAGACTGGCCGAGGCCCGCATCGAACACGGTGCACTTAGAACTTACGGCACGCCCCGCCGGCTGGCGGTTATCGTCGATCAGGTCGCCCCCCGGCAGCAATCGATGAAAACCGAACTCATCGGGCCCCCGGCCGCCATCGGCTTCGATCAGCAGGGGCGCCCCACGATGGCCGCCCGCAAGTTTGCCGAAAAAGCCGGGGTTGCGGTCGAGAAACTGCGCACCGCCCACACGGCCAAAGGCGACTACCTGGCCGCCGATAAAATCGAACGCGCCCAGCCCACCCGCACGCTGCTGCGGGAGATTCTACCGGAAGTGATTCTGTCCATCCCCTTCCCGAAGAAAATGCACTGGGCCGATCTTGACATCGAATTCGCGCGGCCCATTTTTTCAATTGCGGCGCTGCTGGGTAACGCCGTCATCGCCTTTCAGCTCGGCAACTTGAAGAGCGGCCGCACCACCCGCGGGCATTACTTCATGTCGCCCGGCCGCCTGAAAATACTTCGCAGTGAGGAGTACGGCGACATTTTAAAGGCCGCCAACGTCCTGGTCGATATCTCCGAGCGTAAAAAAGTCCTGCAGCGCGAGATCGCCGGCGTCGCCCAAAAACTCGGCGGGCGCATTCTGCCCGATCCCGAACTGGAGGATATCAACACCAACCTGGTCGAGTATCCGGTGGCGGTGGCCGGCAACTTCGACGAGGGATTTCTCGAAGTTCCGGACGAGGTGCTGATCAATTCGATGCGGGAGCATCAAAAATACTTTGCGGTCGTCGATGACCAGAACCACCTGATGCCCTGTTTCATCTCCGTCAACAACACCAGGGCCCGCGACATGGCGCTGGTCGCCCGCGGTCACGAGCGCGTGATCCGCGCCCGCCTGGCCGACGCCCAGTTTTTTTACCGGGGCGATCTGGAGGTGTCGAACGATCAGCGTGTCGAACAGCTCAAAGGGGTATTGTTTCAGGCCCAGCTGGGCACCATGTACGCCAAGACCGAGCGCGTGAGCGCACTGGCAAGCTATCTGGCGCAGGCCGCCGGTGCCGGCCGTCCGGATTTTTCCGACCTCGAGCGCCATGCCAAGCGCGCGGCGCACCTGTGCAAGTCCGATCTCGTGAGCCACGTCGTCGGTGAATTCCCCAAACTCCAGGGCGTGATGGGAAGGGTTTACGCCGCGCTGGCCGGCGAACCGGCCGAGGTGGCCGCCGCCATCGAAGAGCACTATCGCCCGGTCTATTCGGGGGCGCCGCTGCCCGAGACGGTGACCGGGGCGCTGGTTGCAATTGCCGATAAGATCGATTCCATTTGCGGCTGTTTCAGCGTGGGCCTGGTGCCGACCGGCGCATCGGACCCGTATGCCTTGCGCCGGCAAGGCATCGGCATCGTTCAGATCATGCTGGACAAGGGTTTTTCCTTCTCCCTGTCGGCCCTGATCGAAAAGAGCCTGAGCCTTTTCGAAAAGAAAAGTAACCGCGAACTCGGCGACCTGACGGCCGGGGTTTTAAGTTTTATCAAAAACCGCATGGCCCACCTGCTGGCCGAAGAAGGATTTTCGAAAGACGTGATCGCGGCGGTGATCGACATCTCCGGCGACAACGTGCCCGACATCTGGAACCGCGTGCGTGCGCTCGAGGCGTTGAAGGCCCAGCCCGATTTCGAGCCCCTGGCGGCGGCGTTCAAACGGGTCGGCAACATCATCAGGAAGGCCGGCACGGCGGACCGCGGGTCGCACAAAGTCGATGCCGCCCTTTTCGAGCACGACAGCGAAGGGGCCTTGTTTGCCGCCTTCCAGGCCGTCGAAACCAAGGCGGTGGCCGCCGTCGACCGCGGCCGCTTCGATCTGGCCCTGCGCGAAATCGCCACCCTGCGCGCCAGCGTCGACGACTTTTTCGACGGCGTGATGGTCATGAGCGACAAGAAACGGCTGCGCGAAAATCGCCTGGCACTGCTGGGCGGCATCGCGGGACTGTTCGAGAAATTCGCCGATTTCTCCAAGATTTCAACGTAGGACCCGTTAGCAGAAGAAGGGATAAAGATGGTCTACGATCCGGATAAGGACAAAATGCTCGAGCAGTGGAAGTGCCCGGAAACCGGTTTGCTGGTGTCGATCAACCGCTACGGCGACGGTGAACCGAAGGTGCAGATCGGCCCGCGGATTCTCACGAAAAAAGACGGCAGCGAACGGGCGCCGGCCAAAGCGGGGCGTCTGAGTGTCGAGGATGTCATGTGGCTCTACGACATCATCGACGAGGTCAAGGAAAAATTGTCCGCCCTGGCCAAGCCCGCCTGAGGTCCGTTTTTTCAGTGGGCATCCGTTATTAGTCACGGTACCGTCACGCACCCAACCCATTTATGTGTTTTTTTTGTCGGCCGGGGCCGCATCCCACAGGGGTTGGGCCCGGCGGAGTAAAGGCCGCCGGGGATCGACACCGGAGTGAAAGCCGGCGGCGGAAGTCATCCGGCCGAGCGCCCGACGGCCGCCATACCCCTATCGTCAATGACACCCTCTAAAAACCGGTTTAATCGAGCCCAAACACCACCGGCTTCCACCGCGAGCGGTTTTAGTGACGATGCCGTCGTCAAACCCGTCAAGGGCCGCCGGACACCGGACCCGGGCCGTTTTGCGGTCCTGGTGGCGACCACCGTCGACTTCGACCAGCTGGTGCGCTCGCTGGGACTGATGGGGCTGCCACCGCACCGGCTTTTCACGAGCCGGATGTTCGTTCACCGGATCGACGGGGCCGAGCCGATCACGCTCATCGGTCCGATGGTGGGTGCGCCTTACGCGGTCATGCTTCTGGAGACCCTGGTGGCCTGGGGCGTCCGCCACTTCTTCTTTCTCGGCTGGTGCGGCGCCGTTTCTCCCACGGTAAAAATTGGGGATCTCCTGGTGCCGACCGCGGCCTTCATTGACGAAGGCACCTCGGTTCACTACCGCGAACCCGACCAGTTACCGCCGGTTTCGTATCCGGCGCCGGCGGCCGTCGATCGGATCCGGCAACTGCTGGCCCATGATGCCTGCTGCTCGCACACCGGAGCGGTGTGGACCACCGACGCCATTTTCAGGGAGACCCCCGCGAAAATCAGGCATTTTCAGGCCGAGGGCGCCCTGGCGGTCGACATGGAAACCTCGGCCCTTTTTTCGGCCGCCGGCTTTCGGGGTGTCGACCTCGGCGGCCTCCTGGTGGTGTCAGATGAACTGGCTTCACTGCACTGGCGGCCGGGATTCAAGACCGAGGCCTTCACCACGGGACGCTCGCGGGCCTGCGAGGTGATCAAACGCTTATGCCACCAGCTGCCGATTTGCACGCCACCCAAAGGGTCGCCGCCCTGAGGGCGGCGCTCCACCACCACAACCACCGCTACCATGTTCTCGACGACCCGGAGATTTCGGACGCCGAGTACGATGCCCTGGTGCGGGAGCTGATCCGGCTCGAAACCGAATATCCCGATCTGGCCAGCCCGGATTCACCGACCGCCAGGGTCGGGGCGGCGCCGCTGACGAAGTTCGACACCGTGCGGCATGCCGCGCCGATGCTGAGCCTTGATAACGGGTTCGATGACGGCGATATTCGCGCCTTTGACGAGCGGGTGCGCCGGCAGATCGGTGAACAGCCGGTCTTGTATACGGCCGAGCCCAAAATGGACGGCGTTGCGGTCAATCTGGCCTACGAGCAGGGCCGGCTGGTGACGGCCGCCACCCGCGGCGACGGCGTCACCGGCGAGGTGATCACCGCCAACGTGAAAACGATTCCGGCCGTGCCGCTCGTGCTGCGCGATTCCCCGGACGGCAAGGCTCCGCGGCTGCTGGAGGTCAGAGGGGAAATCTTTTTGGAGCGGGAAGGATTCAAGCGGCTGAACGCCGAACGGCTGGCGCAAGGGCGGCCGCTTTTCGCCAATCCGCGCAATGCGGCGGCGGGTTCCCTGCGTCAGCTCGATTCGAGAATTACCGCCCGCCGGCCGCTGAGAATTTACGTCTACGGTGTCGGGGCGATGGACGAGCCGGGCGTGACAACGCACGCCGATCTTCTTCGGCACCTTCAGCAGCTGGGGTTCAGGATCAATCCGCTCACGCGCCGCGCCATCACCATCGATCAGGTGCTCGAATTCCACGGCGAGCTGCAAGAAAAACGTCACGGCCTGCCGTATGAAATCGACGGTATGGTCATCAAGGTCGACCGCCTGTCCGATCAGCTGCGGCTGGGCAGTACGTCCCGGAGCCCGCGCTGGGCGATGGCGTACAAATTCCCGGCCGTCCAGGCCACGACCACCGTTGCGGCCATCGAGGTCCAGGTCGGGCGCACCGGAAAACTGACGCCGGTGGCGCACCTCAAGCCGGTGCGGGTCGGCGGCGTCACGGTCAGTCGCGCCACCCTGCACAACGAGGACGAGGTCCGGAAAAAGGATGTCAGGATCGGTGACCAGGTGCTGGTCCAGCGCGCCGGGGACGTCATCCCCGAAGTCGTCAAGGTGATCGAATCCCGGCGCAGCGGCACGGAAATTCGGTTTGACATGCCGAAGACCTGCCCGGCCTGCGGTGCGGCGGTCGTCCGCGCGGAGAAAGAGGCCGCCACGCGCTGCGTCAACGCCAACTGCCCGGCTCAGATCAAAGAGCGCCTCCGGCACTTCGCTTCCAAGGGGGCCTTCGACATCGACGGGCTGGGGGACAAAATAATCGACCAGATGGTCGAAAAAAAGATCCTGGCCTCCTTTGCGGATGTTTTCACGCTGGATCGACAGACACTCGAAGGCCTGGAGCGCATGGCGGACAAATCGGCCCGCAACCTGATCGAGCGTATCGACAGCAGCCGCCGGATTTCACTGGAACGGTTTTTATACGCGCTCGGGATCAGCCATGTCGGCGAGCACATCGCCGGGATACTGGCCCAGCACTTTCCGACCCTCGAAGATGTGTCGCAGGCCGCCCGCGAAGACCTCGAAGCCATCGCAGGGATCGGTCCGATTGTGGCGGACAGTGTCGTGGCTTTTTTCAGTCGCCCGGAAAACCGGGATGTGCTGGGGCGGCTCCGGCAAAACGGCGTGATCATCCGGCAGGAAGACCAAGGGCAGCGGGCCACCCTGGACGGCCTGACTTTCGTCCTGACCGGCACGCTTGCCGGCCTGACCCGGCGTCAGGCCAAGGAAATGATCGCGGCGGCGGGCGGAAAGGTCAGCGGCACGGTCAGCCGCCAGACGAATTACCTCGTTGCCGGCAGCGAGGCCGGCACCAAGCTGCAGCGTGCCCAAGAGCTGGGCGTGCCCGTCATCGACGAGGATAAATTGCGCCGGCTGATCGGCTGAGCGGCAACAACAGAGAACCGCGTATTTAACAGCCCGGTCCAGGACCCCGGCAGGGGTGAAAAATTTTTCGCCCTCACGCAATGATGGTAAGAGGTGCAGTCATGGAGGAAAAAATCAGGGCCCACATTGTCATCAGCGGAATCGTCCAGGGGGTACTCTTCAGGGTCGAGACGCAGCGGGCCGCTCAGCGGTACGGTGTCAACGGCTGGGTGAGGAACAGGCGCGACGGCACGGTCGAGGCGGTTATCGAAGGCGAGCGGTTCGCTGTTGAAAAAATGCTGGATTGGTGCCGAACGGGACCACCCCGGTCGGTTGTGGACAACGTGGCTGTCGAGTGGAAGGAGTACACCGGCGAAATGGCCGATTTCCGGGTGACGCACTAAAGGGGGTTTTGGGTTCAAGGTTCTGGGTTAAGGGTTCAAAGCCTTAGGGGCAGGCCTATGTGCCTGCCCTTTTTGTCGATTCGCCACCGGTAGTCAAAGGGTGAAGGTTCCGAGTTTCAAGTTTCGAATTTCAAGTTTCAACAACGTTTCCAATCAGAAAAGCGCCTCGACAAACCGCCGCGGCTCGAAGACCTGCAGGTCTTCGAGCGTCTCGCCGACACCGACATAGCGCAGCGGAATGTTCAACTGGTCGTGGATGCTGATGACGATGCCGCCCTTGGCGGTGCCGTCCAGTTTCGTCAGGGCGATGCCGGTGACCCCCAGGGCCTCGTCGAACAACCGGGCCTGAGACAGGGCGTTCTGACCGGTGGTGGCATCCAGGACCAGCAGCACCTCGTGCGGAGCCGCAGGCATGATTTTCGCAATCGAGCGCTTTATTTTTTTGAGTTCTTCCATCAGGTTGACCTTGGTGTGCAGCCGGCCGGCGGTGTCCACCAGCACGACGTCGGCGTTGCGGGCCGCCGCCGCTTCGACCCCGTCGTAGGCCACGGCGGCCGGGTCGGCGCCGTCTTTGTGGCGCACGAAATCCGCACCCGATCTTTCGGCCCAGATGGCGAGCTGCTCGACGGCGGCCGCGCGAAACGTGTCGGCGGCGGCAATCAGGACCTTTTTGTCTTCGCGCGCGAACCGGGCGGCCAGCTTGCCGATGGTGGTGGTCTTGCCGACACCGTTGACGCCGACGACCATGATGACGTGCGGTCTCGAAAGCGCGGCGGCGGGCGTTTGCGGCTCTTTGGTCAACAGTGCGAGGATTTCTTCCTGCAGAACCTTTCTGAGCGCGGCCGCATCGCCGATGCGGGAGGCTTTGCGCCCGATGCGCTCGATGAGGGCGGTGGCGGTTTGAACACCGATGTCGGCCGTGACCAGAATCTCTTCGAGGTCCTCCAGCATCTCATCGCCGACGCCCTTGTTCTCCGCGAAGAGGTCGTCGAGATCGGTGGTCAGCAGTTGCCGCGTTCGGGCCAGGCCGCGGCGCAGCCGTTTAAAAATGCCGCCGCTGTCTTCGCGGCGGCCGGCATTTTTCGTCGCCGGTTCTCGGACGCCGTCCGGGGCGCCGGGTGCCGATCCGCCCGAGGTTTCGCGGACGCCGGGCGCTGCGGCTTCGGCGGCCATCTCAGCGCTCGGCACCGGCCCGTCCGGCAA
>JBAPSB010000046.1:0-10369 GCA_049281435.1 Desulfobacterales bacterium
GATTTTGTCTACGCCCTGTTTCCCCGCCTGCGCGAACGGCGCGACCAGGCCGTGTCGACCCTCTCCGGCGGCGAACAGCAGATGGTGGCCATCGGCCGCGGGCTCATGTCCGGCCCGAAAGTGCTGATGCTCGACGAACCATCGCTGGGCCTCGCTCCCCTGCTGGTGGACGAGGTGCTCGATACCGTGCGGCACCTCAAGCAGGCGGGCATCAGCATCCTGCTGGTCGAGCAGAACGTGCGCGAGGCGCTCGATCTGGCCGACCGCGGCTACGTCCTTCAAACCGGCCGGATCGTGCAGCAGGGTGCCGGAAGGGAGCTGCTGGAAAGCGACCGGTTCCGGAAGGCCTTTCTGGGCATTTGATTTTGAGAAGATCTGTGGTATAAATCCTTGAGATGTTTAATTTAAAGAAAAACCACCGAATGACCGTTATCGATTCGCTGCGGATAAGCCGCCACGAATTCTCAATCACGTCGCTGCAGGACCAATCCGGAGACAAGGACTATTGGCTTGCACAAACACCCTGCCAACGCCTCAAGGTTGTTGAAACATTGAGACAGATAAATTATGCCAGTCGCGAATCTACCCCAAGACTTCAGAGAATTCTTGAGATTGCTGAACGCACACCAAGGGTACTTTAAACTATTTTATTGAGGACAAGATGAAAATTTCCCCTGCCGCCTGCGGCTTTTTACTGGTGACGTTATTTTTATCCGGCTGCGCCCCGACCAGAACCTGGATCAGTACGCCGGAATTCCAGTCGGCCGAAAATGCGGTGTTTTCGGCCCGATTCACACCGCTTAAAAAAGACGCGCTGTTCATTTCTCAGTTCCGGCTGGAAGTAAAAAACAATACCCGGCAGCCATTTGAAATCGATTGGAACAGCACGCGCTATCTCTTCGATCAGAACCCTTCCGGTCGTTTTGCTTTCGAAGGGATCACGGCCGAAAACATCAACGACCCGCCATCCGATACGGTTTTGCCCGGAGAAACACTGCAAAAGACCTTATCCCCGGTGGATCTGATCGCCTGGCGGCGCGGACCGGGCCACGTCGGCCAGGCGGCGTTCAGCGCCGGACCGGTTCCGGAAGGCCAAAACGGCATCCTGCTGGTCGTCCGCCAAAACGGCAAGGTATTCCGCGAGGAGCTGACGCTGACCATAAAGGTGACGTCAGACTAGTGCTGATGACCGTCAAATCAAAGGGGAAATTAGATTTTTGTTCCACACCCTATGAGTCCGGCTCAAACGATATGTGTTATAAATTACCGGTTTATTGCAGGTGAACCGGGGCAGCCTGGGGGAAAGCATGCCGCCCCGGTTCTATGATACCCCCGGCTTTTCGATCAGGCCAGGTGGATCACCAGGAGGCCGGCATTCATGCGCTTGACAAGCAGCTTGATCCCGCTGCCCATTTTGTTCTGGTCGAGCAGTTTTTTGAAATGACTCACCGAATCGACGCTCCCGTGATTCACTTCGAGGATGAGATCGCCCTCTTCGACACCAGCCTTGTCGGCCTTGCTGCCGGCCTGCACCCCGACCACAATGATACCGTTGGCATTGCCGAGATTATAGCGCTCAGCGATCTCCGGCGTTAACTCGGACACCTGAAAGCCATACTCACCGTCGTTTTCCTGTTGCCGGTCACCGGCTGCCGCCAATTCCAGCGGCCGCTTTCCGATTTCGACCACCAGGGTCTTGGCTTCACCTTCCCGCAGCACCTTTACTTCGGCCCGGTCGCCGACATCCAACCCGGCCACCAGTGTCGTCAGGTCCCGGCTGGTCGCCATTTTTTTGCCATTGACCTCCGTGATGATGTCCCGGGCCTTGATTCCGGCTTTTTCCGCCGGATCGCCGGGCGTTACGGCAGCAACCAACACACCGGTCTGCCCCTTGGCACCGTAATACTCCGCCACGTCCCCCTTCACGTCCTGTACACTGACGCCAAACCACCCGCGGGTGACCTGACCGTTTTGTTTCAACTGCTTGACGACATTCTCCGCCATGTCGATGGGGATCGCAAACCCGATTCCCTGACCGCCGGCAACGATCATGGTATTGATTCCGACGACCTCACCCTTCATGTTGAGCAGGGGGCCGCCGCTGTTTCCCGGGTTGATGGACGCATCCGTCTGGATATAATCGTCGTAGGGCCCGGATCCGATTACGCGCCCTTTGGCGCTGACGATGCCGGCGGTCACGGTGTTGTCCAACCCGAACGGGCTTCCGATGGCCATCACCCACTCCCCGACTTTCAGATCGCTGGAACTGCCCAAGGCCACGGTCGGCAGACTTTCTTTTGCGTCGACCTTGAGCAGGGCAATATCGGTGACAGGATCCCGCCCGACGATCTTGGCGTCGTATTCCCGTTCATCTTTGAAGACGACCTTTATTTTATCCGCGCCGTCAACCACATGATTGTTGGTGACGACGTACCCCTGCTTGTCGATGACGAAGCCGGATCCCGAACCGGGCTGTTTGAATTCGGACCGGCCATTGGGCCCGAAAAACTTATCCGGATGACCTTCGAAGGGTTTGTCGTTGCCAAAGGGGTTCATCCCGGATGGACCCCTAGCCGGCCCGCCGGTCTTGACCGTTTTTTCCACCCGGATATGGACGATGGCCGGGCTGACGGTGTCGGCCAGGCTGCTGAAGTTTTCCGGAATCATCGGTACCGGTGCATTCGGGCTCGCATGCGCGATCAGCAATCCCGCTAACACCAGCAGCCCGGTCATCAGCATAATGATGATTGACCGTGTCAAATTGAGTGTTCGTGTCATGCTCTTAATCCTCCTTACGATTGGTTTATTGTCGAAGCTCGGGTCATTCGAACCGAAACCAAATGGCCCCCTGCCGTCGACGGTGGGGTTTATTGCTGGTTCGGTTCGTGTTCGTTTGCCGATACATTAATGCTCCGACCTTTCACGCGCCTTGCACGAACATTACATCCGTGTAATCCGGCAGAAAGGCTATGGAAAGATTGCGGTATTATACTCTGCGGGTCTTATCCGATTGACCTGGAAAAACAGGTCAAGGGCAGGGTATAATTTAAAGAAGGGAATTCACCATGAAGATGATTCAGAACAGTCTCCAGAGGCTCTTGCGATCGACCCTCTTGTGGCTCTTTGTCCTGATTCTCGTTTCAAGCACGGGTGCGGGTCTTGACAGCCGCACCCTCAACGGCGGTCTCGGCCATCTGTTGACGGCCCCGGTCAATGCCGCTGAAACGGATCCATCCTTCCAAAAGCCGCCGGCACTCCTTTGGCCCCACGAAAAAAGTGACCTTGCACCGGACCCTGCGGTGGTGTTCGGTGAACTCCCCAATGGCTTCAGGTATGCACTCATGGAAAACCGTACGCCCAAGGACAGGGTCAGTATCAACCTGAAAGTCATGAGCGGCAGCTTGAACGAAAACGACGATCAGAAGGGTGTGGCCCACTATCTGGAACACATGCTCTTTAACGGATCAACCCATTTTGCACCTGGGGAACTGGTGAAGTATTTCCAGAGCATCGGCATGCAGTTCGGTGCCGATGCAAACGCCTACACCGGTTTCGACGAAACGGTCTATGAGGTTCTCCTGCCGGAGGGAGACGAGAAAAATCTCAGCGAGGGGCTTCTGGTCATGAGGGACTATGCCGACGGGGCTTCTTTGCTGCCATCCGAGATCGACCGTGAGCGAAACGTCATTCTGGCGGAGATGCGCAGCCGGGACTCGGCATCCTATCGTACTTATGTGGCCGGTATCGGTTTCGAAGCGCCCGGAACAAGGGTGTCGCAGAGGTTTCCCATTGGAGACGCGGAAGTCATCCGGAACGCGGACCGCAAACTCCTCAAGGATTTTTACGACACCTGGTACAGACCCGATAACATGGTCCTGGTGATGGCCGGTGATTTCGATGCCCGGTTGGCCGAACGGCTCATAAAAGATCGCTTCAGCGACTTTTCCGCCCGGGCGCCGAAAATGGAAAAACCGGAATTCGGCACCGTCAGCCATGCGGGCATCAAACCCTTCTACCATTACGAAAAGGAAGCGGGCAACACCACGGTTTCTCTGGAAGTTGTCGAAAAGATTCCTCCCCTTCCGGATTCCAGTGCCCTTCAGGAGCAACTGCTCCGGGAAGAGGTTGCCGATCGAGTGCTCCGGCATCGCCTGGATGCCCTGGTCAAAAAACCCGATACGCCGTTTACGGATGTGTCCTCCGGCTCGGAAACGTTCCTGCGTCACTTGAAAACAGCGCTAATCAGCGCCGAAGGCAACCCCCAAGACTGGGATAAAATGCTGTCTTCAATCGAGCAGACCCTCAGAAGCGCCCTTGATTCCGGCTTCACCCCGACTGAACTGGAGCGTGTCAAAAAAAGTGTGCTGGCCGAATACGACGACGCGGTAAATACATCGAGTACCCGCGACAGCCGCCGACTGGCAATGCAGATCCTGTCTTCGTTGAGTGAAGACCGGGTTTTTCAATCACCGCAACAGAGAAAGGCGCTGGCCGGCCCGGTGGTTGAGGCCCTGACAATCGACCGGGTAAACGCAGCCTTCCGAACCGTCTGGTCCCCCGCTCACCGGCTCGTCATGGTCACCGGGAACAAGGACCTGACCACCGGCGAAACCCCTGCCGAGCAGCAGTTGCTGGCCGTTTACGGCCGCAGCCGATTGACGGCGGTCACCCTCGACGGTGAGGCGAAACCCGTTAGCTTTCCTTACCTGCCTGACCCGTCATCCAGCAGTCGCATTGTCAGCCGAGTGCCCCTGTCGGATCTCGGAATCACCCAGATCGAATTCGCCAATGGGGTGCGCCTAAATCTCAAAAAAACCGATTTCAGGCAAAATGAGGTCCTGGTCAACATCGCCTTCGGTACCGGCCGGTCCGGTGAGCCGCACAACCTGCCGGGCCTCTCCGAACTCGGCCAGGCGGTCGTCAATGAAAGCGGTCTGGGCCCATTGAGCCGCGATGATGTCGAACGGGCCATGGCCGGGCGCAACACCACGGTTGACTTTACCGTCGCGGAAGACCATTTTGCACTGGAAGGTAAAACGGTGCCGGACGAGACCCGTCTGCTGTTTCAGCTGTTGTATGCCCATTTGACGGATCCGGTTTACAGCAAGGGGGCCTATGCCCTTTCGATGCAGCGATTCGGTCAGATGTACACGGCGCTTTCGCGATCGATCGACGGGCAGATGCAACTTTCCGGATACCGGTTCCTGGCCGGCGGCGACCAGCGCTTCGGCCTCCCGCCTTTCCAATCTTTTACAAGCCTGACCCTCGAAGACGTTCGTTCCTGGATTGATGCCGCCTTGAAAAACGAGCCCTTAGAAGTATCCGTGGTCGGCGATTTTGACGAGGCGGCCGTGGTCGATATCGTCGGCACCTATATCGGCAGCCTGCCCAGCCGGCGCGGTTTGGGCGGTGAGAAGCGATCTTCTGCGATCCGATTTCCGGCCGCGCAGTCGATAGACATACAGGTTGAAACGGAAATCCCCAAAGCCTTGATCGTGGTCGCCTATCCCACCGCAGACATGTGGGATATCAAACGCACGCGCCGCCTGGCCATGCTGGGTGAAATCTTTTCGGACCGGCTGCGGGAAAGGCTGCGGGAGAGTCTGGGGGCTACCTATTCACCCTACGCCTTCAACAGGCCCTGGCGGGCCTACCCCGGTTACGGCGTCTTGCAGGCTGCGGCCCTGGTCGATCCGGCCCAGACGGCTGTTGTCGTGGATGAGGTCAGGCAGATCATTTTCGATCTCTCACACAACGGAATCCGCCCGGATGAGCTGGAAAGGACTATCGGCCCGAGCCTCACTGGAATAAAGGACCGTATCCGCACCAACGCTTACTGGCTCGATACGGTCCTGACGGGGTCGAAAAAATTTCCCCAGCAAATCGAGTGGAGCCGGACGATCCAGACCGATTACGCCGGCATAACCAGCCGTGAACTGTCGCAGCTGGCCGCCAAGTATCTAAACAACGACAAGGCGGCCGCGATCGTCATCAAACCGTCTTGAAAGGCTCGGGCCCTTGACGAAGCTGCAGTTTAAACACTATGAATTGGACACTACCAATCGCCTAAACGATCACGGATAGACAATAGGTTCCGGCACAGTGCGTTTCGAATTGTATTCTATCCGTTTATGTTTTTGATATGGAAACAATATTGAAAGGCCGTAACGATGAGAATCCTGGTCGTTGAGGATGACAAGAAGATTGCCTCTTTTGTCGCCAAGGGCCTGAAGGAGGCCGGATATGCGGTCGATGTCGCGCAGGACGGCCCGGACGGTCTGGATCTGGGACTGAGCGGGGTCTATGATGCCGCCGTCGTTGACATCATGCTCCCCGGCCTGGACGGGTTGACCCTGATCGAACGGCTGCGGACCAGGAAAAACAATACCCCCGTGATCATCCTCAGCGCCAAACGGTCCGTTGACGACCGGATTAAGGGATTGCAGGCCGGGGGGGACGACTACCTGACCAAACCCTTTTCATTCTCGGAACTGCTGGCCCGGATCCAGGCCCTGATCCGCAGAGACACCCGGGTAGCGGAGCCTTCCACGCTCACCGTCGGCGATCTCACCATCGATCTCCTGGCCCGCGAAGCCAAACGCGGGGACACCGTCATCGGACTGCCGGCACGGGAATTTGCGCTGCTGGAATACCTGATGCGCCATCCCGGCCGCATCGTCTCCAAGACCTCTGTTCTGGAGAATATTTACGACTACAGCTTCGATCCGCAGACAAACGTCGTCGATGTCCTGGTTTGCCGCCTGCGCAACAAGATCGACAAGGATTTTGACCGCAAGATGCTCCACACGGTAAGGGGAATGGGGTATGTCCTCAAAGACCCATAGGGGTATCGGCCTGACGTTCAGCCTGAAGCTGAGCATCTTGTACGCTGTTTTCTTTGTCTTCAGCTCGCTGGCGCTCTTTTTGGTCGCCTACTATGTAATTGACAGATGGGTCGAAGAAAAAGAGCGGGAAGTCATCCGGGACCGCATCCAGGAGTACACGGCCTGGTATTATGAAGGGGGTGTGGATGCCGTCCGCACCCGGTTTGCAGTGCAATCCCACGGCTCCGGCGATATTTTTTTCATCCGCATCATCGGGCCGCTCGACCAGGTGCTGTTTATCAGTCTTCCGCCGGGCGTCAAAGAATTCGATCGCCACCGGCTCGAAGCCCCGGACCCGGACCGCAAAGACCCCCTGTTCTTCGTAGAGGCCGACGGCAAAGGCTCCTGGACCATCGGCAACAGTCGCCTCCCCGGCGGACTGATCCTCCAGGTCGGCAAGAATTCAACCCGCAGCCGGGAATTTCTGTCCTACTTCCGGTCGGTGTTCCTCAAATTCGTGCTGCCGCTGCTCCTGCTCGGCATGATCGGGGGCGGATTTCTGACCTTCCGCGCCATGCGTCCCGTCCGGCGGTTGATCCTCACGGTGCGCAAAATTCTTGCAACCGGTGACACGAGCAGCCGGGTGCCCGCAGGGTCCGGGCGCGGCGAACTCGATGAACTCGTCAGCCTTTTCAACCGGATGCTGGATAAAAACGACTCCCTGATCCAGGCCATGCACGAATCCCTGGACAACGTCGCCCACGACTTGCGCACACCCATGACCCGCCTGCGGGGAACAGCCGAACTGGCCCTGCAGAATGACCTGGATCCGGGCCCCTGCCGGGAGGCCCTGGCCGATTGCATGGAGGAATCCGACCGTGTGCTGACCATGCTGAACACCCTGATGGATGTGGCCGAAGCCGAAACCGGCGCGATGCGATTGAACAAAACGGATGTGTCGGTACCGGAAACCGTCACCTCCGTGGTCGATCTCTACGATATCATCGCCGAGGACAGGCAAGTGACCATCAGCACGCGCCTGCCGGATGAGCTTGTGATTCACGCCGATCGAAACCGCATCCGGCAGATTACCGCAAACCTTCTCGACAATGCCGTCAAATACAGTCGCCCGGGCGGCTCGATCGAAATTTCGGCCCACGAAGACGGTCCCTTTGCCGTCATCGTGGTGGCCGACCAGGGGATTGGTATCGGACCGGATGAAATCAACCAGATCTGGGACCGCCTCTACCGCGGCGACCGCAGCCGCTCCAAGCGTGGGCTGGGACTGGGGCTGAGCCTGGTGCGGGCCATCGTCGAAGCCCACGGCGGCAAGGTCAAAGTGGAAAGCCGGCTCGATGCGGGCTCCACGTTTTCCGTCATGCTTCCCAGAACATCTGGATTTTTCACGACAGCCGGGTGAAAAACCCCGACGTCCAAAATAGTCGGCATTTTAAACCGGGTGCTTAAGACGGAATGCCATTTTTTATGCTCTGCACCAGGTGCCGTGCGATTATCGGCTGAAAACTCATGCCGCCGTTCGCACTAAACGTTTTGATGAAGGCCGTAGTCCAAATAAAATTCACCGACCGCCCCTCTTCGATAGCCTTCGACCAAAATCCCGACTTTCGGTTTGACTTCTTTTTGCGCTTCATGGATTTTCTCCTTGAGCCATAGCGGACACCTTGTCTCATTGACCCGGCAAACGCAGGCAGCAACCTTGATTACCAGCAGATTTACCCCGCCCGCCGCCGCGTCATTATCTCCGCCATCTCCTCGCAGCAGCGGCGACTGGATGCTCTGATGTCGCGCAGAAGCGAAGGTGTATTTCCGCCCCAGTCAAACACCAGTGCACCATCGATCTTCTGGTCCAATTCGACTTCCAGCTCGACAGCCTTTTCCAGCAGCATCCGCCCCCTGTCGCTCGTCACCGCGGAGCGGGTCAGGGTGATCAGGTGGGAGAAATCCTGGCGGTCGCTGTCGGGTTCATCCGGCAGGTAGCCGAAACCACGCACAATGCCACTTAATTTACCGGCGTCCAGGTTGCGTCGATTCGCCATGGAATCGAACAGTTCGGTCAATTTTTTGTTGACGCCCAGCTCGCGTGCCTGAAGGAAGTGGTCGGCGCTCCGGCGACAGGCGATCAAAATATCGTTCAACGCGATTTCCCGCTCATCTCTCAACATATCCCTGACTCCTTGCGATCGTGGCGAATCACATCGTCCCTCCGGATCATCCGGCGGTGGAGCTGAAGCCAGCGGTGTATGCCTCCCCGGATTCACGGGCGCTAATGGCCGACATGACTTCCGCCACGCCCTTCGCTGCGATAAAGCCCTTTCGGGCGGCATGTTTTGCCATGATGCGGCTGTCATCGGCGAGAACCAGTTCGCTGTCGGCGCGGGCGGTTTCCCTGGCCAGCTGGTCGATGAACCGCCGGCGCTCCGGAACCCGGCTCACGTTGCGGATGTAGATCGCCAGAATGCGGCCGGGGTGTTCACGGACGATGCGGGCATAGATTTCCGGGTCTTTCTGACCGCTGTCGCCGATCAGAATAAACGGCAGATCCTTGTAAATTGCCAACATCTGGCGGATGAGACCCAGCTTGTGGTCCTTTGCGCGGCGCGGCAGGGGGTGGTCCAGCGTGATACCCCAGTATCTCAAAAACAGCAGCGGTCCCTCCGGAATGTCGTTCAAATGGAAGAATTCGTCGAGCACTTCGTAAATGCTCCACGGTCCGCGTGACACGTAGAGCATCGGGTTGCGCTGATCACCGGAGGGACCGCGGTGCAGCGCCCGGTAGAACGCCCCGACACCCGGAAAGGCGGTCCGGCTTTTGGCCGCGGTGAAAAACAGGCGCCACAGCATTTTGACCTTGTTGGCCACGCCGGTGTGCACGACCGTGTCATCGATGTCGCTGACCACGACAAATTCGGCGGTTCGAGGGGCGATAAACACGTCCGCCGTGGCACGGGCACCCGAACCGACCGACCGCTCCAGTTCCACGGTCGCCCGGTACCACACGCGCTCCGGGTCCGGCAGGCCCGGCAAATGAAACCGGATGAGGAAGAAGCCGAAGCGGTCGGTCCGCGATTTTTTGCGGAGGTCACCGAATCGCACCTCCACGACCGCGCGGCGAACGCCGCGGCTCCACATCCGCCGCCACACATTCGCCAGATCACCTAAGGCTCCGAGAGCCTCGAGACGGCGCGGAATTCCGGGCTGACGGAAAACCCGGCCGAATATACAGACCTCGTTTCGGGAGCCGAACCCCCGGTAAGCGCGGATAATGATCCCGGGCTTTTCACGGGCCTTTTTTACGGGCCTCGACAGCAGCCGCAGGACCCTGCGTGTTCCGTCAGACGGCGCTTTGTACAAATGTTTTTTTTCTGAAGTCATACTATTTTTGTCGCCTGAACAAGTGGTCGTAAGTAGGGTCGCCGAATCTTCTTCTATGAAGACAGGCGTTTGTTGAAGCCCGGAAGGATCGCCTTGAAAAAGGCGTTGCGCACGAGATTAACCCGGACCCCGAGAATGATCAGCATCCGTTT